>JAPXNL010000141.1:0-5867 GCA_033808535.1 Clostridia bacterium
GCCTCTACCTCGCTGACCTTTTCTCCGGTGCCCTCTTCCAGAATTGAGCATATCTCCACAGCTTCGTCAAAGCGCAGTTTCACCGTTTCCCTGCCGCCAAGATAACGGCATATGTAGCCGTTACCGCCCTCAGCACCTTTGAGCGCAAGCAGCGGCGTGCCATTTGGCAGATGCAAGAAACTACCCGAAAGCACATTTGAGTCAGTACTATTTGCTTTGGCGGAATTTCCAGTAAAGGCGGGATAATGCGCATTCAAAACCATGCCGCGGCGATATTCCTCAAGAGGCGTCAGCCCCGCCGACAGAGTAAAATCAAAGGTATGCAGGCTGCGGTCGATAGCGCCTTTGAAGCCGTAGCCGCAGCATAACTGTGTGGGCGTGCGTATCAGTGAAACAAGTATAGTGTTGCGGTCGATTGAATGACCCGGAGTTCCGCTGTTGCAGAGGGTAACCGTTTGCCCGCCGATATCCGCGCTTACATATCGGAGCGCAGGCCATTCGTCGGAGTAACCGAGCTGGTAGTCGAAATTGTCTGCCCTTCCCCGCGCGATTCTGCCCAGCGGGATTTCGTAATCTATCATGCCTTTACGGGGAGGCTCAGGCAAAACCACTGCCGTAGAAAGCTTTATGTCGCGCGCGTCAAATGAGGTTTTGATTTTCACCCGCAGAGTGTCGCTGCCGTCGGCCAAAATCAGCTCTGCCGTCCAGTCGAGCAGTTCAATCTGTTTTTCCTCGCGCGCATAAGTGATGTGAATTGTGGCGATCTGCAGCTCACCGCGCCGGGAGTAGCGCACCACATTGCTGTATACGCGCGGCGGCATCATATTCTCCCAATAATCAGGCTTGTCTGCCCGTTCGCGGTATTGTATCGTATTGGTGCGCCCCCATGGATGGCCGGCATCATCGGACAGTACGGGTGCAAAAGTACCGTCTGCGGCAATCATGCGCCCGCTGCGCTTGTCGGTGACGGATTTTACAGCCCTGCTGTCAAGCTCGACACGCAAAAATTCATTTTCCATGACGACACCGCCCCTGCACGGCACGGACTGCGGCAAATCGTCCTCCGAGGGAACAAAGCGAAATATTCCGTAGCCGAACGCGGGAAGGCTGCCGATGAAAGTTATGCGCGCAACATTCGATTCGGGATTGCTGCTGCGCTCAAAAGACAGCAATGCATGGCTGCCGTCGGGCGAGATGACCATGCCGCTTCGTGTATACTCATCTACAGTGACAGCAGCGCTGAGCGCGGCTTCTTTGACATCGTATTCCAGAGGATTTAGCACAAAGAAAGGTATTCCTTCGCCCTCCGTAATCGCGATGCTGCTAATCAATCTGTTCCCCGCCCGGTTGATTATCCGGCTTGCCGAGGCGCGGATCTGCCGCGCTGTTTCCATCAGTTCAGCGTAAGCGTCATCGCTGTGCGTTGCAGGCAGAGCGTCGTGGAACTGCATAAACGCCAGCATCCGCCACAGCCGCTCTATGGTTTTCGCGGGATATGAGTCCCCGCGAAGAGAAGCGGCAACAGCTAGTGTTTCGGCAGCACGCAGAGCAGCCTCGCAGCGGCGATTCTCCTGCTTAAGCTTGATTCGTGTGGTATAGCAGCCCGCGCCCACAGGATTTCCCTCCGGACGGGGATCGATCATATCTTCGGGCAGGCTGTCGACATTCTGCAGCAGGTCGCCGTAATTTTCTCCTATCAGCGTTTCAAGCCCGACAAAGCGTATTTCCATCCCCGCTTTTTCGGCGAGAATGCGTAGTTTCGCACACACGCCCTCCGGCGGCATGCTCTCCTCGCCGTTTATGATTAAGTTTACATCACCCGACCGGCTGTGCTGAACAATCGCGCTGAGCATATCGTCCAGCTGATTTGGATTTTTAGGTGCATAAACCGGGACAAATCCGAAGCCGTAGCAGCAGGTGTCACCTTTCCCGCCGCAGATTCCGCAAACCCGGCTTTTCAGAAAGCTGCCCGCTCCGAATGTCGTGCGGGGGCTCATCTTTGCAGTTTCAAGTAGTATGCGATCGCCCGAAATGCCCTGCCACACAGGTTTTGCTCCCTGAAACACGCGATGGTATTGCGAGATGCCCCGGTAACCAAGTTCACGGAAAAGTGCGGGGAGGTTTGCCGAGAGTCCGAATGTGTCGGGACAGCAGGCAAGCTCTGGCTCGACGCCGAATTTATGCTTCAGCCAGAGTTTGGAATAAAGGTGGTTGCGCACCAGACACTCGCCGTCAGGCATATTGTAGTCGATGACAGACTCCCCGCCGCCGAGCACAACCAGCCTTCCATCGCGGATAAGCCGGGTAATCTCCTCCTCCAGGTCGGGATTGCGTTCTATATATTCCCGCAGCGATATTGTCTGCTCGATACAGTAGCAGCCGCCCTCACGGGCAAAATTCAAGCCTGCGTCGATCAGTTTTTCCTGTATTTCCGCATATGGAACAACCTGATACCGGTCAACGTTTGCAGCCTGGTATCTGAGCCGCCGCCATGTCAGGTCCATATGGTTCATGTAGAGCACGTTTAAGTAAGACATAGCACTCTCCATCATTTTTATAGATTTTTATAGATTATTATTTATATTAAAACAGCAATAATATTAAAGTTAAAATTAAAGATACAACTGTCAAGACAGTAAAGAATACTACACAATTTTTTATTGTTCTAATATACTCCATCATTTTATATTGAATATATTCATGTTTTTCATCTTCACTTAACTCAGATCCAGCGTCATATATTGTATAAAATGAATTAGTTGGCTCTCCGGTTTCAGAATCAAAATATTGATACACTCCATCAGGCAATTTTTCACCTTTTTTAAGCAGAGCTTTGTATTTTTTGTTTTCTATCTTGGCACAACTAATACGTTGCAAAAGATTTATCTGATAGCGGTGGCGAATCAACTCTTTTCTTAAGTCAATGATATAGTTAGCCATTTTAAAACCTCTCATTGCTAATTTGATATAACCCATAACTTTTTAACTTTGAGTATAATATAAAACAACCTCCAGCGCAAGACATGTTGGATAATAATCACAGCAAAAAAGTAGTTGCAGCAAGTATTGATTATAGCCGCAGCTCCTATTTATATTAATTTGTGTGTATAAATAATCTGTTAAAAAAACTAACCGTTCACTTCAACCTCATGCTCGCCGGTTTTATCTATCACAAACAGCACCCACGGGCGTCCGTCGATAAGTTTTACCGTAAAACCGGTTTCCGCGCCATTGACGGTGATGCTTTTTATATGCATGTTCTCACTATACGGCAGCTTTATCACAATTCCGTCCTCGCAGGCGCACTTTACCCGATACTGTTTTACTGGCCCGGCAGAAGGCAGCGCCCTGACCGCCGAATCCGCGCGTCCATGCCACCATTTGCACAGCCTGTCCGGCCCGCACAGCATTACATTATAGCCTTTATCTTTACTGTAAGCCAGAATTTCATCCACCGCACGCAGTGCCGGGTTCGGTGCGCCGGGAGGTGTGGTGTTAAATCTTCCAGTGACATAATGCGGGTGAATGAACAGGTTGAGCGTCCGCCCGAAATACGCGCAGCGGTCGGCGCATAAATGCAGCTTCTCCGCAGTATCGTGCTCGTACAGCCTCGGCTCGTAGTAGCTTACGGGCATCTCCACAAACTTCATCCTCCGGTTGTCGTGCTCCCAGTCATCGCGCGCAAAGAACGGGTACGCAGTGCCGAAAGCATAACCGTGCATGTTGAATGCGTTTATGTTGCCCGGCTCGACCTCGCCGTACTTGCTGTTATCGCCGAGTATCCCCAGCGCCTCCTGATACCGGCAGCGCTCCGCCCAACCCTCTTGCGTCAGACAGTGCCCGACACAGCATACCGGAAGCTCACCGAACGTCGCGACATACTTCTCTGCCTGCGTTTTAAATCCTTCCTGCGTAAAGCCGCCGCCTGTGAAATTATAGTGCAGCGCCAGCTCATGCCCGCGGCTTTTTATCAGCTCATACTGCTCGCGGGTTATGACAAACTCGCCGCTGCCGTCCTGCATGAGGTTCATATGGTACGGCAGGTTTTTTTCACTCATGATTTCCGACGCCTCGAGATTCATCTCGCCCGATGTCGCGTCGTCGTCTCCGCCGATGTAGATGAGGTAATCGGGCACCGTACCGTCACAAGGGGGCAGCCGGTGAATCATCGGCTCACCGTTTCCCGCTAAAATCGATTGCAGGATGTAGACGTAATAATCGCTGAACGCGACTGAGGTATCATAATCAAGCGGCGTAATGCGCGAATCGGGAACTCTGCTCACAGGAAGTCCGGCCGATCCGCCGCTGACAGGTTTGCCCGCAGATGAAGTCCAAAGAGTTTTAGTCAGGTCGAACGCGATGTAATACGCCATACCTTTGCCGGTCTTGTACACCGTCATACCCGGCACACTTTCACCGCCGGGCAGCGTTATTTCTGCGGCTGTCTCCGCGCCGCACGGCTTTAGCCGCGTTAAATCCGCAAATACAGGAAATGGTGCGTCGCCGTCCGGTATAGACAGCAGCTCCGGTATCAATGATTTTCTTAACCGGAAGTATCCGCTCACCCCGAAATCGCCGACCGGCTGGGGGATTTCGCCGCAGCGCTCAACTCCAAACAGCTTTTCACAGCCGCATGTGGCAAACGCAACCAGCGTGCAGCCGTTTTGCACCGCTGAGTCCAGCGCATCAACTTCAGCGCCGGATAACGCATATGCGCCGAGGAAGAGCGTGTCACCCGGTCCGAGCCCGGTTGACGCAACCTCGCTGCCGTGCAAAGCACGTGCCGATACTCCCAGGCGGTCGAATATTTCGTTTATATAGAGATACCAGAAATTCCTGCCTGCCCGGTTTATATTCTGTCGTTGCGCGTCGTCATAGTGATAGTATACCGCCATTTAATTGTCCTCTTCGGTTGTAAACAGTACAATCGTATCAGCAAGCTGCTGTTCGGCGATTGTTCTAATTGATTCATAGAAAGACACCAGATTCGTATTTTTACCTTGTATGAACTGCTGATACATGCTCCAGGTGTTGCCCCAGTTGAAGATGCTGCCAATATCCGGCGTGATGGTGTTGATAACAAGTTCGAGCATTTCTTTGGATTTGGTGTCACGAGCAACTTTTTCATTGAGGAATATATCAAAATACGCTTGACGGACGGTTGCAGTACTCTCTCTTGACAGTGCGTCAATAACTGCGCCTGTCATTTCAAGGCTGTTGTTAGTTATAGGTATAGCTAAAAACCTCGACACCCACGGCGAGAACGATGATATGTACTCATTCTGGTTTTCGTCGAATTTGGGCAGCGGGATTATGCCGTAATCGGTTTCCATATGGCGGAACAAAGCAAATGTAGACAGCACATTTGCATGCATGAATGCCCTTTCCTCGGTGAAGATGTTTATATAGTCCTCCATAGAATACGAGGCGCCGCCACCGCGCGCAGGTGTGTCGTACATCAGCTTTGTGATTTTATCAAGGCAGTTAATCGCTTTGTCTGTGATAATCGTAAAATACGGCAGGTCGTTTTCGTCCTTTTCAGCGATGCGGCAGCCGGAATCGACCAGTAAAAACCAGCCATAGAAGTCTTCCGCAATGATGCCGAACCGGTCGTCTTCTTTTTTAATCAAAGTGTCGCCGTTTAGGTCGCCCGAAGTCGATTTTGCCCATTCGTGGAGCTTGTCAAGCGTCCAGCGCCCCTCTCTTACTACCTGATACGGGTTTTCAAGGTTATAATCGCCCACGTAATTGTGGTTGAACATAATCGCGCTTATGCCCAGCTTGTCGCTTACGGTTATATCGCCGCCGATTGCCATGGTTTTATGGTTTATCGACAGGTCATCCATAAGCTTGCCTGAATACCAGGG
>JAPXNL010000142.1:0-1352 GCA_033808535.1 Clostridia bacterium
GTAGCTTGTGTTCTGCGGGAGCGAAAGGTCAAGCTTTGTGTAGGTTTTGCCGTCGTCGGTATAGTAAACACATATACTTTTCGGTTCGGTCCGGTATCCTAGCAGCGTAATATCGGTGCCGAAAATTCTGTGCGTGAAAAGCAGCTGGGCAGCTTCATCGGGCATTGCCTGTATGTCATGCGAAAAAAGATCAGAGTTGCTCTCTTGCTCGCCGATGGAAATTCGTCCGTCATCGGCGACGTCGGGATCGGTTGTTTCGGTCACAGGCTCGGTAACAGGTTCGGTCACAGGCTCAGTAACAGCTTCGGTAACAGCTTCTGTGCCGGGCCCGACGGCAGTGTCGGCTGTGTCGGTAGAATCGGCCGGCGGTTGAGCGGTGTCGCGGTTTAATGTGAGTATCGCAGCGACCGTCGCAAGCGCCAGCACAGCAACGACAGCGAGAATTATATATGCGGTTTTTTTCTTCATCTAATATACGCCTCCGGGCACATATGACGCCGATCGGTGAAAATAGTTCAGTGATGGTGTGTGATGTATGTAGTATACCCGCGATGAACCGATTTAACCAACACCACTGGCGGTGTCCGGCGGCATTGCCACCCGCTGGAGCCTCTTCCCGTCGGTTTTTTTCCACGCCATCAAACTTAAGATTGCATAGCGAAGGTTTGGGGGCGTCGTCACGCCCCCAAGATATTCCCCGAACCACTTATCACCCCGCTATCACTTAACTTTCTCATCGTCCTCGCGCTTTACAAACAACTCTCCTGCAATAATGGCGGCGAACGGGAACACGAACAGTCCGGCCACGCCGAACAACTTCCATCCGCAGTACAACGCGGCGAGCGCAGCCAGCGGGTGCAGCCCCGACACGCCGCCCACCACCCGCGGCTCCACAAACTGGCGCACAACGAGCACAACGACGTAAAGCACGGCAAGCCCCACGCCACGGTAGTAGTCGCCGCGCAGCAGCGAAATCGCAGCCCACGGCACCAGCGCCGCGCCCGCCCCGATAATAGGCATGGCATCGGCAAGCGCGATGATCGCAGCCACGAAAATCGCGTACTCCACCCGCAGTATGATCAGCCCGATCGACAGCTCCGTGAAAGTGATCAGCGCGATGAGCGTATATGCCTTCAGATATTTGCCAAGCGCCGAGACCAGCTTGCGCGTGCCCGATGCAATGACGCCGCGCGCACGCTCCGGTATAACGCGCGCGACTGCCGCGCCGATTTTTTTGTAGTCGGCGCTGAGATAAAGCGAGGCGATAAGCGTCACAATCGCGAACAGGATCATGCCCGGCAGCATCGCGATAATCCGCCCGAGCATCTCCGGCACCCGCGCGGCAATCGCCG
>JAPXNL010000142.1:1362-2490 GCA_033808535.1 Clostridia bacterium
CCGTAATCGTGTTCTGCACAAACGACATGCCGAACTCATGTATATACCCGTTGTCAAGCAGCGGGTTATCGGGCAGCTTCAGCCGCTCCGATATCGAATCGATAAACCGCTCGATATCCCTTATAATTGCGTTCGCCTCCGACGACGCGCGGCTCAGCAGCACGCCCAGCTCATTCGTCGCGAACACGCACAGCGAGGTTATAATAAGCCCGATAAGCGCGAGAATCCCGCACGCGAGTATTACGCACAGTATTCGTTTGGGTATTCGCGTGTGGCGGCCCAAAAACTCAGCCAGCGGCTGAACCGCTGCAGCTATCGCCCACGCGGCGATAAACGGCAACGCGGGCGCGAGCAGCCAGCGCAGCGCGGCGTAACCCAGCGCCGCCCCGATAAGAATATAAACGGCGAGCACAATCACTCGCTGCCAGCCTTGTGAGGGCAGATAATCATGCGTCATAATTTTCAGCCATATATTTTAGTTATACTTCTCCGGCGGTATATAAACCTCTTAAAAATACTCCGATTGTTTTATTATATAACCGCGTGAGCATAAAAATTCACATGCCTGCCTTGACTTGCAGGAAAATGTGATGTAGAATACAGTATGATGTGGAAAAAATGCGGGATTTGACCTGCCGCATCGGTAAACGAATGAAAAACAACCTTGCGCGCACCGTTATTGTCACCTGCCGCACCGGCGCGCACACAAACAATGCCCGCATCATACATGGTATTGCGCCAAAAAATTGATATGGAGGCGTAACGATATGGCTGTAAAGCTCGGCTGCTGCTTACCGGGCGGCAGCTTTATGCCGCAGGGCGTTGCCTCAACCGGCAGCGCGCCGCTCGACTCACTCATCGCCGGCTGCGCACTGGTCACCGGGTCAGGCTTCGATTATGCGGAGGCGACAGTCGGCTCGGTTATGGCGCTCACCGATGAAGAAACCGGTCGCGCCGCCGCAGAAGGCTTGCAAATCGAATACTACAACAGCTTCATCCCGGGCAAATACAGGATTTTGGCCGTACCGGACGGATATTCAGCGGCGCTCGACTTTGTAAAATCAGCCTCGCAGCGCGTGAAGGCGCTGGGCGGCAGGCTGATAGTGCTGGGCAGCGGCGCGGCGCGCG
>JAPXNL010000142.1:2500-5816 GCA_033808535.1 Clostridia bacterium
GTGCCAGAGGGAATGGACGCCGGTAAAGCTAAAGAGATTTTTACTCGATTTTGCGCCGAAGCCGCGGAGATTATGCGAGAGTTCGGCCTGACTTTGGCGCTTGAGCCGCTGAACGCCTCAGAGTGCAACTTCATCAACACACTTGCTGAGGGCGCGGAGATTGTGGAGCGCGTCGACGCGCCGAACTTCGGCCTGCTCTGCGACGCCTACCACATGTACCGCGCGGGCGAGGAGCCTGACGACGCGGCGAAATATGCCGACATGCTTTGCCATGTGCATGTCGCGGAGCCGCCGGAGCGCGTTTATCCCGGCAAAAACGGCGGTGCATACCTGCGCGCGCTCGCAGCAGCGATGAAAGACGCAGGCTACCGGGGAGGCGTGACCGCCGAATGCTCGTTCGGCGTCGACAAGAGCGCGGAGTTCAGCGCGGCGCACGCTTTCATGGCGGAGATTTTCGGTTTATAAAACGCAAATCCGGGTTAAAATAATGGCAAAACGGGAAAAAGGGAGTAATAGCTTGCAAAGAACAAAACTGGCAGACCGCGTTTTGCCAAACTATACAAAAGGCGAAGAAATTTTCAACATGACCTCGCACATCGTGGGCGGAGCATTCGCAATTACGGCGCTTACGCTGTGCGTGGGGTTCGCAGCAATGCACGGCAATGTGTGGGGCGTGGTGTCCGGCGCGATATACGGCGCGACGATGATAATGCTTTACACGATGTCGAGCATCTACCACGGCCTGTCGCCGAAGAAAACCACCGTCGCAAAAAAGGTTTTTCAGGTCATCGACCACTGTTCTATATTCTTCTTGATTGCCGGAACCTACACGCCTATCACGCTGTGTGCGGTGCGCCCGATAAACGAGGCGCTCGGCTGGACGATTTTCGGCGTCGTGTGGGCGATGGCGGCGCTTGGCGTGGCGCTCAACGCCATTGATCTGAAAAAGTATCGCGCGTTTTCGATGATATGCTATCTCGGCATGGGCTGGTGCATTATAGTCGCGTTCGGCCCGATGTTCGGGACGCTGGGGACAGCTCCGATGATGCTATTGCTTGGCGGCGGCGTCGCATATACGATAGGCGCGGCGCTGTACGGGCTGGGGAAAAAGGTGCGGTATATGCACTCTGTGTTCCACCTGTTCGTGCTTGCGGGCAGCATACTGCAGTTTTTTATGATACTGTTATATCTGATGTGACCGTCTATAATAAACGAAAGGAAAGCGCTGCCGGACGGCGCTCTGCGTTTTGTCTGACATGCGCGCGGTACATACGATGTTCAACATAAAAGACACGGGCACAAACCTTGAGATCTACCGTCGGGGCGCGCTGTTCGCGCGTTATGTCTACAAAGGGTTTTTAAAACCTTTTCTCGGACAGGTGCTGACGCCGGACGGCGAGTCGTACACCCGCGCCGACGATTCTAACCCCGAACATCCGCACCAGCGCTCGGTTTTCGTCGGCCACGGCGAGGTGGAGCTCGAAGGCCATCCCGTGCTCGACTTCTGGAACGAGCCGGTCGACTGCGGCATAGCGGAGCATGTGCGCTTCGAGGAACTCGGGCGCGAGCGCTTCACGGCGCTCAACCTCTGGCGCTCGCAGAGCGGAGTGCCCTATCTCGACGAGCGCCGCAGCTTCACTTTCGTCGACGAGTGCGGTGCGGCGGTGTTGGAGCATACGATTACATTTACCGCCTCCTACGGCAAGGTTATACTGGGTCCGACAAAGGAAGCCGGCCCGTTTGCCATACGGGTCTCGGACAGCCTACGCGCCGACCGCGGCGGCAAAATCGAGAACGCCGAGGGGCTTATCGGCGAGCGCGAATGCTGGGGCAAAGTCTCCGCATGGTGCAAATATTCGGGCACGCTGGGCGGCAAACAGGTCTCGATCAAGGTTATAGACGACCCATCCAACCCCGAATGGCCGACAGCATGGCATGTGCGCGACTACGGGCTGTTTGCCGCAAACAACTTCTATTTCAAAGGCGGATGCACCGTTGAGGCGGGACAGTCAATCTCGTGGCGATTCAAAATAATATTTTCATGATATCGGATGATTTCAAAGGTGAATAACGGTTATCACAACAGGCTATCAAACACAACCGTCACAAAGCAGCCTGCGCAAAATACAAGCGCCGGCATACACAAAGCGGCTCCGCGCGGCGCCCGGCCGGTCGCAAGCTATCACACACCGGTTTCGGTATATGTCGCGCGATACATACTCTTCCTTGTAACATACCTGATACTGCTCGGCGTATCGGTGCTGCTGTTGGCGCTGTTTATGCGCGTGAATATCGGCGGCGGCAACCTGACAATGCTGACCGAAGCGCCCCGCACGGCGTCACCGGCGCCCTCGTCGACCGCGATGGGGGTCGTGGACGAGGAAGACTATGTTCTGTCAGCCATAAACAACCTGACATTCAAGCTCGACCTCTCCGAGTACGAACAGTACATGAACCCCTCCGACCGGGACGCATACATAAAGCTGATAAACCAGACGCACCCGATCGATAAAGACTACAAGCCGGACGACCTGACGAGCGTGCCGTATGTGCGCGACGGCGTGGAGACGCCGTATCTGCGGCTGTATGCAGCGAAGGCGCTGGAGGCAATGCTGAAAGAAGCATATGCGGAGGGCTGCTCCACGACACTGACCGTGACAAGCTGCTATCGGTCGTACGATTACCAGACATTTCTCTTCGACTACCGCGTGAGCGTTTATGCTTACCTCGGCGAGGAGGAGGCGCGCAAAAAGGCTGCGACCATCGTCGCGCTGCCGGGCCAGAGCGAGCACCAGTCGGGGCTTGCCGCCGACATCCATACGCTTATCTCGGCCGACGTCCAGTTCGAGGATACGTTTGAGGCAAAGTGGCTGAAGGAAAATTCGTGGAAGTTCGGCTTTATAGTGCGCTATCCGCTCGACAAAACCGACATCACCGGCATTTCGTTCGAGCCGTGGCATTTCCGCTTTGTCGGGCGCTATCACGCGTTTAAAATCTACGAGTCGGGGCTGTGCCTTGAAGAATACTGCGAGAAAACCGGACTCGGGCTGACATAATTTGATCGGGCGAATGCACTTCGCCCGATTTTCATAGAAGTTAGAGTGATACTGATATCTTCTAATTTTCGATGCTTATTTTGAGTATATTAAATAAGCAATCAGCAGTGCGCACCGCTTTATTGAATGCAATACATATATTAGAGTTTATTTTTATGTTGCTTTCTTTGTTCGGCTCGATTGTCAAGTCAAGTGCAATTTTTGATCAAAAAAGACTTCTAAAGGAGTTTCCCAGTTAAGACACTTTCGTGGTCGCAAAT
>JAPXNL010000143.1:0-1679 GCA_033808535.1 Clostridia bacterium
CCCCCCCCCCACAATCACATTCCATATTCAAAACCCGCCGAGTTTGCGCAATATATGCCCGGCGATCATCAGACCGGCGACGGGCGGGACATACGATATCGACGCCGGGACATGCCTGCCGTGCGCGTTCTCACTCTCCAGCCCTGACGGCTTGCGCGGCTCCTCGTCGCTCCACAGCGCGTCGACGCCCGTAATGCCGAGCTCGCGCAGCTTTTTGCGCATCACCTTCGCAAGCGGGCAGAACGATGACTGTGATATATCGGTAATCCTGAACCGCGAGGGGTCGAGCTTGTTACCCGTCCCCATGCAGGATATGACGGGAATGCCGCGCTCCTTCGCCGCCGCGATAATGGCGAGCTTGGAGGTTACGGTGTCAATCGCGTCGGCGACATAGTCGGGCCGGATAGCGTCGAGCAGCCCGCCAACGTTTTCAGCGGTGACGAACGTGTCGAACGCCACAGCCTCGCATGCAGGGTTGATCGCGGCGATGCGCTGTACCGATGTCGTTGCTTTGGGCAGACCGAGCGTGTCGCGCGTCGCTATCACCTGCCGGTTGAGGTTCGACGGCGCGAACACGTCGCCGTCGGCCACCGCTATCGCGCCCACTCCGCCGCGGGCAAGCGCCTCGACTATGTAACCGCCCACGCCGCCCGCGCCGAAAACCAGCACGCGCGAGCGCGCGAGCCGCGCCATAGCGTCCGCCCCCACAAGCGCGGTCTGTCGCGACTGCCAATCCTGCGATTGCATATGTAAATCGTCTCCAGTGTAAGTTGCTACTAGCGCGCGGAAGCCCCGTCGCGCATGGGATTTATTATATAAAACATGTCGGGTCGTGTCAACGGGTATAAAAAATTTACAAATATTGCATCGGATGAAACAAAATAATATTGATTTCGGGCTGTGCGTTTGATATAATCGGATAAATAATTCATTTATCGGCGGAGGTTTATATCATGGGACTTATCAAAGCGGCGCTGGGTGCGGCGGGCGGAGCGCTTGCCGATGCTTGGAAGGAGTTTTTCTACTGCGAATCTCTGCCGGCTGACGTTCTTGTATCAAAAGGATACAAGCGCACCTCCGGCCGCAGTTCAAATACAAAAGCCAGCGATAATATAATTTCCAACGGGTCGGTGGTCGCCGTCGCCGACGGTCAGTGCATGATCATCGTCGAGCAGGGCAAGATCGTCGACCTCAGCGCCGAGCCGGGCGAATATATTTACGACAAGTCGACCGAGCCGAGCATTTTCACCGGCAACCTGGGCGAGAGCGTCATGGCTACGTTCAGGCAGATCGGGCGGCGCTTCACGTTCGGCGGCGATACAGGCAAGGATCAGCGCGTTTATTATGTCAATACCAAGGAGATACCCGGCAACAAGTACGGGACCGCCAGCCCCGTGCCTTTCCGGATAGTGGACCGCAATATCGGGCTGGATGTGGATATCGGGCTGCGCTGCAACGGCGAGTATTCGATAAAAATTATCGATCCTATACTCTTCTACACCAACGTCAGCGGCAACGTGGACGACGAGTTCAGGCGTGCGGCGATCGAGTCGCAGCTGCGCTCGGAGCTTTTGACCGCGCTGCAGCCGGCATTTGCGCGGCTGTCGGAGATGGGGATCCGCTACTCGGCGATACCCGGGCACACGATGGAGCTGTCACAGGCGCTCAACGATATCCTC
>JAPXNL010000143.1:1689-5707 GCA_033808535.1 Clostridia bacterium
TCCTCAGCGAGAAGTGGACGAATCTGCGCGGCATCAAAATAGTGTCGTTCGGCATGAACTCGATCACGGCGTCACAGGAAGACGAGGAGATGATCAAGCAGCTCCAGAAGAGCGCCGTGATGCGCGACCCGACGATGGGCGCCGCGACGCTTATCGGTGCTCAGGCTGACGCAATGCGCGATGCGGCGAAAAATCCGGGCGGCGCGCTGACCGGGTTTATGGGTATGGGCATGGCAACCCAGGCGGGCGGCGCTAACCCGCAGACGCTCTACACGATAGGCGCGGAGCGCGCTAAAAAGCAGAGCGGCGAGTCTGCCGATGACGGCTGGACCTGCGAATGCGGCGCGAAGAATAAGCCTGCCGCGAAGTTCTGCCCCGAATGCGGCAAGCCGAAACCCGCCGACGGCTGGAAGTGCCCCGACTGCGGCACGCAGAACAAGGGCAAGTTCTGCACCGAGTGCGGCGCGAAAAAGCCGGACGACGCCAAAGCCTACAAATGCGACAAGTGCGGCTGGGAGCCTGAAAACCCCGCCAAACCGCCGAAATTCTGCCCCGAGTGCGGCGATGTCATCAACGACGACGACGTAGTGTAATACTTGAAAGTGTACGCTAATCTTAAGTAACCACAGGGGGAACGATTTTGTGGGGGACTTTTTGCAAAAAGTCCCCCACACCCTTCAAAAACTTCTGTACTGGAATTTTCTTTTAACCTGTTTATCGCTGGTACTTCAAATATAATACTTTGCAAAATTTGCGCCGCCTTACAACGTCATTCGCTTGCGAATGACGTTGGTCCTATTATCCCGAGCGGCGGCTTGAGTTTTTATTTCGCGATTGTAATTGTAACCGTTGATTTGAGCCGCTGATTGGGTTTTTCTGCAAATCAGCGGCTTTATTATTCATTAATTTATAATTTTTACACGTTAGGATTGTTTAATAAATAGTATAACCTCGATGAAACCTTAACAAGTAAAGAAAGCCCCATAAACACACTTTGCGGTGTGAACCGCATTAGGCATATGTGTTGATGCAAAAACCTTGCCCCATCACTCCACCCCATACTCATACCCTTTCGGATACTTCGGGCACGACCCTGTCACATACCGCTCGTAGTAAAACAAATACTGCTGCGCGATGCCGGCGTAATCGCCCAGCGCGGAGATGTCGATCCCGTCCGGATAGTACTTGTCAAGCACGCGCTTCACCCATACATCGACGGGGAACGCTTCCGTGCGCCCGAACCCGAACAGCAGCGCGCAGCTTGCCACCTTTATTCCCACGCCTTTGATCTTCATCAGCTCAGCCGCCGCTTCAACTGTCGGCAGCTTAGCTATCGCGTCAAGGTCCGTACTGCCTTCAGCGACACGCCGCGCCGCGTCATATATGTATTTGGCGCGGAACCCGGTGCGCAGCCTGTAAATCGCGTCCTCGCCCGCGCGGGCAAGCGCTTCGGCGGTAGGGAACGCGCTGTATGTAACACTGCCTCCGCCGGGCGTTTTATACTCCAGCTTTTCGCCGTACGCATCCGACAGCGCGGCGATTATCTTTTTAATTCGCGGTATGTTGTTGTTTTGCGACACGATGAACGAGCACAGCGCCTCCCACGGGTCCTGCCGCAGTATGCGGATGCCGCCGCCGCGCTCCAGCGCCGCCAAAATCACGCCGGTTTTGTCAAACGGCGCAAACCGCGCGGCTATGTCCGCCTTGACCGCGCCGTAGTTTTCGTCAAGCGCAAGATAGCGCCTCCAGATCCGCTCGTAATCGCCGCGGTCGGCGCCGTATATCACGAGCGTGTCGGCGCGCGGCTGCTCCAGCCTGATGCGCCTGCCGAACGCTATGCCCGAAATCCCGCCCTCTGCGTCGGGGTCGAACCGGAAACACTGGCCGCAGTCGAAAATTTTTGTTATATCAAAATCCGTCAGCCCTGTGACGGTTACTTTGCCCGGTTCAAATTCTTCGTTATAGTAAATCATCTCAATCCAGCAAAACGCCCCGGTTTTATTGTGTATATGCTACAATTACCGAGCAATTAAAACATACAAATCCACGAATTTTCAAATGTTCATTACGCGTTCACAGAATAGTGATACATTGTTATTATACCAATCGGCTATGCAGCCACACGATAATTGCGCATACCGCGTTATTATAACATCTGTGTGATACTGTGTCAAGCCTGCGGTGGCTGCCGGTGAAAATACAGGAGGTTAGTATGATTAAACACATTGCCAGCTGGGTACTTATTCTGGCGCTGCTTTTACCCATGCTTTTCAGCTGCGCTAAAACCGACGGAAACGAAGATGCAACGGCAGCCATTACAGATGCAGTTACAGATGAAAGCGATCCGCTTGCCGAGCGCAAGGCGGTGTCCGACGATCTGCCTGCGACCGATCTGGAGGGGCTGCAGTGGCGGGTCTATTCTCAGGAAGTGCATGTCAAAGGCTATTTTTACACTGACGCTGAGGACGGCGAAGTTGTAAACGACGCCATCTACTACGCCAACCGCACTGTTGAGGAGCGTTTTAACGTCGATCTTGTCGTCGATTATTCGGGCAACGACGACGCCGGACAGCCCGCCGCTATCCAGCGCCTGGTCGCGGCAGGCGACTCGTCATATTCGCTTGTTACCTGCCACGACGTGCTGGGCAGCAACCTCTCGCTGAACGGAACCTTTGTTAATCTTTACAAGATCAACCACCTCAATTTCGACAAGCCGTGGTGGCACGACATGGAAGCGATAACCGTGCTCGGACAGGTTTATATGATCTCGTCAGACATGTCGGTGCTGCAGCTCAGCCGCACATGGTCCGTCTATTTCAACAAGGACATAATGGACGACTTCACGCTCGAATACCCGTATCAAACAGTGCTTGACGGGACCTGGACGCTCGACAAGCTGATCTCGCTCACGCGCGATGTGTACGTTGACGTCAACGGCGACAGCACGCGCGATGACAATGACATCTACGGATTCTCTATTCTCCCCAACTGCTACGGCTGGCTCGACTCGATGGGCATCCAGACAACTATGAAGGACGACACTGATATCCTGAAAGTCAACGAGGATCAGACGAAGATCACCTCGCTGGTCGAGAAGATGTACGACTGGCTGTTCAACACGGCCGGCGGGCGCTCGTCGATGCAGAATAACGTGACCGAAAACGAGATGTTTGAAAATCAGCAGCTGATGATGATCTACAGCATGGTTGCGGATTCGGTTAACAGCTACCGGTTCGTGGAGAAGCTCAACTACGGCATTCTGCCGGTGCCGAAATACGACGAGAAGCAGGCAGACTACATAAGCACATTCATGGACTATCCGTTCTTTGTGCCGAACACGCAGAGCGACGAGCAGCTCGATGTCACGGGTCTGATGATCGAGGCGCTGTCCGCGGAAGGCTATAAGCAGATATTCCCCGCGTATTACGAGATAGCGCTTAAGGTTAAATACGCGCAGGACGACGAGTCGGTGCAGATGATTGAGATTATCAACCGCACAACTCGCCCCTCGTTCTCGTGGTGTTTTGAGAACTGGCAGGGTCTGCAGCAGTCGCTCTACACGCTGATACTCGGAAAGAGCAGCGACTACGCCTCGTATTACGCCAAAACAGTCAAGAGCGCCGAGGCACGTGTCAAGACTTTGCTTAAGATGTTCGAAAAGATGGAGTAAGCACAATTTTTTCGTGAATGGAGATGCGATTGTGAGGGACTTTTTGGAAAAAGTCCCTCACACCTCAAAAACCTCTGAACAAATATTTCTATAACCTATTTAACAGTTATCTTACTAACTTAATACAAAGCAATCCCTGCGCCGCCGTATTTGGGTCCCTTACCCAAACCGGCGGCTGCGTTTTTCAAATGTTATAGGCTGTACGCTGAACTCTTTTAAAAGGTAGATACTCTCACCGTCAGCGACACCGCCGGACACCACTGGCGGTGTCCGGCGGACGCATGGTCTTGCACCCAGAGGGGGTGCGGGGGATACTTCCCCCGTCGGGGGAGGCCGGAGGGGCTCTCC
>JAPXNL010000144.1:0-5684 GCA_033808535.1 Clostridia bacterium
AACCGCGCGCGTGCGATGGCTCTCGAGCGGTACCGGCGCGATCGTGTGAAAGCGCGCTGCAATGCCGAGCTGTCACCGACGGATATACGCAGGTACTGTGAGCTCGACGACTCCGCCTCTGCTATACTGCGCGCTGCGTTTGACAATATGGGCCTGTCCGCTCGCGGGTATGACCGCATACTGCGCGTGGCACGTACGATAGCCGACCTCGACGGCGCCGATGCCATCGGCGCACACCACGTCGCCGAAGCCGTGCAGCTCCGCTCGCTCGACCGCAAGTACTGGCAGTGATAAATCGCATGCCTTGAAGTGGCCGCAGGGGGATGCGATTTTTGTGGGGGACTTTTTGAAAAAAGTCCCCCACACCCCTCAAAAACCTCTATACTAAATATTCTATAACTAGGTTATCGGTTGTACCGCTGAATTTTTACTATTCACAATCTGCGCCGCCCTCCGGGACCCTATCCCCTCGGGCGGCTTACGTTTTGCAGTGCCGGATTAATACACTTTACACAAATCTTTGAGTAATCAAACGATGGCAGCACCGGCTGATATATAAAAGCCGTTAGCGACACCGCCGGGACGTCATTAGGGCGTCCGGCGGACGCACAAATTTGCGCCAAGAGGGGGCGCGGTGGATACTTCCCCCGTCGGAAGGGTGGCCGGAAGGGTCCTCCCCTCAAGCGTGATTCTAAAAGCAAAGCCATAGGCTTTGCCTTACGGCGGACCTTAAGTGTGCTTTCTGCCGTCATTGTAGAATGATGTCGGTTACCTTCTTTACACAAGTAAAGAAAGTAACATAACAGCAACTAGGTGTGCAGTGTATTAACAGTATTTACCGGTAAATAGGCATTGCCGCAATCGAATAAATAGGATCATCAAACAATCGAAAGCAACTACACAAAAAAAGCGGTACGCCCAAAGGTATACCGCTTTATTCTATTTAGCAGCAACTAAAATCAATATTTACAATATTATACTACTATCTGCTACACTGCTTCTTCCTTGGCGCGCAGCACAATCTCCGGCTCCTCGGTTTTATCCACCACTCCGGTTGTAATTACCACGCGCTCGATTTCAGGACGCGACGGCACATCGTACATAACGTCGAGCATTATGCTCTCCATTATAGCCCGCAGTCCGCGTGCGCCTGTATTACGCTCAATGGCAAGGTCCGCGATCCTCTCAAGCGCTTCTTTGGTGAACTCGAGCTCGACATTGTCCATAGCAAACAGTTTTTTGTACTGCTTAACAATCGAGTTCTTCGGCTCTGTGAGTATATTTATCAGTGCCGCGCGGTCAAGGCTGTCAAGCGCGACAATGACCGGCAGACGTCCGACAAGCTCGGGTATCAGCCCGTACTTGATTATATCGTGCGGTGTAACATCGCGCAGCAGGTTCTGCTTCCGGCGTTCCTCTTTATTTTTCAGCTCGCTGTTAAATCCTATGAGCTGGTTGCCCTTGCGTTTTGCGATTATCTCCTCAAGATTATCAAACGCTCCGCCGCATATGAACAGGATGTTTTCTGTGTTGATCTGGATAAAATCCTGGTTCGGATGCTTGCGCCCTCCCTGCGGAGGCACGTTTGATATCGTGCCCTCAAGGATTTTCAGCAGCGCCTGCTGAACGCCCTCTCCCGACACGTCGCGGGTTATAGAGCGGTTCTCGCTTTTACGCGAAATCTTATCAATCTCGTCGATATAAATTATCCCCCGCTCTGCGAGCTCGATATCAAAATCCGCAGCCTGTATCAGCCGGAGCAGGATATTTTCAACGTCCTCGCCCACGTAACCGGCTTCGGTCAGTGTGGTCGCGTCCGCGATGGCGAAAGGCACCTTAAGCGTTTTTGCCAGCGTTTGGGCAAGAAAAGTCTTGCCTACACCGGTCGGGCCAATCAGCAGCACGTTGCTTTTCTGAATCTCGACGCTGTCGGATTTTTTATGATCCTTCAAGGCTCGCCCTGTCGGAGGCGGCAGCTGCAAAATCCGCTTATAGTGGTTGTATACTGCAACAGAAAGCGCTTTTTTAGCGGCGTCCTGTCCGATCACATACTCGTCGAGCGTGGCTTTAAGCTCCACAGGCTTCGGCAGCGTTTCGAGCGACAGCCCGAGCTTTTTATCCGAACGGCTGCTGCCCATATGATTGTACTCGCTGACAATCTGGTTGCAGGCGTCAAGACAGTTATTGCATATATAGAGTCCGGTGATCGAAGGTATCAGGAATGTTACCTGCGATTCGCTGCGCCCGCAGAAATCGCACTGCAGCTGCCCTGATCCGCCCGACCCGCGCGTTCCTCCGCGGTTGGATGTTGGCATTTCGGTTATGCTCTCTTTACTAAAATTTTATCAATCAAGCCGTATGCGAGCGCCTCTTCCGCGGTCATAAAATTGTCGCGGTCGGTGTCGCGTTCGATTATCTCAATCGGCTTGCCCGTATTTTTAGCAAGAATCTCGTTGAGTTTATCACGCGTTCTCAGCATATGATCCGCGTGGATTTTAATGTCCGACGCCTGACCTTTCATTCCGCCCAGCGGCTGGTGGATCAGAATTTCGCTGTGAGGCAGCGCAAAACGCTTGCCCTTTGCACCGGACGAAAGCAGGAACGCGCCCATGCTTGCCGCCATACCGACACAAATTGTGGAAACGTCGCACTTTATAAAGTTCATCGTATCGTAAATCGCGAGACCGGCTGTGACAGATCCGCCGGGGCTGTTTATATACAGACTGATGTCTTTGTCCGGATCTTGCTGCTCGAGGAACAAAAGCTGTGCCACCACCAGCGATGCGGTGGTATCATTGACCTCGTCAGCAAGAAACACGATCCGGTCGTTGAGCAGCCGCGAATATATGTCATACGCGCGCTCTCCCCGGTTGGTAGTTTCAATTACGGTTGGAACAAGTGGCATATTTCTTACCTCTCTTCCGTTATGGTATGAACCGATACCGCCCGCTTTATGCGATGTATATTTAAGTGAGCGGAATTTTATTCGTTGTCTGCAGAGGCGTTTTCGTCGTCATGCGAGCAGTCGTCGCAGCCGCAGTCGTCGCCGTGGTCATGGTCATGGTCATGATCGTGGTCATGGTCATGGTCATGATCGTGGTCATGATCGTGGTCATGATCGTGGTCATGATCGTGGTCGTGATCGTTGGTGTGGTTTGCCGGGTCGTCGATCTTGTCTGTCACCACCGCGTTGTCGCGCACCAGCTTCATGGCGGCGCGCAGCTTCAGATCGCTTTCGATTAAGCCGCGGTCGACGCTTCTCTTGACCTCGTCAATGCCGATGTTGTAGGTCTTGGCGATGTCGGCAAACTCCGCCTCGATCTCTTCTTCGCTTACGGCAATATTCTCAAGCTGCGCAATCTTCTCGAGTGCCAATCGCAGCTTAACCTGACGTTCGGCACGCGGGCGGAAATCCTCGCGCAGCTTCTCCAGCGTCATGCCGGTATATTTCAGGTACATGTCAAGCGAGAGACCCTGCGAACGCAGGCGGTTCTCGTACTGGCGCACACCTTCCTCGATCTCGTCGTCTATCATGCAGACGGGGATATCAACCTCCGTCCTCGCAATAAGCGCATCCGACAGTCTTTCATTCAAGCCCATTTCGGCTGCGTTTTCGTGCGCCTTTTCAAGTTTAGCCCTGACATCGGCTTTGTATTCAGCAAAGGTATCAAAATCTGATACATCTTTGGCAAACTCATCGTCAAGCTCGGGCAGCTCAGTAAATTTTATGCTGTTGAGCTTAACTTTAAACACCGCAGGTTTGCCCGCAAGTTCTTTTGCGTGGTAGTCCTCCGGGAATGAAACCTCGACGTCAAACTCGTCGCCGGCATTGTGCTCGACTATCTGCGACTCAAAACCGGGAATAAACGAACCTGAACCGAGTTTCAGCCTGTAATGCTCGGAGGTGCCGCCCTCAAAGGGGTTGTCCTCGCCCTTGAGCGTACCGCTGTAGTCGATGTCAACCGTGTCGCCGTCGGCTGCGGGGCGGTCGGTTACCTCAATCTCGCGGCCGTTGCGGTTACGGACGCGGTTGATCTCGCCGTCCACCATTTCGTCGGTGACAGGTACAATCAGCCTGTCGGCTTCGATTCCCTTGTAATCGGAAACGCTGACTTCAGGTTTAACGAAAAACCTTGCTGTAAACACCACGCCGTCGTCACCGATCTCGGTAACATTATATTCGGGGCGGCTGACAGCCTGCGCACCCGATTCGGCCAGTGCCTCTCTGTACGCCACGGGTACGACAGTTTCCAGTGCGTCCTCATAGAACACGCCCTTGCCGTACATTTTTTCGATAATTCCGCGCGGAGCCTTGCCGCGGCGGAAACCCGGAACATTGATTTTCGGAGCCTTTTTCTTAAAAGCTTCCGTAACCGCGGCTTCAAATGTTTCGCGGTCTATCGAGATTTCAAGTTCAACCACGTTTTTTTCCGGCGTGGTCGTATTCTTCAGACTCATGTCTTTGTACTCCTTGGGTCAGGTTATGTCTTTAGGGGTAGCATCATTATATTGTAACCGTTTTGATACATTGTGTCAATTACAAAACAGTAAATAATACGTTATTATATTATTTCCTGTATTTAACCGTACTGTCAGATAACGCGCAAAGGAACAAAATCAAGGTAATCGGCTGCTATGGGTATAAACTCTATGCCCTCGAACACCCGGACAGGCGGTATGTCGTACACGCCGTGAATATGGCCATAATAGCAGCGTTCGATTTCATAGCGCTGCAGGATCTCCACGATCTCCCGGCACACATAGTCGCGGTAAACGGGAGGAAAGTGCATGAACGTATACCTTTTAATCCTGCCGGCAGTCTCCGCCGGCACGGCGGAGAGCAGCTTCAGTCCAGCTTCTATGCTGAGCGTCAGCCTGCCTGCCTCACGCGCGACAATCTTTGAATAGTCAGCGTCGGCAGGCGCATTTTTACTGTCCGGATACCAGCCGCGCGTGCCTGTTATAAGCGTGTCCTCCACAATATATGCGTTGTTGTGCAGCAGGTTGATAGTCCTTATCTCGTTTTTTGCAAAAAAATCCGTGAGTTTTTTAACTGTATCCCACCAGTAGTCGTGGTTGCCGCGCGAGATAATCTTTTTGCCCGGAAGGTCGTCGAGATACCAAAGGTCGTCTTTCGCTTCTTCCAGGTTCATTGCCCACGATATATCGCCTGGTATTATTACGGTGTCGTCGTCTGTCACCGTGTCGTGCCAGCCGTTGTCGAGCTTTGTCATGTAGCCCTCCCAGCGGCTGCCGAACACGTCCATAGGTTTGTTGACCGACAGCGAAAGGTGCGTGTCAGCCAGAGCATATATAGGCACGGGTTAAAACGTCCCCTTTCGCCGAAAATGAAGTATCACGCAAAATTTAGCTTTAAGCCCGTATTTTTACTGTGTGAATATTTTAAGTGCCGCACGTGCACAATAATAGTGCAATCTTTACAATCCAAATAATAAAAAGACTTGAATTAATTATATAGAAATGAGGTAACAGCTTTTATGGGTATTTTCGACGAGTATTACGATATGCAGGAACGACCTGACAGAAAACCGCCGAAGCATATCCGCGGCATCACCTGCGATGTTGTAAACTGCGCCTATCACGACGGCGATAACTACTGTACCGCCGAACGTGTGGCGATCGGCCCGTCGTACGCCACAATGTGCGCCGACACCGTCTGTGCT
>JAPXNL010000145.1:0-5670 GCA_033808535.1 Clostridia bacterium
GGCAAAGGTCGCCGCAAAGGATCTCGACGGCGACGGCAAAATGAAGCACGACGTCGACATGTACGGTTTTACTACCCACGAATCGTCCTGCGAGGGCTTCTTCTTCGGCTCGGGATGCAACATTGTTACAAAAGACGAGCAGGATATGCCGTCGATAACGATGATGAACAACCGTGTGCTGAAGGTGCTCGAACAGGCATACGAGCTGATCGGAAACAAAGACCTCGTTGTAAACGGTTCAGTTCAGGGTCTTGACCCGGTCAAGCAAATGCAGCCGGTGTTTGAAAGCGGGCGTTCGCTGTTCTACGGTGAAGTTATGCAGTGCATAATCCGCCTGCGCGCCATGGAGATTGACTTCGGCGTCCTCCCCTTCCCGAAACTCGATGAAACACAGAAAACATATAACCACTACATTAATGTAACCGCTGCGATGATGAGCATTCCGGTCACCAATATTGAACTGGACAACACCGGTATCCTGCTCGAGGCTATGGCGGCAAAATCCAAATATACGCTGCAGAAAGCTTATTACGACGTCTGCCTTGAAGGCAAGTTCATGCGCGACGAAGAGTCTTCCGCAATGCTCGACATTATTCTCGACACCCGCAACTACGACATCGGGTACATATACGGATGGGGCAACCTGTTCCAGCACTTCCGCGGCGTTCTGACCAGCGGCAAGGGCGATTTCGTCTCCAAATATACCAAAGCGGAATCTGCTGCCGTCAAGACGATGGAGAAGACAATCGAAACCTGGTTAGAGGAAAAATAATAATTATTAAATCAAATAAATCCCGCCCGGAGCTATATCTCTTATAGCGGGATTTATTTTAGAATCGTATACGGACACACAAAACCCGGGAAACCTTCGCGGTTTACCCGGGTTTTCTCAGTTTTATCAGTTTTATCAGACTACTCTCGCGCCGAACGGCATAAGCGCCAGCTTTGCCAGCTTGAAGCACTGCAGCCCGAACGGTATGCCTATAATTGTGATGCAGAACACCAAACCAAGCGTGGCAGCTTCAATGGCGAGCGGTATGCCAAGGAATATCAGCCAGAGAATGTTCGCCAAAAGCGACACCGGTCCGCCGCCGTACTCAATCTCGCGGCCGAACGGGAAAAAACTCAGCTCAGCAAATTTGAAGCATTGAATTCCGAGCGGTATACCAACAATTGTGATACAGCACAGTATGCCGGCAAACGCCCATCCGAGACCCAGAAAAAACCCGCTTAATAAAAACCAGATTACATTGCCAAGACAGCTCATTTTATTTACCCCTGTCAGTTTATTTTATGGTCAAAGCTCAAAAAGCGCGTACCCTGATACGTCAGTGTTCCCTCGTCACCTTCCCCGATTTGGCGGAATTCAAAAACCGGTATGGAAAACTCCTGCCTCTCACCCGAATCAAATTCAAATGTAGCATAATAGTGTGTTGATGACGGGAAACGGTATGTGCCTGAGTACACAGCATGATTATGTCTTATACGTTTTGAACCAACTCTGGGCGGTACAGAAATTCGCGGCGAATTATTATTTTTTACGCCACTGCGATATTCCTGCCAAACAAAAGAAATAAACATCGCCATTACTAATACAATCAATAATATCGGTAATATTTCAAAAAGTAAAACAATCCCCATTATACATTATTCGCCTGTTAGCACTTCCCAGCCTGTGTATTGTCAGTAGCGCGTAGCGGCTGGTTTCTCCCATGTTGAATTGTTAATCCTATTTAGTCTGTATTGCAAAAGGTGGGCAGCATTATGTTTTCGCCGCAATTTCTTATTTCGACTGCGCCATTATACAGTCGATCACCAGCATGACGCAAAGTGCCATCACGACATCTCTGTCACTGTAAACATCGAGCTCGTAGCAGTCTCCCCATGTCAGCCACTCTTTGTGCATTACGGCGACCACGCGGCCAGCGCAGGTTATGGTGTAGTCGTGGGCCAAAAAGTCACCTTCGACTCTCCAGCCCGGCCCCTCTACGGTATATAAATGGCTGAAAAGTGTAAACTCCCGTTTGATCTGCGCGACATCTGCATCGCGTATGTATATGTTATAGCGCGGCATGAAGGTTAGCAGCAGCTGCTCGATAAATGCAGTTTCAGCGCCCTGTGCGTCGTAGACATGCAGCTTTTTGCCCCATGAAAATATTTCGCCCTCTGCGGAGAACAAAACATTTTCGCCCGCATCGTATACATAAAACCGGTCAGCCCACGAAAATACCTCTTGTTTGATATAAAGCTTCATTATATTCCCTTTCTCAGTTGAAGTCCGATAAATGTATTCATCGTATGATGTGATTATATCATGCGGTCACGCGATTGTCAATAGGGTTCATAAAATTATTTTCTAATTTTAGCGAAATTTTTTCAAAGAGATGTTAGCGACGGCGGTATAAATGTTTTGGCCAACTAACGGGTCCGGCAAAGCATGCACGAAGGAAAGGCTAAGCTGCGTATCTAAAAATGCCGGACAACACGACTATGTTAAGTACATTCAATAATATGACGCAAAACAGCCGGCAGACGCAACTGTCTCCGGCTGTTACCTAATCCCCTATTTTCCCGAATTCAAGCGTTGGATATATGCTCTTCATGCGCTCGTCGCTGAACCGGTCGTCGAGCAGCCTTTCGATGGCATTTGATGCAGGTATGCCCGCATCGCGCTCCGACCAGCGGTATACCGCCGCGGCAGATACGAGTATGTTAACGCAAATAAACGCGAACATCACCCATGTCAGCGCCTTTCCGTGCTTGTTGGGTATTTTAAGTATAAGCTGTACCATGCGCGGGTAAAGCGACTTAATCCACAATACGCCGAGCAGACCCCAGATAATCGAATATTGCAGGCAGATTCGGCCGTTTAGATTTAATGGATTTGCGCTGTAATCCCACGAGGTTGCACCGAAGATTGTTTCCTGCAAAAGCGAGCATAAATACTCCACCGCACTGCCTGCAAGCATGCCGCCGATAAATGAATACAGCTTGCTGCGGTTGCGGTATTTATACAGTGCAAGCGTCAGCACAAACGCGCCCAGCCCATAGACAGGATTAAACGGCCCCCACACCAAACCTGCACGGTTTTCGATACGCCCGTACTGTATAAAGCACCACAGTGTTTCTACCACAACACCAGTGAAACAACCGAGGAAAAACACCCAAAAAAGCTTGTAAAAGGTTATTCCCTGTGTGAAGTGGCGCGATTTGCGTTCCTCGTAATCGATGAGCGAGTTTGGCAGTGCTTTCAGCATGCGCAGAGGGCGGCGCTCAAGCGCCTCCAGTTCGCGCAGCGTCGATTCGACTTCATCAATCGGATCGCCCAGCTTGTTCAGCGTTTGCCGCATTCTGAACCGCCATTTTTTGATATGTACGGTGTCTCGCTTAATCTGCGAATGAAGCGCGTCGCGCTCGTATGGCAAAAGATCCGACTCAGCTGAGAGTTTTGAAGAATAAAAACTCAGTCTGTCAAGCGTCTGCCGCTCAAGCTCGCCTATTTCGTTTATATTAAGTAAAACAGATAAGTCGTTTGACTTTTTCTCCATACAGCAATTTATAATATGTATCCGGCACGCCGCGCCAGCTCGGTATATCTCTTGAGACTAATACCGGGCATACCCGTCATGTGGTGATTGACTCCCTCCGCATCCCCCTGCCAGCTCATTAGCAGAAATTTCTGCGATCCGGATTCATACTGCATTTCCCATATCTTCATGCTCGAGTTGGCGGGCAGTATCACTTTGCCCGAGTGATACACAACATCACCGTCAAGTTCGGTCACAGTGTATTCGATCTCCACATCGCTTTGCGTGTCGTTTACACCCCAGAGCATCATAACGCCGTTTTCGGGCTCGCCGAACATCAGGCAGACCGGCTGCTGCGAGCGTTTTATGTACTGGTATGCGAGCTTGCGGCAGCCGTAGTAATCGACGATCGCGTCGGAAATCTGCGGCCATCCGTCGATAAGGTTCCACCATATAATACCCGTGCGCCGCCATTTGCCCATACGGAAACGCTCGATGAAGTATTTCTTCGCTTCAGCCTGTGAAATTTGGCTTGCACGCGAAAAATCGGCAAGGTTGTCGGGCTCAAAGCAGAACAGTATGCGCACCTGATTTGCCATCAGTCCGTTGCGATAGGCATACGGAGCGTCTTTTGCACGCTCTGGCGAGGCCGAGTGGACACGCCATGCGTCATTGTCCCAAGGCCAAAGGCTATCCTGCGGGATAAATTTAACAATTGACTTGGGTGACGGGCAGCCGTGATAGCCGGTTTCGCTTGCAAAATGGGCAGGTGCGTTGCGGTAGTAATCTCCTTTGAAATAGTCACGCGGACCCCAAAGGTGATCCTCCGGCGTCACGTTGCCGCCGGCGACCGCAGCCTCGTCGCGGTATGGGCTGGACGGCAGATACGGGCGCGAGTTGTCGTACAATGCCAGTATATCCGGTATCCATTTGCGCGTGATCGCGTTTTGCTGCGGGTCGGCGTAGAAATAGTCACATTCGTTGTCGCCCGCCCATAAAATCAGGCAGGCATGCCCGCGCAGGCGCTTTACCACCGAAATGATTTCAGGCTCGAGTATTCTGCGGAAAGTCTCGTCCTGCGGATACGCGGCGCACGCCATCGCATAATCCTGCCAGACCATAATGCCGTGTTCGTCGCAGTAATCGAAAAATGTGTCACTTTCATACACGTTGCCGCCCCAGCAGCGCACGATGTTGCAGCCGAGGTCGTCGAGCATCGGCAGTATTTGAGGCAGCCGCTCCTCGTCGCGAGAGTGGAATGCGTCAACCGGCACCCAGTTTGTGCCCATGCAAAATACCTTCTGTCCGTTTATGCGGAAACAGAACTCGCCATTGCCCGCCCGGTCGGTCAGCGATGTGCGGTCGAGTGCTACAGTGCGTATGCCTGTTCTGAATCTGTATTCGGATATTGTCTCGCCGTAACGCTCCAAAGTCGCGCATACATCATACAGATTAGGCTCGCCATAGTTGCGCGGCATCCAGAATCGAGCGTTCGTCACTGTGAACTCAAATCTGCCGCTGGTGTGCCACAGATTATGCTCGACGCGAAATTCCGAGATTCCGCAGACGCCGTGCAGCACTATTTTAGCACCGCGCACCGAGTTGCGGTTTGATACAATATTAAAATCGGCGGCAAGCCGTGCGGTCGCAGAAGATACGTTAACATCCAGCGTCCGCAGGAATACGTCGGCTATGTACTCATCGTTCCGCAACTCAAGGTGCACACTTTTCCATATCCCGCCAGCCACCGCGCGCGGCATGATGTCCCATCCGTACGCCGAGGGCGCTTTCCGCACATAAAGGCTGTCCCAGTTGTATTTCATCGCCAAGGCATTTACCGGCAGCGGATATTTGCGGGCTTCTATTGTGTCGGGCTTTATATGTAAGACCAGCTCGTTTTCTCCCTTACGCAGTTCAAGCGGTCCGAACTCGTGCGGTATCAGGGCATTTGCTGTCGAGCCGATCAGTTCTCCGTTGAGATACACGTCGGCGAAGTTGTCAAGACCTTCAAACACAAGCCACACGCGCTCTCCGCTGTTATAATTGAATGTACGGCAGTAAAACGCATGCAGGCATTCAAGCTCCTGCAGCAGCAGTATATTCTCACCGAAGAACGGGTCGGGGATTATCCCTCCCCGCCACA
>JAPXNL010000146.1:0-5578 GCA_033808535.1 Clostridia bacterium
GAATAGCCGAACACGTCGGGCAGCCACAGCATCTTCTGATCGCAGCCGAACTCCTCGCGCCAGAAACGCTTGCCGTAAAGCAGCTGGCGCACAAGCGACTCGCCGCCGGTCACGTTGGTGTCGCACTCGACCCACAGACCGCCCTGAACCTCGAACCGGCCTTCCTTGTGCCGCTGCTTTATCTTGGCGTACAGTCCCGGGTACATGTCTTTGACCCACTGAAGCAGCTGCGGCTGGCTCGCGCCGAAAACATAGTCGGGATAGCGGTCCATCAGCTCGTTGACGGTCGCAAACGTGCGCCCGCCCTTACGCTTCGTCTCGCGGATCGGCCAGAGCCACGCCAGGTCTATGTGAGCATGTCCGATTGCGGTTATCTCGGGCGCATCCTCGGGGTTTTTCTTTGAAAGCTCGGCAGAAAGAATCTCGCCGGCGCGGCCCGTGTCGCCCGCCTCGAGCGCCTCAAGCGCGGATATAGCCGCATTGGCTGCCTCTTCCTTGCGGGTCTCGTCCTGCACAGCGGAAGCAAATATGCCGACCGTGACAAGGTCGTAGTAGCGGTCGCGCAGCTCGTCGTCGCAGACGGCGATGTCTAGCTGCACTATCTTTCCCTCGTCGCAGTAGCGGCCGAACAGGTCGTTGCAGCCCGCCTCGATCCACAAATCGACGATCTCGCCGCCGGCTGCGGGATTTGCAAACTGCAGCACGCGCTTGCCGGGCTCGCCGAGCCTTTTGTCAAACTCCGACGATACGTTTGTCAGCCCGCGCACCGGAGTGCCGGTCTCATCGAACACGCACGCCTCGCCCGCAAAGTCGAGCAGCAGCACAACATGCTTGCCCGCCGCCGACTCGGGCACCCTGCCGGTGACGTGGAACCATGCGCAGTCCCACAGCTCGCCCCATTTTTCGCCGACTGCGGGCGTGATATGCTCGCCCTCGGTGCGGCGCTCATACGGCACCGGCTCTGCGGTGCGCCATCCCTCGCAGGAAAGCTGTGCGATGGGGGTATAGATGCGTTTTTTACTTCCAGCGCCCGTTCGCGCAGGGCTTTTAAGTCAAAATCCATTGCAACCTCGTCAAAAATCAAATGATATTAAATTTGAATTTATTATACCTTTCACACGGACAAATGTCAACCCTGACAAAGGCCCCGGCAATAATGCCGGAGCCGGCAATTTCATCCGCCCAAACTTAATTTTTGCTTATGTACCGCGAAATCAGGCCCGCGACGTTCGGGATTGGCATGGTCTGCAGGATGACATGCCCCGGACCGGTTACGCGAGTGTTAAAGAGTCCCTCGCCGCCGAACAGCGCGTTTTTGATGCCGCTGACCGACTGGATATCCATCGAGCAGGTCGCGTCCATTGCGGCAAGATAGCCGGTGTCGACGATGATCGTCTCGCCGGGACCGAGGTCATACTCGATCGCGGAGCCGTCGATTTCGATAAACGCCGTGCCGTTGCCAGAGATCTTCTGCATGATGAACCCCTCGCCGCCGAAAAAGCCCGCGGCGATTTTCTGCTGGAAGTAAACCGAGAGCGTCACTCCGGACTCTGCGGTCAAAAACGCCGATTTCTGCGCGATTATCTCGCGGCCGGGCGTGATTTCGAGCGCGCGGATCGAGCCGGGGAAGCTGGATGCAAATGCTATCATGCCCGGACCGCCCTGCGCCGTGAAGCGGTTCTGGAACATTGCCTCGCCGGCAAACATTCTGCCGATCGCTTTGCCGAGACCTCCGCCGGAGGTGGTCTCCATCTTCATGTTCGGTGACATCCAGCTCATGGAGCCGCGCTCGGATATCATCGTTTCGCCCTCGTTGAGTTTGCAGACAACTACCGGAAGGTTATCGCCGAGGATCTCATATGTCATAGAGTCGTACCGACCTTTCATATTTATTTATAAGGATTATAGCACATAGTATTTTGACTTGCAATAATTTATCACAAAAATTGCAATAATTTGCCATAACAAAATTTCGGCTTTGCTTGACAGCGCGCCGGTGTTAACGTATAATTATTATGAAATTTTGTAACTTTTATGCGATTTTGCGTATATTGTCCGGAGGGTTTTGCAATGGACTGTACACGGGAATATATAAACAGGCTTATCGAACTGCTCGGCGAGCTGCGCGACAAGGAGAATGGCGCAATAAAATATGCGGCGCATAAGGTCGTTGACACGGTTTTGAAAGGCGGGCGCTGCTTTGTGTTCGGCTGCACGCACGCGGGCATACTCGCGCAGGAGGCGTTTTACCGAACCGGGGGACTGGCGATAATGAACCCCATCCTGCCGCCGGGGCTGACCTGCGATGTGCGGCCCGTAACTGCTACATCTGCGCTTGAGCGCGACGAGCGGTACGGCACGATAGTGTTTGAAGCGTCGGGCATGAAGCGCGGCGATCTCTTATTCATATCGTCGGTGTCGGGACGCAACGGAGTGCCGGTGCAGCTCGCGCTTGAAGCATGCAAGGCGGGAGTGTTTACGATTGCAATAACGAGCATTGCGTATTCGTCGGCCGAGACGTCGCGCCACTCGTGCGGCAAGCGGCTTTTCGAGGTGTGCGACTATGTGATCGACAACCACGCGCGCATAGGCGACGCCGAGCTTGAGATAGAGGGATTTGCCGGGCGCGTGTCGCCGACCTCGACGGTCACGGGCGCGGCGATAATCAACGCCATCTGCGCCGAAGCCGCGGCGCTGTTTGTGAGGTGCGGCATTGAGCCGCCGGTGTTCATGAGCGCCAACGTCGACGGCGGCGACGAGTATAATGCGCGCGTGATGGAGAAGTACAGGGAGTTTATAACGTATTTGTAATACAGGTTCTGATTCTATAGCGTACTAAATATGATGACGTCTGCAACAAACTAACGTCGACGGCGGTAACGAATATAATACACAAGTGATGTAGAATAAAAGGGTGCTTTTATCAAAAAAATTAGGAAGTGCGTTATTTAAATCGATAGGTGAATTTGTATGAATTGTAATTGTGCTATATGCAAAAATTACAAACCTTTTAATATGCCAAAAGAAATTATTGAAGCGGCACAAAATGAAAATTTGGTACTATTTTGCGGGGCTGGAATAAGTACAGAAAATAAACTTGCTTACCCCGTTTCGGCGCGCGGGTGGAAATCCTGCTGTGCGGGTCAGACGCAGACCCCGCTGACTACATAGCCGCGGATGAAGCTAAAGATTTGGTCTATCACTGCGAAATGTACATCGGCGGCTGTTGCATCATGATGAGCGACTCGCCGGGCGAGTCCGGCGCGCAAAACTACACAATGTCGCTGGTCGTTACATTCGACACCGCCGACGAAGTCAAAGCTGCGTTTGGAATCCTCTCCGACGGCTGCACAGTGATACACCCGATGAAAAGCACCACATACAGCTCTTGCTTTGTGTCGCTGGTCGACCGGTTCGGCATGCGCTGGGAGCTTATGACCGAGCAGACCGAAAGATAAATAAAAAATCTCAATATAAAAGGAGCACCATCATGTCACAACTCCTGCAGGATTACTTCGCCACGATAGACTCGTTGTACAAAAAAATCCGCGACACACAGGCCGATGCAATCGAGGCGGCGGCAGTCACCATCGCAGACAGCGTGGCAGCCGGCGGCAACGTATACATCTACGACACCGGCCACCTCATCAATTCAGAGCTCTTGAACCGCGCAGGCGGGCCCGTGTTCATCCGTAAATTTGGCTACGGCTTGTCGGTCGAAAGCCATGCGCGCCATCGCGACCGCAGCGCGATAAACTCCTCGCAGGAGGGGCTTGCGGCGTGGGCGCTGCGCTGCTCGTCGGCACTGCCCGGCGACGTGTTTATTTTGGGCTCGGTATCGGGCAAAACGCTCAACGTCGTCGACCTCGCGGTCGAGGCCAAAAAGTTCGGCTGCAAGGTCATCACCCTGTCGTCGCACGAATACTCGTCCACTATGCAGTCGCAGCACTCGAGCGGCAAGCGCCTGTTCGAGCTGGGCGACGTCAACATCGACAACTGCGCGCCGTTCGGCGACGCGATGCTCGAGGTCGAGGGGCTGGAGGCTAAACTCGCGCCCGCGTCGGGACTGTCGGCGGCATACATAATGTGGGCGGTTATCGTCCGCGCCACCGAGCTGCTCATCGGGCGCGGCAAAACGCCGTCGATACTAAAAAGCGTAAACTACCCGCCGAACGTGGAATATAACAACGGCTTATACAAGCGCTACGAAAAAGAAGGCCTGTAATAAGGCAATCATAGGCGCGGGCGATATGCCGCGCGACCGAATTTATTCATTTAAAAATATCAACTAATCAAACCATAAAAAGGGAATACTAAGGCTATGAAAATCAACGAAAATTTCGCACGCATGACGCAAAACTACCTATTCGCGGAGGTGTCCAACCGCGTTAAAAAATACAAAGAGGAGCACCCCGGGGCGGACGTTATCAGGCTCGGCATCGGCGACGTTACACTGCCGCTTGCGCCCGCGGTCGTTGACGCGGCAAAAGCAGCCGCCGACGAGATGGGACGGGCAGAGTCCTTCCGCGGCTATCCGCCATACGAGGGCTGGGACTTTTTAATCGAGGCGATACGCGGCTATTACGCCTCCTATGGAGTAAAGCTGAATACGGGCGATATTTTCGTGTCCGACGGCGCGAAGAGCGACGCGGGCGACCTGCCCGACCTGTTTTCCGCCGACAACACCGTGCTTGTGCCCGACCCCGTGTACCCGGTCTATGTCGACTCAAACATAATGGGCGGCAGGCGCATCATATACGCGCGCGGCAACAAAGGCAACGGTTTCATGCCGACACCCGCCGACATCGAGGGCGGCGCGGCGGATATTATCTACCTCTGCTCGCCCAACAACCCAACGGGCGCGGTCATGACGCGCGAGGTGCTGGGTGAGTGGGTCGATTACGCAAACAAACACGGCGCGGTGATAATCTTCGACGCCGCATACGAGGCGTTTGTATCCGACCCGACGCTGCCGCGCAGCATTTTCGAGATCGAGGGCGCGCGCGAGTGCGCCATAGAGCTTTGCTCGCTGTCCAAAACCGCGGGCTTCACCGGCACGCGCTGCGGCTACACGGTCATCCCCGAGGAGCTCGAGCGCGGCGGAGCTAAACTGAACAAGCTGTGGATGCGACGCCAGTCGACAAAGTTCAACGGCGTTTCGTATATCGTCCAGCGCGCGGCAGAAGCGGTGTTCACGCCCGAGGGGCTCGCCCAGTGCCGCGCCGCGATAAACTACTACCGCGAGAATGCGAAGATAATCGCCGACACGCTCGACAGACTGGGCATCTACTACACCGGCGGCAAGCACTCGCCGTATATATGGCTGCAGTGCCCCGGCGGCATGGGCTCATGGGAGTTCTTTGACAAGCTGCTTTACGAGGCAAACGTTGTCGGCACGCCGGGCGCGGGCTTCGGCAAAGAGGGCGAGGGCTATTTCAGACTGACGGCGTTCGGCTCAAACGAGCGCACCGCCGAAGCCGCCGCCCGAATCGAAAAATTGCTGTCATAATACTGTTTCTCACCTTGTCTGACGGCGTACGGCTCAAACGAACGCACCGTCAAGCCAGTATGCAAAACC
>JAPXNL010000147.1:0-5571 GCA_033808535.1 Clostridia bacterium
GCTATGCTGCTGTACGAAATGATGTTGCAACCGAGTTTTTCCATGCACGGCTTTCCGGCGGTGAAGGTATAAAAAATATGATTATTGCGCCGGAGCTGCCTGCCGGCCTTTTTCGTCAGGTGAACACTGACCCGAATATCAAGACCAGGGCTGTTACATATACTGTCAATATAGATTAAGCAGAAGCACCATAATACTTGTGCTGTGGAATCGCGGGTTATTCAGTTCACATAAAATTAACACAAAAAGATATAACAGGACACAAACCGGCGATATAATTATTTAATAACAAAAATTCATAGAATCCTTTTTTAAATGCGATGATGGAGAAGTGCCGACGGCATCCCCGTCCGCAGAGAGCCGGTGGTTGGTGTAAACCGGTGGCGGCGTCGTTGGCGGATCGCTCCGGAGCAGAGACACTGAAGCGCAGTAAGTGTATTCCGGCAGGCACCGTTACATGCCCGGGGTTTGATTGAACCCTATGAAAGAGAGGATTTTTCCCTTTTATATATGATCGTAAGGGAAAAGTCAAAATGAGTGGTACCGCGAGGATTACATCCCCGTCTCATTGTATACATTTCCGGATTAAACCGGGTGTAAATGAGACGGGATTTTCTTTTACTTGCATATACTACGACAAAGAAACACTGGGAGACAATCGGATATGAAAAAAATATTCATGCTCGATTCGACGCTGCGCGACGGCGCGCAGGCAAAGGGCATTTCATTCTCATTGCAGGATAAGCTGCGCATCGCAGCTATACTTGACAGGCTCGGAGTGAGCTATATAGAGGCAGGCAATCCCGGCTCCAACCCCAAGGATATGCAGTTTTTCGAGCAGATGAAGCAGAACACGCTGAAAAAGGCGCGCCTGACCGCGTTCGGCAGCACACGCCGCAAGAATATCAAGCCGGAGGAAGATCAAAACCTGCGCGCGCTGCTTTCAGCTGATACTCCCGCCGTGACTGTCTTCGGCAAATCGTGGGATATCCACGTTAAGGAGATACTTAACACGACACTGTCGGAGAACCTGGCGATGATAAGCGACACCGTCGCGTACCTTAAAGCACAGGGCCGCGAGGTCATATACGACGCCGAGCACTTTTTTGACGGCTATCGCGACAATCCCGACTATGCGCTCGCCACGCTTGCGGCCGCATATAACGCCGGCGCCGACTGCATCTGCCTGTGCGATACAAACGGCGGCTCGTTTCCGGACGATGTGTATAAAATAACAAAGCTCGTCTGCGGACGTTTTCCGGTCCGCATCGGTATTCACGCCCACGACGACGGAGGGATGGCGGTTGCAAACAGCATTATGGCGGTAGGTGCCGGAGCGACTCATGTTCAGGGCACGCTTGTCGGTTTCGGCGAACGCTGCGGCAACGCAAACCTTTCGGCTGTAATCCCCAACCTGCAGCTTAAAAAGAACTGCGACTGCATACCCGAAAGCGAGCTGGCAAAGCTTGCCCCCACGGTACGAGAGGTTGCGGAGATCGCCAACGTCAGCGTACACAGCTCGATGCCGTATGTCGGAACCGGCGCGTTTACGCACAAAGGCGGGATGCATGTCGACGGCGTAATCAAAAATTCGCGCACCTTCGAGCATGTGCCGCCATCGGTTGTCGGAAACAGCCGTCAGATCCTCTTGTCAGAGGTCGCAGGACGCAGTACAATACTTGAAAAGGTGAGGATGATATTCCCCGAGATCCGAAAGGACTCGGAGGAGGCGGCGCGTATTGTCGAGATGGTCAAGGAGATGGAGTGCGAGGGATATCAGTTTGAAGGCGCAGAGCCGTCGTTTGAGCTGGCGGTGCGCCGGAAGCTCGGATGCGAGACCAAATTCTTCGAGCTGGAGAAGCTGAATGTCACCGACGAGCAGGGCCCGTCATCCGAGGGCAAACGCGCATACGCTACCGTTAAGATAAAGGTAGGGCAGCGGCACGAGATCACCGCTGCGGAGGGCGACGGCCCGGTCAATGCCATCGACTGCGCATTGCGCAAAGCGCTCGAGGTTTTCTATCCGGAAATCGGCGAGGTGCGACTTACCGACTACAAGGTGCGCGTGCTCGACTCGCGCGCAGCGACCGCGGCGACAGTGCGCGTTATGATTGAATCGACCGACGGCCGCGATTACTGGACGACAGTCGGCGTCGCGGTTGACATAATCGCGGCGAGCTGCAAGGCTCTGACAGATGCTATCGAATATAAACTGCTTAAAACACACGCGGCGCGTTCAGATTCTGACGCGGCGAGGGAGGCAATATAAAGATGGGAATAAAACTGACAGGCGCGCAGATCATCATGGAGTGTCTGGCCGAACATTCTGTGGACACGGTGTTCGGATATCCGGGCGGAGCTGTGCTTAATATATATGACGAGCTATACAAAAACAGCCACAGGTTCAGGCATATCCTTACCTCGCACGAGCAGGGAGCGGCGCACGCTGCCGACGGATATGCGCGTGCGACTGGCAAAACAGGCGTGTGCATCGCGACATCCGGTCCGGGTGCTACCAATCTTGTCACGGGTATAGCGACTGCCTACATGGATTCGGTGCCGGTTGTGTTCATCACCGGAAACGTTAACACCGATCTCATCGGCAAGGACAGCTTCCAGGAAGCCGATATCACAGGCATTACAATGCCCATTACAAAAAACAATTATCTTGTAAAGGATGTAAACAGGCTGGCCGATACGCTGCGCGAGGCTTTTGCTATTGCAGGCAGCGGGCGTCCCGGTCCGGTGCTGGTGGATATCCCGAAAGACATCACCGCTGCGACGGCGGAGTATACGCCGGCAAAGCCGATGGTTTATAAAAGCCCGACAGATACACCCATTGACCCTGAAAGTGTTTATAAGCTTGCAGAGCTTATAAATACCACCGAAAACATTTTCATACTCTGCGGCGGCGGTGTGATACGCTCCGGCGCCTCAGACCGCCTCCGTGAGCTGGCGACAAAGCTGGGCGCACCGGTGGGCGCGACGCTGATGGGTATTGGCGGTTTTCCCGGCACCGCCCCGCTTTATACAGGGCTGGTCGGAATGCACGGCACAAAAGCTTCTAACATAGCCGTAAGCGAGTGCGAGCTGTTTCTGGCTTTCGGCAGCCGCTTCAGCGACCGTGTGATAGGCGACTCCAGCAAATTCGGCAAAAAGGCGGTTATCGCGCATATAGATATCGACGAAGCCGAGATAAACAAAAACATTCGCACGCAGCACCATGTTCACGGGCGAATCGACGAGGTGCTCGACATGCTGCTGCCGCTGATAAACCTGCCGGAGAAGAGCATGGATGCCCGCCGAGAATGGGCAGAGCACATAAAGTCAATGCGCTGCGGTGCGCTGACCTCAATGCCGGCGAAAGACGACCGCAGGCTGACCCCGAAGGGAATCGTCGATGCTGTTTACGCTGCGAGCCCGAAAGATACGATAATAGTCACAGACGTTGGACAGCACCAGCTCTGGGCATCGACATACTACAAATACGATGCGCCCAATACGCTTATCACCTCCGGCGGCTTCGGAACGATGGGCTACGGCGCCGGCGCAGCCATAGGCGCAAAGCTCGGACGTCCCGATATGCGCGTGATTCATATGACCGGCGACGGCAGTTTCAGAATGAACTGCATTGAGCTGGCGACGGAGGAGCATTACGGACTGCCAATCATCACGGTGATATTCAACAACGGCACGCTCGGGATGGTGCGCCAGTGGCAGTCGCTGTTTTACGGCAAGCGCTATTCGCAAACAAACCTTGACAGAGGCCCGAATTTCGTCAAGCTTGCAGAGGCATACGGCATAAAAGGCTATGACCTCTATACCACGGGGCAGCTTGGGGAAGCGCTGCGCGAAGCTGTTGAGTCAGGCAAGCCTGCATTGCTCGACTGCCATATCGAGATCGACGAAACCGTCACGCCCATGGTTGCACCCGGCAAGCCGATAACCGATTTTATTCTTCAGGATATTGACGGTTAGCCTTGCAGCGTGTTATCATGTTAGCAGTATAAAGCAATGACGGCATTTATTCGTATGTGAAATGAATGTAAAACGCTTAAACGCCCTTGTTGAATATAGCAACATGCGGGGCAAACCGCGATTGATATATAAATAATTAAGTGAGTACTAAACGGAGATAAATCATGAGAAGCGATTCTGTCACAAAAAACGCCGAACGCGCGCCGCACCGGTCGCTGTTCAAGGCGATGGGCTATATAGATGAGGAACTTGCGCGTCCGCTAATCGGCATCGCGAACCCGCAGAACGAGATTATTCCGGGGCATATCCACCTTGACACGCTGACCGATCAGATTAAGGCAGGCATCCGAATGGCGGGCGGCACGCCGGTCGAGTTCGGCACGATAGGCGTGTGCGACGGCATCGCCATGGGGCATGAGGGCATGAAATACTCGCTTGCCTCGCGTGAGCTTATCGCCGACAGCTGTGAAACCATGGCAATGGCTCACTGTTTCGACGGCATGGTGTTCGTGCCCGGCTGCGACAAGATAATCCCCGGCATGCTGATGGCAGCCGCGCGGCTTAATATACCGTCGATAATCGTAACCGCCGGCCCGATGCTAGCCTTTAATACCGGCGACGGCGGCAGTCTTGACCTCAACAGCGTGTTCGAGGCGGTCGGCGCATACAAAGCCGGCAAAGCGACGGATGCGGAGCTTGCTTACTGCGAAGACAACGCCTGTCCCGGCTGCGGTTCGTGTTCGGGAATGTTCACGGCAAACTCGATGGCATGCCTGTCTGAGGCGATAGGCATGGCGCTGCCCGGCAACGGCACGATACCGGCGGTATATGCGGAGCGACTCAGGCTCGCAAAGCGCGCGGGCATGAAGATTGTGGAGCTTGTTAAAAAAGATATTAAACCGTCCGATATCCTCACCCCCAAAGCATTTCGCAACGCGCTTGCGGTGGAGATGGCGCTGGGCTGCTCCACAAACTCTGTGCTGCACCTGACGGCATTGGCAAAAGAGGCGGGCGTGGACTTTGACCTCGGGCTTATCAACGTGATGAGCGAGCGTGTGCCCAACCTGTGCAGGCTCGCGCCTGCGGGGCCCTATCATGTCGAGGACTTATACCGTGCGGGCGGCGTGCAGGCGGTCATTCGCGAGCTTATCGACGCCGGACACTACGACGGCACGGCACTTACCGTCACCGGTGCGACCGCAGACGAGAACACCGCAGGCGTGACAGCGAAAAACCGCAAAGTTATCCGTCCCTGCACCGAACCATATTCGCCGACCGGCGGCATAGCGGTGCTGTACGGCAACATCGCTCCCGACGGCGCGGTCGTAAAGCGTTCGGCGGTAGCGGAGGAGATGTTGAACCACCGCGGTCCGGCAAGAGTGTTTGACTCGGAGGACGAGGCAATCGCCGCAATTTATGGAGGTAAGATAAATCCCGGCGATGTGGTTGTCATCCGCTACGAAGGCCCGCGCGGCGGCCCGGGTATGCGCGAGATGCTTGGCCCGACCTCCGCGATTGCGGGTATGGGGCTTGACAAAGAAGTCGCGCTTATAACTGACGGCAGGTTCTCCGGTGCCACACGCGGTGCGGCGA
>JAPXNL010000148.1:0-5539 GCA_033808535.1 Clostridia bacterium
AGATGTGTATAAGAGACAGCCCCGCGGTGGCACTCCGCTTTAATTGGCGATGGAATCGACACCGAGCACAAAAAATAATCACTCCCGCGGTGGTAACCGCTAATGTGAGGATTGCAATACTTCCCTATTCCAATTACGTTAAAACACAACCCCGCACGCAAAAACCTCTTATGCCGCCACAGGAAGGTGTGTAATGCCAAATGCCTAATACCATACGCGCCGTCCCGGACGGTCTCTGCGAACCGCTGCGCGACTTCTCGCGCTACCTCACGGTCACGCAGGGCCGGCAGCCCGGCACGGTTGAGCAGTATATGATCGACCTGACGCTTTTCCTGCGGTATGTCATCGCGAAAAAGCGCGGTCTGCCCACGTCGGGCGAGGAGTTCGACTCGCTCGACATAAGCGATGCCGACTACGACCTGCTGCGCAGCCTGAAGCGCGCCGACCTGCTCGACTACCTTTACTTCACGGCGACCGAGCGCGCCAACTCCGCGCGCACCCGCGCGCGCAAGCTGACGGCGCTGCGCTCGTTCTACAGATACCTCACGCGCGAAAAGCTCGTGCCCGAAAACATTGCCAAAGACATAGACTCGCCGAAGATCCGGCAGTCGCTGCCGAAATACCTGTCGCTCGACGAAAGCGAAACGCTGCTCGACACGGCGGCGGAGCAGGCGCCTGAAAAAACGCGCGAGCGCGACTACGCGATCCTCACGCTGTTTTTGAATTGCGGGCTGCGGCTGTCCGAGCTGGTCGGGCTGAACCTGTCCGACTTCTCGCCCGATCTGAAGTCGGTGCGCGTGCTGGGCAAAGGCGCGAAGGAGCGCATTGTCTACCTCAACGACGCCTGCCGCGAGGCGATCCGCGCCTATCTGCCGGTGCGCAATGCCGACACGCAGATTAAGCCCGACTCGGCGGACGCGCTGTTTATCTCGCTGCGGCACAGGCGCATCAGCCGCAAGACAGTGCAGTGGGTTGTCTACCGCAGTCTGCAGGAGGCGGGGCTTGAGAGCAAAAAGCTGTCGGTCCACAAGCTGCGGCATACCGCCGCCACGCTCATGTACCAGACCGGTCACGTCGACATCCGCGTGCTCAAGGACATTTTGGGCCACGAGCAGCTTTCAACCACGCAGATATACACGCATGTCAGCAGCGAGGCGATGGAGCGCGCGGTTGCTACCAATCCGCTCGCAAAAAGACACGAAAAAAAGCGCAAATAACCGCTATATCCATTGCGGATATAAAGATTTTCACCTGAGTAATGTTTTATTAACATTTTACATTGTATAATACAGTAAACAGCCTGATTCGGACAGGCGCAAAAACAAACACCGGCAGCCCGAAAGCAAATACGGGCATTACAGAGGACAGCGGCGGCACAGAGATATGATTAAATTTATTAAAGACAACTCATACCTCATTTTCAAGATGATGGTCAATCAGCTTGGAATGATGATGTTCGGCCTGGTGCTCTCCATGGCAACCCAGAACGACGACAGGTTGCTTTTTGCCACCAGCGTGTTTTCGGTGCTGTTTTATGCGGTACTGCTGTATATGATGTGCTGGGAGTACGGCGCAAAGGAAAAAGTCAGGGTCGACCACGGTCGGCTGAAGTTCATGCCGCTTAAAGGGTTTTATATGTCGCTGTGCGCCAATGTCGTGAACATAATTCTTGCAATAACCCTGTTCATCGGGTATTTCAACATAACCGACATGACCACCGCCCAGCCCGAATGGGCATATAATATGTATTTTGTTTCAAGAACGATCGCAATGTTCATACAGGCCATGTATGCCGGTATGATCAGCCTGTATTCTCCGTATAACCCGATCGCGTTTATCTTAATTTTGTTCCCCGCATTTTTCGCAAGCGCCGCCGGATACTATCTGGGTGTGAAGGATATCCGGCTGCTCGGCTTTCTGGGACTGGGCAAGCGCGGCGGCAGCACCGACGACAAGAACTGAAAAGAGCCGCAAGGCTCTTTTTTAGATATGTTTAATGGTGACATTCAGAGGAGTGTTGGAGATACCTCCCCCGCGCCCCCTCCGCTTGCAATTCCGTGCGTCCGCCGGACACCGCCAGTGGTGTCCGGCGGTGTCTCGAACGGTATCACTTCTACTGTCTGTTTCATTCTGCTCTCCGTTGGTTACTATCTCCTCCGACTGTCGCCGATAGGGGAGGCATCCTACTCGCCAATTCCGGGTGCCGTAAAAATGTGATCTAAAAAAGGAAAAAAGAGCCGCATGGCTCTTTTTTATTATTTTCGCGGAGCGATATGACGGAGAGGCGGCAAACTAAACTATGCCTGTGTGCTCCTTCTCTTGCCGGCGGAAATTTCCACCTCCGAACCCGCCGGTGTAATGTGCCGCTAAGTTTTGCATATTACATTTTTCCGCACGGTTGTTTTTTTACCGCAGTTATATTTTATACCGTGAAGCGCAAAATAATACGTGTATGCAGCTACGGGCAATTAAATTTTTACAATATATTCAACTCCCGTCAATTCTGTAATTTTAAGGACGGTAAATCAAATGTCTATATATAAAAAACTTTTAATCGTCGCTGCGGTAACTGCGATTTTGGCGATTATATCCAATTCTGCAGTCGCGCAAAACGATACCGCTCAGACAACCGGTGAAACGACGGCTGCCGAAACGGCTGCCGAAACGGAACCGCTTACGTTTGAAACCAATCAGGAGGGCCAGCGCATTTTCACGCTCGAGGATCTGGCATATTACGACGGAACCGACGGCAAGCCTTCCTATGTAGCGTATGAAGGCATCGTGTATGACGTAAGCAATGTACCGCAGTGGAGGGGCGGCCAGCACCACGACCACCAGGCCGGCATGGATTTCACGGATATTATCGAGAATGCACCCCACGGCGAGAGAATTTTAAGGTCATTACGCGTAGTCGGAGTGCTTGTGGGCTGAATGCGGATGCTATCCGTAAAAAATGAAAAAGGGCGTGGAGTATGCGCCCTTTTTTTGAGAGATGCGCACCGCGGGCGGATTTGTTGCGAGCATTTAATTCACTGTCCGTTAACGATACCGCCGGACACCGGTGGTGGTGTCCGGCGGTTTCTCAAACGGTATTCTCCTTCGATTCTTTCTGCGTTCCCGCTTGGTGCTGTCAATTTTTCAACTGACACACTGCCGGGGGAGGCTCTGTGACGTATGCCGAATATGGCGTCGGTGGGAATCTTTTATTATTATTGGAAAAGCCTTGCGTCTACTTCTTCTCCGGATGGCACTTCCCGGCGAGCGCGCAGGACGAGCACGAGCAGCCGCAAGTCGTGCCTCCCTTTTTGCGGTTTCTTACCATGCTGGTCACCGCCAACGCCACAAGTGCGACAACCGCCGCGCAAACTATTATCGTGCCTAAATTAGCTATTATCCATGTCATGTTATATGCCTCCTTTAAAAGCAGCCGGTTGTTTACGCGCTGACTTTCTTTCCATGCGTGAGCCAGTCATTTTCTTTTTGCGGGTGCACAAGCATGAATATCACAAACGCTGCCGCTACTGCCGCCGCGGCAAGCCCGACCGGGTCAGGGTTGCCCGAGACCAGCATGCCGAACTGGTAGACGATAAGTGACACTACATATGCAAACAGTGTCTGATATCCCACCGCGAAAAGCGTCCACTTCGCGCTGTTCATCTCGCGCCTGATCGCGCCGATCGCCGCAAAGCAGGGCGCGCACAACAGGTTGAAGAGTAGGAACGAGTACGCGGCAAGCGGCGTGTAAACCGTCCGCATGGTCTGCCAGATCTGCCTGCCGTTTTCGGCAACCTCGCGCATGCCGCCGAACAGCACGCCGAAGGTGCCGACGACGTTTTCCTTTGCGATCAGTCCCGTGATTGTCGCCACGGCGCTCTGCCAGTTGCCGAATCCCAGCGGGGTGAACACCCACGCGATCGCGCCGCCAAGCGTTGCGAGTATCGAATTGTCAAGCGACTCCACCATGCCGAAGCTGCCGCGCTCTATACCGAAGCTCGTCAAAAACCACAGCGCTATCGACGAGAGCATGATGACCGTGCCCGCCTTTTTGACAAACGACAGTGCGCGCTCCCGCATCGAGCGGAGCAGGTTGACCGGCGTCGGCAGGTGATACTCGGGCAGCTCCATGACAAACGGGGCGGGCTCGCCCGAGAACATGCGCGTTTTCTTGAGGATTATGCCCGACACAATAATCGCGGCGATGCCGACGAAGTATGCGCTGGGCGCGACCCACCACGCCCCGCCAAACAGCGCGCCCGCGATGAGCGCGATTATCGGCAGCTTCGCGCCGCAGGGCATGAAGGTCGTCGTTATGATCGTCATGCGCCTGTCGCGCTCGTTTTCGATTGTGCGCGACGCCATGATACCCGGAACGCCGCATCCCGTCGCGATGAGCATGGGGATAAACGACTTGCCAGACAGGTTGAACTTACGGAAAATGCGGTCCATGATGAACGCGACTCGCGCCATGTAGCCGCACGCCTCGAGGAACGCGAGCAGCAGAAACAGCACGAGCATCTGCGGCAAAAAGCCGAGCACCGCGCCGACTCCGCCCACAATGCCGTCGAGAACAAGGCTCGAGAGCCACTTTGCAACTCCCGCGCGCTCAAGCAGGCCGCCGACCAGCACAGGAACGCCGGGTATCCATATGCCGAACTCCGCAGGGTCGGGCTCGGGCACCGCCGCCGCCTGCTCATAAGCGGCAAAGTCGACCGGGATTTCCTCTGTTATGTTGCCCTCGTCGTCGTACAGGAACGCGGTCGTTGTCAACTCTGTCGCCTCCGCGGGGTCGACGCCCGCATGATCTGCCGCCTGCTCGAATGCGGCGACAAACGCGCCGGGCAAAGCATATTCCTCCGCCGCCTGCTCGTAGGCCTGCGAGCCGATGCCGAACAGGTGCCAGCCGTCTCCGAACACGCCGTCGTTTGCCCAGCCGGTCGCCCATGTGCCGACGGTCGTGACGGAGATAAAGTACACTATAAACATCACAAGCCCGAAAATCGGCAAAGCAAGGAACCGATTTGTAACGATCCGGTCGATATTGTCGGAGGCGCTGAGGTTTGTACCCCTCTTTTTCCTGCAGCAGCGGCGGATGACACCGGCGACGTAGACATAGCGCTCGTTTGTGATTATGCTCTCCGCGTCGTCGTCAAGCTCTGCCTCAGCCGCGGCGATGTCGGCTTCGATATGCGCCAGCGTTTCGGCGGGGATGCCGAGCTGCTCTATCACCTTTTCGTCGCGCTCGAAGATTTTAATTGCGTACCAGCGCTGGCGCTCTGCCGGCAGGTCGTGCAATACTGCCTCCTCGATGTGCGCCAGCGCGTGCTCGACGGTGCCCGAAAACGCGTGTGTCGGCACTGCCGGCGCACTCTGCGCGGCCTCGATTGCCGCCTGCGCAGCTTCCATAACGCCGTCGCCCTTCAGCGCCGAGATTTCAACCACCCTGCAGCCGAGCGCACGCGAAAGCTCGGCTATGTCGATTTTGTCGCCGCGCCTGCGCACGATATCCATCATGTTGACGGCGACCACGACCGGTATGCCC
>JAPXNL010000149.1:0-2634 GCA_033808535.1 Clostridia bacterium
GGTGTACAGTAGCCGTCAAAGAAAGATTTTCAACTAGCAAAGAAAATAACATAACAACGCCCGCGGTGCGGCACCGCATCAAAGTGAGTGCGTTCCGGCTGTCATGGATGGCTAAACTCACGGAACAGGTTGGGTGTTGAGGGAAGGCCCACCGTCCCTCACTGCACCCTCACCACCATCACTATCGCATCCTCCACCGGATAGCGGTAATACCCCCGCCGCCGTCCCACGTCCACAAACCCCCGCGAAGCGTATAGCGCGCGCGCTGCCGCGTTCGACTCGCGCACCTCGAGCGACACATCGACAATGCCGCGCCTGCGGCAAAACTCAATCGCGTCGTCGAGCAGCGCCGCACCAATACCGCTGCGCCGCAGCGCGGGATCGACCGCGATGTTTGCAAGCTGCGCGGCATCCGCGGCGAAAATCAGCACCAGATAGCCCGCAACGCGCCCGTATTTGAGCGCCGCGCGGAACAATATGTTCGGACTGTCTAAAAGCGAGCGGAACGCTGCGCCGCTCCACGGGTCGGAAAACGACAGCCGCTCCAATGCTTCGATTTCAGCCAGCATCACGGGCGAGGCATCGGCGATAACAAGCGGCGCACCGTCTCCGGTACCGGCTGACCTGCTACTTTTTGCAGCGTCCGTGCTGTTCGCACCGCAATTTACATCACTGTTGCCGTGCCCGGCACCATTCGCGCCGCCTGCATCGCACCCGGCGCGGCAGCTTGCGCCGTTTTTACTGCAGCCGCTGCCTTGTGTGTTGCCTGCAATGCTGCCGATACCGCAATTTTCGACGTTTTTTTCGCCGCCGTCGCCGCAATTTGCGCCGCCTGCGCCGCGCATGACACGGCAATCTTCCGCCGCGCTCATGCTTCGCGCTCGATGGGGAACATCAGGCGCAGGCAGTCGATGATTTCGGCAAGACACTTGCGATAGTCCTCGCGCGTGCCGCCGTACGGGTCGGCGATGTCGCGCTTCATCGCGATTATCTTCGAGGTGTGTGCCGGATAGCTGCGCGAAAGCAGCAGCATGTGCGACTCTGTGATGCCGATCACGCGGTCGGCGGCGGAGACAAGCGCTTCGGTTACAGGCCGCGCGGAGTGCGACTTGTAGTTGTTCTGGGGCGTCGAAATAATGCCCGCATCCTCGAGCGCCTCGACGGCGTAGCGCGATATGGGCAAGCCGGTGTGCGGGAACAATCCCGCCGATTCAGCTGCGTAGCGGCCGGCTCCGAGCGCGTTGAGCGCCGCCGCCGCCATTGGGCTGCGGCAGGTGTTGCCCGTGCAGACAAAAAGCACGCGCATCGGCTTTTCAGGCTCGGGCGAGGGCAGGGCGCCGAACTCCGCCAGCCCGGCGAGCATGCCTGTTTCGGGCAGTTGTACGGTTTCGATCATTCCCATATCATAAAAACCTCCACGCCGGCGCTCATTGGGACGCCGCGGTGCGCGGCAGATAAGCGACAAGCAGCGTTCCGGCGTCGTAATAGAGCTTCGACGTCCGGTCGTAAAAAAATGCGTTTGTTCCGTTGTCGAGATAGATCAGGTCATAATACAGCCCGCTGTAAACCGCCGAGGTGAATTTCAGGTGATATACCTTATAACCGCCGGTGCCCGACTCGGTGCCCTCCGGCGCGGAGTCGAGCGGGTTCTGCGTCGCGGCGGCGACAATCGCGGCGACCTCATCAGGGTTTGTTATCTCGGCCTTCTGCACCGTGATCACGTCCGACTCGCACACAAGCACGGCGTCTGCCTGCCAGCCGTCGAGCCCGGGCAGGTCGATCGTGTCGGCGTAGTATATCGCGCCGACGCCTTCGTATTTCTCGGTCAGCCACTGCCTGGGGTCGAGCCCCTTGACGACGTGCAGCGTCACGCCGTCGGCATCGGCGTACGGCTCGCCCACTGCGACGGGCTCGTAATTTACGTCGGCAGGCATATACGCGATGTCGTTTGCCTTGTCGACATATTTTCCGCCCTCCGCTGTGAGCTTAACAAGGTCAGGCTGCGACCCGTACCAGATCACAAAGACGACCAGCGCCGCGGCGGCGACGACTCCGGCGGCGGTGAGCCATGCCATTGCACTTTTCTTCTTTTTTGCCTCTGCAGATAAAGCGGCTTTTACACGGCGGTTTTTAGCGGACTTTTTCTGGGGTTTCAATATCCGAATTCTCCTTTAATGCTGTCATCGTCGGCTACCCACGAAGCGACGCTGTAGATAGTGTATTCAGTCGGATTTTCGCGCACGATGACGGTTTTGATGCCCGCGTTGATAATCAGGCGCTTGCACATCGAGCAGGAGTTGGTGCCGGGCACGATTTCGCCGGTGAGCGGGTCAACGCAAGCCATATAGAGCGTCGCACCGAGCATCTGTTCGCGCGATGCGGCGATGATGGCGTTTGCCTCGGCGTGCACGGAGCGGCACAGCTCGTAGCGTTCGCCGCGCGGGATGGCAAGCTCCTCGCGTATGCAGCGTCCGAGGTCGCTGCAGTTTTTGCGACCGCGCGGCGCGCCGTTGTAGCCGGTGGAAATGATTGTGTCGTTTTTGACAATAATCGCGCCGTAGTGCTTGCGCAGGCACGTTGAGCGCTCGGAAACGATTTGCGCGATGTCGAGGTAGTAGTTGGTTTTTGTAACGC
>JAPXNL010000150.1:0-5391 GCA_033808535.1 Clostridia bacterium
GTTCCCTTGCTTCGCAAGGGCCCTCCGCTTGTGTCGCCACGCCACCGTTGCAACGGGCAACACTTTGTGGAATTGTCGAGTTTGCCTCTCTCTTTCGTTGTTCAATTTTCAATGACCGAGTGTGACGCCGCCTTCTGCGACGCTTTTATATTATACCACTTTGGTCCCGCATTGTCAATAACAATTTTTGCAGGAAGCCATATTCGTGAAATTGTACAATCAAGCCGGTGTTATATGACATCCGATTGTGCTATTTGTCGCATTCGCGTTTTTTCGCACTTGCAAGACGACATTATATACGCATTAGATTTCTACATTGTTAAACAAAATTAAACAATGTGTAAAGTTTAGCAGAAATATATGAGGCAAAAAATAGACTTATATTTATTGTAATTTGCACTTTAATATGCTATACTCTGAAAAAGGAAAATGACAATTGTTTTCTTCTGGTGGGGAGGCTCCGGGAATGAGAAGATCGAAATCTACAATATATATTATTATCTTAACGATTGCCGCGCTTGCGCTGTTATGCGGTTTAGCGTCCTGCAAAAAAAGCGACGGAAACGTTGAATCCGGACCGGATTTCGCAAATTTCACTGTTGTGCGCGGCGATGTCTCGAGCCAGACTGAAACAGACGCCGCCGTGCAGCTGCGCAAAGCCTTAAGCAACGTGCTGGACATTTCTGTTTCAATCGCCACCGACTGGGACGGCGACGCTGACAACAGCGGGCGAAACGAGATACTCATCGGAAAGACAAACCGCCCTCAGTCAAAGGACGCGCTTGAAGGACTTGACAAAAACTCGTTTGCCATAACATTTGACGGTGTTAAAATCGCCATAGCGGGGGGCAGCGATTACGCTCTCGGCTGCGCGGTCGATTATTTTATAAAAAAATATATAGGAGGAGCGGGATTATCCCTTGAAACCGATATGAAAACGAAACTCTCGGTCACAGAAGTCGGTTATGTGGACGCAAACGCGAAAAAAATCGCGATTTATCAGGATGGGGACGGGCCGGAATACTCCGGTAAAGTCAGGGAAGCGCTTGAAAAAGCCGGCTACAATGTTTCCGTTTTTGATTTCAACACCCCGCCGGCAGAGGTTTTCAATGTTTCAAAAGCTGACCTCACTATAATCTGCGGCGCTTCGGAGGTTCCGACCGGCACACCCTCCGCCGCTGACAAATATTTAAGCAGCGGCGGTCGCATCCTCGCGCTCGGCGGACCGGTGTTCGACAGAATCCTTTATAAAATCGACGACAAGTGGATGACCCGGACCGAATTTATTGCCGACTATGCGTCAAAGGTCAAAGATAAGTCGCTGCTTATTGACTTTTCGGTAAAAAATGCTCTGCGAAAGCTGGAGCGCACCACAAACGATTTCAAAAGCACTCAGGAAAAGGAGCTCGGCGACTTTGGACGCGGCAACGACACCACATTAAAAGTATATGTAGAAAACCTTACGAGCTGGGATGTCGTAAACTCGCCCTGCAAAGTGCCCGAACACCACGACGCGGTCGCTTTCTGGGCAAAGGGCGATTCGGCGACACACGGACTTTATTTGGAATTCTCCGAAAAAGACGGCAGCCGCTGGTACGCCACCGTCGAACTGACAACCGAGTGGCAATACTATGTGATACCCGAGTCCAAGTTTAAAATCTGGGACAGCCCGTTCCGCTCGGGTACGTCTTTCAACCTTTCAGATGCCGTGAAATGCGGTGCCGGGTTTGCGATGTCCGGTCAGGTTATTGCCTCCGGCGCGCATACCTTCTATCTTGACGATTTTGCGACGATACCCAACACATTGACCGAGCTTGTCGCCGATTCCGACGTCATCATCGACGGAATGGCTCCGCTTTACGAGCTTTATCCCGTAACAAATGCCGCGCATGTCAAAGCGCACGAAAACCAGATTTATGTCGGCGATGCGGACTACACACTCCCGTCGAAACTGTTTTCCTGCAGCCCGGGACGCCAGGCGATCGGATTTAATACAGGCAGGGTCAGCAGGTTCATCCCGCTGCTTGAGGTCACCGATTCAAAAGGCCTGCATTCCGGCTATCTTGCGTGGGTTTACCGCTTTACAAGCACTACCGATATCAACGGCGCGCTCGAGAGAAGCGCCGCCGGCGTGATCTCGACAGACGATCTGGCATTCTACAACGAGGCGGGTCTGTCCGTCGTGACCGGCGCCGCACGGGCGCTGCTTGCCGAGAACTTTATTGTCGAAGGCGGAACCGACGAGTTTATCTATATTAAGCCCGACAATCCGACAATAACCTACGGCGTTGTCGCCGCCGTCGCCGATGAAGCCGATGCGGAGCTGCGCGTAACGCTCTGCTCAGGCGGCACCGAAGTCGCGAGCCTGTCTACACCGGCAGCCGACGCAAAGGACAACAACACCTTCCGCAAGACCGGATATTACAGCGCCATGTCAACGCTGGCGGCGGCCGATGCAAATGTCGACCGCGCCATAGCTGAGCTTTATGTGGGCGGCGAATGCGTCGACCGCGTGGAACATTCGGTAAAAATCTGGTCGCCCAAGCCCGAGTCGGAGCGCAAATACATCTATACCGAAAACGGCGCTTTCATGCAAGACGGCAAGGTGCTAAACTTCTTCGGCGTCAACTATATGCCCACATACGGCATCGCCGAGCCGAACGGTACGCTGTTTGAGTACTATGTATCAAGGGCAAGCTATGATCCCACGGTCATATATTCCGACCTGCTCCGCGTCAAAGATCTGGGCATGAACGCCGTTTCGGTGTTCGTGTATCACGACACGCTGAACAAGTCGAACAACATGCTGCATCTCATTGATATGTGCGAGTCCCTGGGTCTGTACGTCGACCTGTCGATACGACCCAACGCCTATCCGATGAACTTCAGCGAAAAAGAAGTTAAAACACTGATAGAAAAATGTCACTTCCCCGAAATCGACAATATTATAGCATACGACATCGCGTGGGAGCCCGGAATCGGCGCATATGAGAATCTGCGTAACAAGTGGAACAACCAGTGGACCGAATGGATCAAGCAGCAATACGGCTCTGTCGAAGCGGCTCTCGATGCGTGGAATTGCGGCACTGTTGAAAAAGACTCATCGGGCAACATCATCGTCACCGACGAGATGATGAACGGCAACGCTCCCGCAAAATACAATCTTTTGGTTGCAGCCTACAGGCGCTTTATAGACGATTACGTTGCGTCGGTGTTTGCCGAAAAGGTTGAATATATCCGCGACCTTGACAAAAATCATTTTGTATCATTCCGCATGGCAAACGCGGGCAGCGCCGTCGATGTCAGATGGAGCGGATACGACTTCCAGTCGCTTGCCTCGTCGCTCGACTTCATGGCACCCGAAGGTTACGCGCTGCGTGCAAACAATGAATCCTGCCTGCAGCTGGTCTTTGCCGCCGCATACGCCCGCTATGCTAAGCCCGGTGCGCCTGTGGTATTAAAGGAATACGGAAAGCACGTCTGGTTCGGCTCCAACTTCACCGACAACGCTTTGTATCATGCCGAACAGAAGGATTTCTACGACCATGTGCTGCAAAAAGCCTACGCCTCGCAAATCTCCGCCCTCTATTGCTGGTTCTTCCCCGGCGGCTACCGGATAAACGAAAACTCTGACTACGGCATCATCAACCCCGACGGCAGCGACCGCCCGGTCACCGCACTGCTTCGCGAGTACGCGGTCAAGTTCCTTGCACAAGGCGCGCCTGCCGTCACAGGCGAGGTTATAACCGTCGAGCGCTCCGATTACGCAGCCGGCGTCACAGGCATGTTCGGCGCCGTCAAGGATAAGCTCGACGCCGCGGTCAAGTCCGGAAAACTTGCAATTCTTGCCGACTCCAACGGCACCGGGCCTGTATATGCCGATCCCGTTGCCGATATCGCGGTCGGCGGATACAAAGTTGACGACGGCGAGTCTGCTCCGCTGCAGTATGTAAACGGCCAGGTTATCAGGCTCGACCTTTCGACCGGCAAGCGTGTTTATTCCGGCGAAAGCCTGCCTGCCGGCGGCACGCTCACTATAACCGTAAAGAACACCGGCCACTCAACCTGGCGCGCAGGCACGGTGCGCGTGTTCTCGGAAGGCGGGGTAACATTCGACGCCGTCATCGACACCGATGTGCCGTACTTGGGCACGGCGAAAATCACCGTAAATTATGAGGGAAGCGGAGTCCCTTCAATACGCTTCTCGATAAGCGGTCGTGTGTTCGGCTACAAATTCTAAAGAGTAAAATGGTAAAAGCGCGGGCGGGAGAATTGCTTGACCGCGCTTTGCAATAAAACAACAGTAAATGGAGTATAAAATGAAAAATCTAATACGCCTCGTCTCATCGCTGCTCGCGGCGGCAATAATCGCATCTGTCGTATCGTCATGCGCCAGTGACGCAAATAAAATCAGCGGCTCTACCGACACCGTCTCACCCGCAGATACGACAGACGAAATCACAATCTCATACCTCGACACGCTGATGCCAACCGATTTCGGCGGTGCGGACTTCAACGTGCTCTGCCGCGTCGGCAAAGAGTACGAGATTTGGATCGAAAATGAAACCGGCGAAGTTGTCGAAGACGCTGTTTACAAGCGCAACTCGCTTGTTGACGAGAAGTACAACGTAAATGTCAAAGCCGTAGCCGTTCCGGGCGGATGGGACGAGCAGGCCACATTTATGAACACCGTGAAAAAGAGTGTTCAGGCAGACGACCGCGCATATGACCTTGTCGCTGTATATCTTGCATACGGCGCAACGCTGGGCATCGACGGTTTTTTCAGAAATCTTTACGACCTTGAGGGGCTTGATCCCTCAAGCCCGTGGTGGGCAAAGGGATTTGTGGACAACAACACCGTCAACAACTGCCTGTTCTTTATCGCCGGTGACCTGTCGCTGACGATGTGGGAGTCGATGTACGGGTTCTTCTTCAACAAAGTGCTTGCCGGTGACTATAATATCGACAACTTATACTCGGTGGTCAACGAGGGCGCGTGGACAATTGCAAAACTTGACGAATTTGCAAAACGTGTGTCAGGCGATGTCAACGGCGACGGCAAGTACACGGACGCCGACCTTTACGGCTATGCGGCAAACAACCACAGCATCCGCGCATACATTACATCCTGCGATGTTCCGATAGCCACACGCAACTCGACCGGCTATTACGACCTTGTCTACGGCACCGACAAGGTTATGACGCTGTATGATACCGTCTATTCCATGCTGTATGACGGCAATCATATTTTTGTAAACAACCCTACCTGCGGCGACGAGTACAGGGATGTCGTGCCCATGTTTATGGACAACCGCGCGCTGTTTATGTCGGGTTCGCTTGACACCACGAAAAAGCTGCGCGAAATGGAGGCAGATTTCGGCATTATCCCCT
>JAPXNL010000151.1:0-5361 GCA_033808535.1 Clostridia bacterium
CCGTGCCGCGACCCGTCATATTGTTTTGAGATGTGCCCGTGCCGCGACCCGTCATATTGTTTTGAGATGTGCCCGTGCCACGCTGCGGCCCTATTCGTCTGCTGTTGCCCGTACCGGGGTCAAACGGCAATCTGGTGCCGTTAGTCAGCGGCGACCCTTCAATGAGAAATTCCCGCTCGCCGCGTCCCAAGCCGTTCTCCGGCAGTTGTATCAGTCTGGGTCGTCGAGTCGTCTCCGGTTCAAGCGGAAATTCAGGTTCAGACTCACCCGGCATTCCATTCTCAGGTGTGGCAGGCGGCATTGTACCGGGCTGGCCGGTGCCGTCTAATTCGTCGGGCATTTCCATATCGTCGGTGATCTCCATGTCCCCGATGAAACGCGGAGGAGCATATCTCCTGTTAAACGGCTCGGCGCCGAGCAGGTCGAGCCAATCGATGTCGGCCTCACCGCTGACTATCGCGCGCCCCTCGAGCAATGGCAAAAAGCATGCGTCCAGGTCCTCAAGCTCAATGCGAGCGCCGAGTATGTGTATATAGCGAAGCATGTAGTAGTTGTATGTATCAAGCCTGCGGTTGCACGCATCGTTTGTATGAGCAGACACAAGGAAACTGCCCGGCTCAAATCCAGTTACAATCACCGCGTGATACCAATCGCCTTCCTGGTTGCCGAGCAGAATAACGTCGCCGAGCTCCATGCCTTCCGCGGTCGTTTCCTCGGCGAACGGGCCTACTTCCTTATTGTTCAATATGAAATTGTTGAAGTACTGCACTCCCGTCCACGCGGGCGCGCGGTCGGTCGGCGATATGTAATACCACCCGAACGTATCGGTGAAGTTCATTACGCAACATCCGGCGAATATGCACTGGGAGACAAAATTTGTGCAGTCGCCGCCGTAGCCGGTGTAATTTTCAAACAGCGGATTGCGCTCATACGCCCATCTTCTTGCGTATTCAACCGCGTGGTTGCGGTCGTATTCGCGCGTTACAAGCATAATATATCTATCCCTCACTTTTGGGTGTATTTTTAATACATATTATGCCGTATATGCCTTTTGTGCCATATTTTTAAAAAAATAATGCCAATAAAGCCGGTAAATTTTTGGCACTCGTATAGCCAATATTATTGTGAATGTTATATTATTGACATATCAGGAAAACATTTAACATTGTAACCTTTAACCCGCATATGGTATAATTCGCACAAGGGAATGGGGGCCCTAATTACAAAAAGAAAGAAGCTGAATGCAAATTGCACAAAAGACCTAACATTATAACGAAATTCGGGAAAAAGGTTGCAACAGTTTTCACAGTCGTCCTCATGGCAGCGTTGCTGGCAATCGCTGCAAGCGCCGAAGCCGGATATGTAAACACCAAACAATCCAGATTAAACGTCCGGACAGGCGCCGGGCTTACATATTCGGTTATAACCGCGCTGCCCAAGGGCACAAAGTTTGAGATTCTGGGTCAGTCGGGCGACTGGACAAAGATACAGTACGGCAACATCACCGGTTATGTGTATTCCGCATATGTCGGAAGATACGCAAACACAGCAAACACAGCAAATACATATCGTGCGATAAACCTTCCGGTTCCTTACTATACCCAGTACGATTCCCGCTGGGCTTCGATTAAACTGGGCAGCTACGGAGAAGTTATACGCAACATAGGCTGCACGGTTACCTCCGCCGCCATGACGGAATCCTACCGCACGGGCCAGGTAATAACGCCTGCGACGATCGCGAGCACCCATTCGTTCACGCCGGGCGGCGCTTTATACTGGAAGCCCCATTACATACGCTACACCGGATCCGACTGGGTTACATATGTCTATAACCAGCTTGCCGCCGGCAGACCGGTCATATACCACGGTCAGACAAAGTCGGGGATTCCGCACTGGGTCGTCATCTACGGCTATACAGGCGGCCAGACGCTGAACGCCGCAAACTTCCTCATCCGCGACCCCGCATCCACTGCGCGCACCACTTTTGCACAGTACTTCGCGATTTATCCTTCGTACGTTAAACTTGTCCACTACAAATAAAACGGTGACAGGACGCAACCTGTAATAGCCGTAACGCCCCTTTGACGCTCCGCCGGATACATTTTGCATACCGTGTCCGGCGGTTTCATTTTATCAGACGCAAAACCGGCCAGCATGTTCCGCCGAGCGCGTTGCAAATATATGTGACGCCTGCCATATAAAGCATGTCTGCATGAATTTAATCCGGGCAAACAGGATTTTAACAAAAGCCGGCGTCCGCTCTGCTCTGTAAAACGAAGCGGCGCAAAAAATGGTTGACATAGCAGGCGCTAAATGATATAATATATAATATAGCTTAATTTTTTGCGCATACATCTGGAGGAATTTCTTTATGCCCGGAAAGCTGAAGGCTGGAATTATAGGTGCGACCGGCATGGTCGGCCAACGGTTTGTTACCCTGCTTGAAAATCACCCGTATTTTGAGCCGGTTCGGTTGATCGCCAGCCCCCGCTCTGCGGGCAAGACATACGAGGAGGCGCTTGGCGGACGCTGGAAGCTCGCCGCGCCCATGCCGGAATATGCCCGGAACATGACAGTTTACAACGCTGCCGACGTGGCTGCCGCCGCGGAGGGGCTTGACCTTGTTTTCTGCGCCGTCGATTTGAGCAAGGAAGAGATACGCGCACTTGAGGATGCGTATGCAAAATGCGAGGTGCCGGTGTTTTCCAACAACTCCGCGCACCGTCACACGCCCGACGTGCCGATGCTGATTCCCGAAATCAACGCCCATCACCTCGAGCTTATTCACACCCAGCGCAAGCGGCTGGGCACAAAGCGCGGCTTTGTCGCCGTTAAGCCAAACTGCTCGATCCAGTCGTATGTACCGCACCTCACGCCATTGCTTGAGTACGGCATCGAGCGGCTTGTGGTTTCGACCTATCAGGCAATCTCGGGCGCGGGCAAGACGTTTGAAGAATGGCCCGAGATGATCGACAACGTAATCCCCTACATCGGCGGCGAGGAGCAGAAAAGCGAGTGTGAGCCGCTGCGCATCTGGGGCACGCTTGAAGGAGACCATGTCGTCGACCGCACAGATATACCGATCACAACGCAGTGCATCCGCGTGCCGGTGGCCGACGGCCACCTTGCGGCCGTGTACGTCAGTTTCCGCGACAAGTCGCTTTCGCCCGAGAAGATCATCGACCTCTGGCAGAACTTCTCCGGCAGGCCTCAGGAGCTGGAGCTGCCTTTGGCGCCGAAGCAGTTTATCACATACATCCCCGAGGATAACCGCCCGCAGACAAAGCTCGACCGCGACCTTTACGGAGGCATGGGCGTCAGTGCGGGCAGGCTCCGCCGCGATACAACCGGAATTTTCGACTTCAAATTCATAGGACTTTCGCACAATACGCTGCGCGGGGCAGCCGGCGGCGCGGTTCTCACCGCCGAGCTTGCATACCGCGAGGGATGGCTCGACTGACACATAGCATTTTGAATAAACCGCCGGATTTCTGTTCCGGCGGTTTTTATTTTTACATAATCGCCGCCGGTGAGGCGAATAATAACAGCGTAATTTAATACCGGCAGGTGATTTTTATCTATAAAAAGGATTATAAAAAATACGCCGAGCAGACAGCGGCAAAATCAAACGTGTTTGTCTGCTGTATAAAAGCTTTTCTTGTCGGCGGTTTAATCTGCCTGTTTGCGCAATGGCTGTTTAATTTGTTCAGCAATATGAATCAGGGCGAAGAAGACGCAAAATTGCTTGTGTCCACCACGCTAATCTTCCTCACGGCGCTGACCACGGGGCTGGGCTGGTTTGACAGGCTCGCAAAGCATGCCGGCGGAGGCACGCTGGTGCCTATTACGGGATTTGCCAACTCGATCGCCTCCGCAGCGATCGACAGCAAAAACGAGGGCTGGGTGCTGGGGCTTGGCGCGAAGATATTCACAATTGCCGGCCCTGTCATCCTCTACGGCACGCTTGCATCGGTCATCTACGGTCTGGTGCTGTACTTTATGAAACTCGCGGGGGTCGATGCAGGAGTATGAGCAAAAATGACCGTATTTTCAAATTTGAAAATAAACCGGCGATAATCGCGTGCGGCACAGTCGCCGGCCAAAAGGAATGGGACGGCGCGCTGGGCGGTGTTTTCGACTGCCACTGCGAAGATGATACGTTCGGTATGCCTACATGGGAGAAGGCTGAAAGCGAAATGCAGCGGCTTGCGCTCAACCACGCGCTGAAAAAACTGTCATGGGACAGCACCGAACTGGGTCTGCTGTTTGCGGGCGACCTGATTAACCAGTGCACTTCCTCAGGCTACGGGCTGATCGATTTCGACGTGCCGTTCCTCGGCCTGTTCGGCGCATGCTCGACGTTGGCGGAGGGGCTTATAATGGCAGGTTTCACCGTGGACGCGGGTTATGTGACCTCCGCGGCTGCGATTACTTCGTCGCATAACTGTTCGGCGGAACGGCAGTTCAGGTTCCCGATCGAATACGGCGGCCAGCGCACGCCCACATCGCAGTGGACTGTCACGGGTGCGGGCGCGTTTATACTCGGCCGTCAGAACGAGCTTGACCGCGACGGGAAGCTGGCTTCCGCGAAAAAGGCACCTCCCGGCTCGAACCCGGCGCTGTTCACGCATGTGCGGATTGCGGAAGTGATGCCCGGCTGCGCGATGGAGTGCGGCATATCCGACCCCAACAATATGGGCGCGGCGATGGCGCCTGCCGCCGCCGACACGCTGTTGAGATATTTCATGTGTTCGGGCTCAAAGCCGGACGAGTTCGATTTAATCATAACCGGCGACCTTGCGGCTGAGGGGCATCGGCTGGCGGTAGAGCTGCTCGCCGATAAGGGTTACCAGCTCGGCGCAAATTACAACGACTGCGGCCTGATTATCTACGACCGCGAGCGGCAGGACATGCACGCCGGCGGCTCGGGCTGCGGCTGCAGCGCGCTTGTTATGGCGGCGGATGTGCTGCCCAAGATCGAGCGCGGCGATTTCAAGAACGTGCTGTTTATCGCGACAGGCGCGCTGATGAGCCAGATGTCCGTCCAGCAGGGACTGACGATTCCGGCGATTGCGCACCTTGTCCGGCTGGTTCACGAATGAGGGAGGAGGGCGAATATGGATTATCTGTGGGCTTTCATCGTCGGCGGGCTGTTCTGCGTGGTGGCGGAACTGCTGCTCTGCTATACAAAACTGACCGCGGCGCGGATACTTGTAGCCTATGTGGTGTCCGGCGTGCTGCTGACTGCGATCGGGCTGTATCCTCCGCTTGTGGAGTGGGCCGGCGCCGGCGCGATGACGCCGCTGACCGGGTTCGGATACGCGCTTGCCGAGGGCGTTAAGAAGGCTGTCGCTGAGCGCG
>JAPXNL010000152.1:0-5304 GCA_033808535.1 Clostridia bacterium
TCCGGAGGTATCGCTAACGGTGTGGTATTCTATTTCGATAGGTCGCTTTGCCGCGTCCCCACGCGTCCCCCTGCGGTCACTCAAGCCGCCCGAGGGGCAATGGGATCAGCGTCATTCGGAATCGAATGACGCTTGAGGGCGGCGCGGACTGCGCGTATGCTTTCGGGTGAGAAGATGTTGCAGCACAGCGAAATATGAATATCTGTTCAGATGTTTTTGAAGGGTTCTGGAAACTTTTTTCAAAATGAGTCGCATCCCCCGTTAAAAGTATCGCTTCGTATAGTTTTTCAACACAAAGCAGTCACTTTGACAGCCCACGGACTCCATCACCGCTGTAAACAGCAGCGGCAAACCGGTCAGCTCGCACACGCGGCGGGCGTAGCCCTCCGACGCCGCCACGTCTGCGGGCGTAGTTTCAGCGCCGATACTGCTGTTGTTGACCACGTGCGACGCCTTCAGCCCCGACTTTACCTCTATCTCGCGCAGCAGCGCCGCCGCGTCAGACGCCTCAGCCGTCAGCGGGCGGTACATACTCACCACATACAGCATCACGTACGGCTCGCGCTGAAAATGCTCCCGGTATGCAGACAGCGCAACCGCGCCGTCATCGCCGCCGACGTCGAATATCACGCGGTCAAACCGGCTCGCGCCCCCGCCGTCGGCGAACAGCGAGTAAATCTCGCCCGGCAGCGCGGGTATGTCAACATTTGTGTTAGCAAGCGGCGGCACGACGCAGTGCACACCCTCCGCCTCAAGCGCCGCGCGCGCGTCGGCGGTGCGGAAATACGGGTTTACAATGTCAAAATCCACAATAGCGGTGCGCTGTCCGGCCCGCGCATAGCGCATTGCCATATTCACGGCGACCGTCGTTTTACCGCTGCCAAAGTGACCCGTCACCGCAACAAGTCTGGGCAGCGCAAAAATCGTGCCGTCCGCGTCCGCCGGGTTGAAACTGTTAAATTTAACTTTCATTTCGTATATTATAACATGGCATTGCATTAAATTAAAGTGACAATAGTTTATTAAATTTTAATAAAGATAAAACTTTTACATATTCGCGAAATTTGTTTGAAATCCGGCGCGGTTTGTGGTACAATTTAATGAGAAACACTCTGACGCTGGCACCGTAATACAGCTTTACATGGTATGTTATGGAATCGATTATTGACTTAGCGGGCAAAACCTGGGATTTTCTGGTGTCCCTCATTTCGTCCGTCAGCATTTTTGACCTGCTCGACATCGCGGTCGTCGCGGTGCTGCTCTACTTCATCTATGTGTTCATCCGCGACCGCCGCGCGGGCAAACTCGCAGCGGGCGTGGTGATACTTGTATTGCTCCAGCTCATCGCGGAGCTGCTCGAGCTTAACGCCATGCGCTTCATCATGCAGAACGTGTTTCAGGTGGGACTTTTGGCACTCGTCGTCGTGTTCCAGCCGGAGCTGCGCTCAGCTTTGGAGAAGGTGGGCGGCGAGCCGCTGCGCAGCCTGAAAAGCATCGGCGAGATACGCGACAAAAACGACCCCGCCAAATCTGCCGCGTGGATAAAGCAGCTGTGCGACGCCGTGACCGACATGGCTGCCGACCGCACGGGCGCGCTGATCGTCATCGAGCAGACGACGCCGCTGGGCGACGTGGCAGCGGGCGGCATTATCGTAAACGCCGACATGAACTCCTATATGCTGAAAAATATTTTCTTCAACAAGGCCCCGCTGCACGACGGCGCGGTTATCATCAGGGGCGGCCGCATCTGGGCGGCAAGCTGCTTTCTGCCCATCTCGACGAACAAGGCGATTTCCGGCAGCCTCGGCACCCGTCACCGCGCCGCGATCGGCATGAGCGAAAACAGCGACGCATATGTGATTGTAGTGTCGGAGGAAACCGGCACGATTTCGATCGCGCACGAGGGCGAGCTGCGCAGAGGCTACGACTACAACAAGCTGAAAGCGGAGCTTGAGGGTCTGAAATTCAAACATATTCACGGTGGTTGACAATGAAACCCGTCTATACATCGCATGACAAATCCGAGGCGGATAAGAGCAGCCGGGCGGAGAAACTTCCCTCCTCCGGCGAGCCCGCAGAAGGCAGCCTGACAATACAGCGAAACAGAAAGCTCGACATCGTGGCTCGCATAGGCTGCGTGCTCGTCGCGTTTGTTATCTGGGTCTATGTCATGGCAAACGACAGCCCGACCGCAGAGCGCACCTTCGACTCGATTCCCGTGCAGCCGTCCGGCCAGGGCGAATACTCGCTGCTCTCGGGCAGCTCCGACGTCAGCGTCACAATCAAGGGCAGGCGCGGGCTGATAAACCAGCTTGACGAAAGCACGATACAGGCGTTTGTCGACATCTCGGGCGTCAAGTCGCCCGGCTGGCAGAAGATCAACGTCGACGTTTCGGTGCCGTCGGGCACGACGCTCCATTCGGTCTCGCCCTCGTCGCTGCTGCTCTATTTCGGCAACAGCACGACGGTTTCGGTGCCGGTCGAGGTCGATGTGGCCGAATACACCCTGCCCGAGGATTATGTGCTTGGGCTTCCCGAAACCAACCCGTCAGAGATCTCCGTGACCGGGCCGGAGGATGTGCTTGCCAAAATCAAGAGCGCGCGCGCCGCGATCTCGCTCGGAACGGTGACAGGCTCCGTCACCTCGAAAGCGCCGCTGACGCTGGTCGACAACGAAGGCAGGGAGATAACCTCCAGCTTTATTAAGATGCAGACAACCGAGGCGACGGTCGCCATACCCGTCTACAAGCTGGCGCGGCTGCCGCTGACATTGAGCTATAAATACGGCTACTATAACCCTACCAATATACACATAGAGGTTTCGCCCGAAACCGTGCTTGTCAAGGGCGAGTCGTCTGCCGTTGAGAACGCAAAGTGGTATTACACCCTCGACGAAAAGATGATCGAAGGCGACAAGCAGTACACCATACCCATAACGCTTACCGACGGCGTGACCAATGTTTCGGGCATAACCGAAGCCACGCTAACTATAAAGCACATCGGCACGACCACAAAGCAGATAACGCTGACCAACATCGCGGTGATAAACCCCGATAAGCTGAAATACACGCTTGCGGACAGCACGCTGGTCGTCACTCTGCGCGGCTCCGTCGCGAATCTGTCATATATAAGCGACAGGAACGTCACCGCCGCCATCGACCTCGGCGCATTCAAAAACGCCAGCGGCAGCGTGATTGCCCCGGTCACGATTTCGGTGCCGCCGGGACTTGCCGACAGCGTATACGAGCTGGGTGCATACACAATGACGGTCAAAATCGGCTGAAAACACATGGAACTGCTTGTAAAAAACATCGTTCTCCCCTTTGATGAGCCATCCGAATACGCAATCGAACAGGCCGTATCTGCGGTTGAGGCGATCCTGCACCGCAGGCCGGCGGGCGGCGGGCATATATATAAAAAGTCGGTCGACGCGCGACGTCGCGATGCTATAAAGTTTGTCTACACCGCCTCGGTGACAGGCGACTTCACGCCGGCTGAGCTTGAAGTGCTCGCAGCGGCGGGCATTGTGCCGCTGGATGTCGGCGAGCCCGAGCCGGTCGCGCCCGGCGATGAGAGGCTTTCCGCCCGTCCCGTCGTTATCGGGTTCGGGCCTTGCGGGATGTTCTGCGCGCTGGCGCTTGCCGGGCGCGGATACAGGCCGCTCGTGCTTGAGCGCGGCTCCGACGTCGATGCGCGCGTGCAGGCTGTGGAGCGCTTTTCCGCGGGCGGCGAATTTGACCCAGCGTGCAATGTGCAGTTCGGTGCGGGCGGCGCCGGCACATTCTCGGACGGCAAGCTGGTGACGCGCATCAACGACCGGCTGTGCCGCTATGTGCTCCGCCGGCTGCACGAGTTCGGCGCGCCGGAGGAGATCCTCGTCGCCGCAAAACCGCATATCGGCACCGACCGGCTGCGCGCCGTCGTGGCCGCGCTGCGCGACGAGATTATCAGGCTCGGCGGCGAGATAGTCTTCGACTGCCGCGCCGACCGGTTTATTTTCAGCCCGGACGGCGCAGTGCGCGCAGTTGTGTGCATGCGCACAAGACCGGGGGCGGAAACTGCCGAAACGCTTACATTTGATTGCGGCGCGCTTGTGCTTGCAACCGGGCACAGCGCGCGCGATGTTTACAAATACCTTGCGGGTGAAAATTTCACGCTTGCGACGAAGCCTTTTTCCGTGGGCGTGCGGATAGAGCACCTGCGTGCCGACGTCGACGCGGCGCTGTATGGCGCGCACGCGGGCGACCCGCGGCTGGGCGCAGCCGAGTATGCCTACTCAAAGCGCTGGGACGACGGCTCGGCGGTATACACATTCTGCATGTGCCCCGGCGGCGAGGTTATAGCTGCCGCTTCGGAGCCGGGCGGCATGGTCGTCAACGGCATGAGCCACTCCGCGCGCGAGGGCGTCAATTCGAACGCGGCGCTGGTTGCGTCGATCGACCCTGCGCCCGGCAGGCCGCTTGACGCGGTGGAGTTCCAGCGCAAACTCGAGCGCGCCACATATGACGCCGCAGCCGACGCGGGCGAGTTTTTCGCCCCGTGCCAGACCGCGGGCGACTTCCTCGACGGGCGCGTGACCACTAAATTCGGACGCGTGAAGCCCACATATCGCGGCGGGCGCGTGGCGCTGCGCGATCTTTCGGCTATTCTCCCGCGCGAAATATGCGAACGCATCCGCGCGGGCATACTTGATTTCGGACGCCGGTCGCGGTTTTTCGGGACGCGCGACGCGCTGCTCACCGGCGTGGAGACACGCACATCCGCGCCGCTGCGCATAATGCGCGGCGAGGATTTCGTTGCACCCGGGCGACACAATGTCTACCCCTGCGGCGAGGGTGCGGGGTATGCGGGCGGCATCACGTCCGCCGCCGTGGACGGGTTGCGCGTGGCGGAGGCGCTGGTGAGGCGGTATGCGCCGCCGGCATAGGGTGTGCGCTGGCGCGCACGCGGCTATGTGCGCTTTGTGCAGAGTGCACGATGATATGTATCTATGTAAGTGAGCATACATGCGCTCAGGGCATCGCTTTACGCTGTATTATCGCTGTTTTTTCATTGCAATAACGGATGCACTCGTTATACACAAGTGCAAACATAACATATAATACATTTTATCAACAGTAACTGCTGTAATCTTTAAGCGGTTCGCACCGCGGTCGATTGTTTTATGATAATATCCGGCAACAGCCGGAGTTTAAAAGCACTACTTTCATGCGGTTCGCACCGCGGTCGGGTTTATTGCGTCAAAGCGCTGCCTTGAGAATCCGCTTGAGGGGAGTACCCACGGGGACTCCCCCGAGGGGGGGG
>JAPXNL010000153.1:0-5260 GCA_033808535.1 Clostridia bacterium
GTGATGGAGCTCATGCGGCGGTTCGCATCGGCGAATATAAAGATGAACTGTCAGATTGTGCTGTGCAAAGGGCTGAACGACGGCGCGGCGCTTGATCGGACGATGGCTGACCTCCAGTCGCTTTGGCCGGCGGTGCAAAGCGTGTCTGTCGTGCCCGCCGGGCTTACAAAATTCCGCGAGGGGCTCTATCCGCTGGAGCCGTTCTCGCCCGGGGAATGCGCGGCGATAATCAAACAGGTTGCGGATTTTGCAGAACATTGCAGAAAGCTCCTCTCGTCACGCATATTTTACTGCGCCGATGAACTATATATAAAAGCAAAACTCCCGATACCGCCCGGGCATGCATATGAAGGCTACCCGCAGCTTGAAAACGGCGTGGGTATGATACGTTCGATGAAAGACGAGTTTGACGCGGCGATGGCAGATCTGTCAGGCTATGACCTGATGCGCCGCCGCGACATTTCGATTGCTACGGGCGAAGCTGCGCACGGATTTATTACAAAACTGGTGAACACGATTCTGCGCCAGTGTCCGCGCATGAAATGCCGGGTGTTTAAAATAAAAAACAACTTTTTCGGCGAAAATATAACCGTCGCCGGTCTGATAACGGGAACCGACCTTTATCGTCAGCTTCGCGGTAAAAATCTTGGTGAGACGCTTTATTTACCGGCAACAATGCTGCGCAGCGAGGGAGATATGTTTCTCGATTCGATGACGCCGGAAGAGCTTTCCGAGCGGCTTGGCGTGCGAATTGAGTTTGTCGAAATCGACGGATATGAATTTGTCGAGAAAATTCTTGGCTGACCTCCGAAATTCTGTAACTAACCGGGGCTCTTGCGCTATAAACAAGCAGATATGATACGGAGCGCCCCGACGCGTCATATTACAGGAAGGGAACGTTTAGAGACATGTCAAAACCTGTTATAGCAATAGTCGGGCGCCCGAATGTAGGGAAGAGCACACTGTTCAACAGGCTCGCCGGCAAGCGGATTTCCATTGTGGAGGATACCCCGGGCGTCACGCGTGACCGGGTGTACTATGACATAACCTGGAACGGCCGGCAGCTTGTGCTTATCGATACCGGCGGTATTGAGCCTAAGACCGACGACGAAATGCTGCGCTATATGCGAGTGCAGGCTGAGTTTGCCATTGAAAACGCCGATGTCATAATCTTTATGACCGACGCTAATGTGGGTCTGACCGCAAGCGACCGCGAAATATCGACTATGCTATATAAGTCTGGCAAGCCGGTTGTGGTGTGCGTCAACAAAATCGACCGAGTGGGCGAGCTGCCGCCGGAGTATTACGAGTTTTACGAGCTGGGTTATCCGGATGACCCGATACCTGTCTCGTCTTTGCACGGCAGCGGCACCGGCGACCTGCTCGACGCGGTGATAGCGCACCTTCCGCTCGAAACCGAGGACGATGCATCCGACGAATGGGACGATGCGATCCGCGTTGCGGTCATAGGCAAGCCGAACGCAGGCAAAAGCTCGGTGATAAACCGCATACTGGGCGAGGAGCGCCTGATTGTATCCGACATCGCCGGCACGACCCGCGACGCCGTTGACACATTTGCCCAAAACGAGTACGGCAAGTATGTATTTGTCGATACGGCAGGCATACGCCGCAAGAGCAAAATCAACAACAAGCTGGAATATTATTCGGTGATGCGCGCAAAGCTCGCCGTTGAACGCGCGGATGTTTGCCTGATAGTCGTTGACGCATTTACCGGCATATCCGAGCAGGACAGCAAAGTCGCAGGGCTTGCGCATGACTCGGGCAAGGCTTCGATTATACTGCTCAATAAATGGGATATCGTTGAAAAGGACGACAAAACCGCGCAGGAATATACCGCGGCGGTGTACAGGGAACTTGCGTTTATGACATACGCGCCGGTGATTACGGTTTCGGCGCTCACCGGTCAGCGGATTCCAAAGCTGTTTCCCGCGATAAACGCAGCGGCAGAGCAGGCTAAGAAGCGCATATCGACCGGCACGCTGAACGAAGTGCTAAACGACGCTATAACGCGTGTCGAGCCGCCGTCCGACAAAGGACGCAGGCTGAAGATTTATTACATGACGCAGATCGGCACGCAGCCGCCGACCTTCGTGATATTCTGCAACGATATGACACTGTTCCATTTCTCGTATCGGCGCTACATCGAAAATCGACTGCGCGAAGTGTTCGGCTTCGAGGGCACGCCTCTCAAGCTTATAGTGCGCGAACGGGGCGACGAGGGCGACGACACGCCATAACACACCGGCTGCAAAACACAATGCGGTATACCGGTTTAAACGATACGCCGTGTTAATTTATGGAGGAATCGTCATTTGTTTTGGTATAGATTAGAATATCAGGGCCTGATGGGCTATTTGGGCGAAGCTTACGGCGTGCATGTCGCCCTGTTGATACTCAGTTTTGTCATGGTTGCTTTGGCAGCATACCTGCTGGGCAGCCTAAACTTCGCGCTGATTATTTCAAAGTTCAAGTTCCGCGACGACATACGCAAACACGGCAGCGGAAACGCAGGCATGACAAACATGCTGCGCACCTACGGCAAAACGGCGGCAGGCTTTACGTTCCTCGGCGACGCGGTCAAAGCCGCCCTGGCAATATTAATCGGCGGGCTGCTCAACGGTGTTATCGGTGCATATACCGCAGGGTTTTTCTGCATACTCGGGCATATGTTTCCAATATTTTACAAGTTTAAGGGCGGCAAGGGAGTCGTAACCTCCGCGGTTATGGTTCTAATGCTCGACTGGCGCGTTTTTCTGATACTGGCCGTGATTTTCTTCTCGATAATCTTATCGACGAAATATATGTCGCTCGGTTCTGTTATGGGCATACTGATATTTCCGCTCCTGCTCTACAATTTCAACGGCCCGGGTATCCACATCCTGTTTGCGCTGGCAACTACGGTACTGGTTGTCTTTATGCACAGGGAAAATATCAAGCGCCTGCTCGAGCACAGAGAAAACAAAATCTCGTTCGGCTCAAAAAAGCCCAAATCTGACAAAGGCGAAGGCACATCCGAATAAAGCTAAACCCGTATATCGCATAGCAGCTCAATCGAAACGTGATAATTTGCCGCATTTTTCGACAACCTGATTGACAAACCGTGCGAAATATGCTATAAGTAATATGATAACTAAAAGGCGATGACCGGAAAGAAGTAGGCTGCGCGCGAAACCCAAAGAGAGTTGCCGGCAGGTGAGAGGCGCAGGGGGAAGGCGAGGCTGAATACATTCCGCGAGCCGCGCTCCGAAAACCGAACCGTTGGTCGATACCCGATTTCGTGTGAGTAGGCGGCGCCGCGTTCCGCACGTTACAGCGGAGGAGCGTGTTTTGCGCTCGCAGAGTTATAAATTCAGGTGGTACCGCGACTATTGTCGCCCTCGGAGTGTTCCGGGGGCGATTTTTTTGTGATACAATTACCGAAAGGAAGCAAAATTAATGCCAATAACCGATTTTCTTGAAAAAAACGCACGGGTCTGGCCGGACGATGTGGCGCTGGTTGAGATAAATCCCGAGCTTCAGCCATCCCATCCGATTACATGGAGGGAATACAACCTCATCGAGACTGCACCGGGCGGCCGATACCGCCGCGAAATGACATGGCGCGAGTTTGATATAAAAGCCAACAGGTTCGCAAACCTGCTGCTGACCCGCGGCGTTAAAAAAGGCGACAAGGTTGCAATACTTTTGATGAACTGCCTTGAGTGGCTGCCCATATACTTCGGCATACTGAAAACCGGCGCGCTTGCCGTGCCGATGAACTACCGCTATACGGCGGAGGAAATCAAATACTGCGTGGAGCTTGCCGATGTATCGATACTCGTGTTCGGTCCGGAGTTTGTGGGACGCATGGAGCAGATCACACCGCAGCTCACCGGGGTGCGCAGTATGTTTTATGTCGGATGCGACCTGCCGGCGTTCGCCGACAGCTATGACCGGCTTGTTACATATTGCAGCTCGACGCCGCCCGCGATTGAGCTGACCGACGATGACTTTGCCGCGATATACTTCTCGTCGGGCACGACGGGATTCCCGAAGGCGATACTCCACCGCCACCGCGCATTGACTTCTTCATGCATTGTCGAGCAGAATCATCACGGACAAAAGCGCGGCGATGTGTTTTTGTGCATACCGCCTCTGTACCACACGGGCGCAAAGATGCACTGGTTCGGCAGCCTGATTTCGGGCTCGAAAGCCGTGCTGCTGCGCGGTGTCAGACCCGACTGGGTGCTGCGCTGCGTCTCCGACGAAGGCGCGACGATCGTGTGGCTGCTCGTGCCGTGGGTCCAGGATATTCTCGACGCCATCGATCGCGGAGATGTGAAGCTGTCCGATTATGAGCTCAGCCAGTGGAGGCTTATGCATATCGGCGCTCAGCCCGTTCCGCCAAGTCTTATCAAGCGCTGGCTGTCGGTATTCCCCAACCACCAGTATGATACAAACTACGGCTTATCGGAGTCGATCGGCCCCGGTTGCGTGCATCTGGGAGTGGAGAACATCGATCACGTCGGCGCTATCGGGAAAGCCGGGTATATGTGGGAGACAAAAATCGTAGGCGACAACGGCGAACACGTGCCGGTCGGCGAGGTCGGCGAGCTTGCGGTGCGCGGACCGGGCGTGATGGTCGAGTACTATAAAAACCCCGCCGCCACGACTGAGGTGCTGCGCGACGGATGGTTGTACACCGGCGACATGGCGCGGGTCGACGAAGACGGTTTCATATACCTTGTGGACCGCAAAAAGGACGTTATCATCTCCGGCGGCGAGAACATCTATCCCGTTCAGATAGAGGATTTCCTGCGCGCGCATCCGAAGGTGAAGGATGTGGCGGTAATCGGACTACCTGATGAGCGGCTGGGCGAAATAGCCGCTGCTGTTGTGTCGGCGCGCGACGGCGAGACCTGCACAGAGGATGAGCTTTCTGCCTATTGCACGGAGTTGCCGCGCTACAAGCGCCCGCGCAAATACATCTTTGCAGATGTTCCGCGAAACCCCACCGGTAAAATTGAAAAGCCCAAACTCCGCGAGATTTACTGCGGCGGTAGACTTGTCGAAGTGCAGACTACAAAGTGATTTCACAGGCGTGTTGAGCTGACGCTTTTAATAAAACTACTCATCAGGAACTGTATTTCGTTTGCAAATGTTCCGCGAACTACAAAGTGATTTCACAGGCGTGTAAAGCTGGCACACATTATAAAATTCACCCCGTCGGAAACGGTATTCACGTTTCAGGCGGGGTGTT
>JAPXNL010000154.1:0-5205 GCA_033808535.1 Clostridia bacterium
CGCTGCCGGAGGTGCGCTCTTGACAGTCGATATCGCCACCGTCGGGCCGGTCGTCGCGACGATGTTTTTTGTAATCGTCATCGGCTATATCGCGCGCAGGCTGAAACTTGTCGGCGAGTCGTCGTCGAAGCTGATGAGCGATCTTATAATCCGCGTCGGGCAGCCGTTTATGATAATTTCGGCTGTGCTCGGCATACCTTACTCGGCCTCGAATCTACGTGAGGGCGGGCTTATTCTGCTTGTCGCGCTCGTTGTACATATAGTCGCCGCCGTGCTGGCGCTCGGTGCGACGTTTCGCATAAAGGACGCGGCTCAGCGCAGGCTGACAGAGTTTGCCGCTACATTCGCAAACTGCGGATTCATGGGCTTTCCGCTGCTGAAAGCCGTGTTCGGCGATATCGGGCTGTTCTGGGGCTCGTTTTTCGTAATAATATTCAACCTTGTGTGCTGGACATACGGTCAGTATGTGCTCTCGCGCGCAGGATCTGCGCTTGTGAAAATCAAGCCGCTGAATATTTTCATCAATTACGGCACCGTGCCCTGCATACTCGGGCTATTGCTCTATGTGCTGCGCGTCGGCGACATGCTGCCCCCCGTAGCATTTCAGGCGATGGACTACCTTGGCTCGATCTGCACGCCGCTCTCCCTGCTTGTGGTCGGCGGGCTGCTCGCATCGCTGCCGCTCGGCAAACTTATTACCGAGCCGAAGATATATCTTCTCTGCGCGCTGAAGCTGTTTTTGCTGCCGCTTGTATGCGGCACAGTGCTGGCGTTTATCGGCTTTTCGCGGGAAATGTCGATGTTCGGCGCGATTATGGCCGCCATGCCGACCGCCGCCAACACGGCGATTTTTGCCGAGTCATACGGCATAAACCCGCCCTATGCCGCGCACACCGTGGGCGTCACGACGCTGTTTTCTGTCATAACGATACCGGTGTCACTTCATTTTGTAAGCCTTATATTTAACCTGATAGGCGCATGACCGCCGCTGTAATAATATTTCAGTACAATTTTTGTTGCATCTTCCGGCGGTCATGTTATACTATAGACAGAATACATCTGCTGTTTTGGAGGTATTGTTATGCTGCCGTCGCAAAAAGATATTGAAGTTCTGCGTGAGCTGGCTGTCAGATATGCAGGACACGCGTCGCTGCCGGTCCAGTCGGAAAAGCGGGAGATGTGGCGCTCGCTCAACGACGGACGGATGATTAAGCCCATGGTGGCGATTGACCAGATGCCGTGGAACGAGCTTGACGTGGACGGGTTCCTCGTATGCAAGGTCGAAAATCCATACTGGCGCTGGGTCGAATGGAACCTGCGCATGGAGATCTACAAGTGGGAGCACCTGCCCGCCGACATGGTGCTCAACCCCTACATACTGATTCCCCGCCGCATCTCGAATACCGGCTACGGCATCACGCCCAGGGACCGCACCGCCGTGACCGACCCGACGAGCTCCGTGCTCGGACATTACTTTGAACCGGTTATTACCGAGCCCGAGGATGTTGAGAAGATACAGATTCCGAAGCTGTTCGTCAACCGCGAGGAGGACAAAGCCGCCGCGGAGGCAGCCGACTATATTTTCGGCGGCATTATACCCTGGAAATTCAGCGGGCTATGCTTCCATCTGGGCGCGTGGGATAACCTCTCGACGTGGCTGGGCGTTGAAAACGCCTACATCGAGCTTATGGACAGGCCCGAGTTCATGCACGCCTGCATGGAGCGCATGACTCAGGCGCTTATCAGCCAGATCGAGCAGGCAAATGAGCTGGGGATTCTCGATATCAACACCAACATAACACACTGCTCGTACACCTTCTCGAGCACTCTGCCCGGCCCGGACTGCAATCCCGACGCGCCTCAGACCAAGGACGCCTGGGCGTTCGGACTTGCGCAGCTTTTCTCGAGCGTTTCGCCCGATATCACCGCGGAGTTTGAAGTGCCGTACATGCAGCGTATATACCCCTATTTCGGCGCGATTTATTACGGCTGCTGCGACAGGCTGGACGACAGGTTGGACATCGTCGCGCGCATGCCGAACATCAAAAAAGTATCGTGCAGCCCGTGGAGCGACCGCGAGGCGTTCGCCGAAAAGCTGCCCGACCAGTATATAATGTCAAACAAGCCCTCGCCCGCGATTTTGGCGACCGACACGTTTGACGAGGACGCCGCGCGCGCCGATATCCGCCGCACAATCGAGGCTGCGAAGCGCTACGGCAAGCGGCTTGAGCTTATTATGAAGGATATCTCCACCGTGCGCTATGACCCGAAACGCCTGTGGCGCTGGGCCGAAATCGCGGTTGAGGAAACACTGAGATAAAGATTATCTGAGATATGGGATATATTGGGGGCGCTCGGCGCCCCCGAGTCCCTGCGATGCATTATGCTATAACAGCTTGAATATCTACCCCTTGCTCCGTCTGCCACCGCTTATCTCGATCTGCGGCAGCACCGGCGGTGATGCAAAACTCTATGCCGTCTATCCCCTTTCCCGGACAGACGGCTTATGTTGTTAGCCGATTATCTTAAATACTATATATAACCTGGTGTGATAATTTGAAAGCAAAAACTTTCTACGTCTGCTCCGCCTGCGGTTATCAGTCGGCGCGCTGGCTGGGGCGCTGCCCCGAGTGCGACGCCTGGAACACGTTTGAGGAGGAAAAAACGGCTGTCGAGCCTGCTGGCAAAGCTGCGCGCCGCGCCGCAGCAACTGCGATGGACAGCTCAAACCGCGCGCTGCCGCTTTCCGAGCTCAGCTCCGACTCAAACCTGCGCATGGCGTCTGGCATGGGTGAGCTCGACCGCGTGCTGGGCGGAGGTCTGGTACGAGGCTCGGCTGTGCTGCTCTCGGGCGAGCCTGGCATCGGCAAATCGACGCTGCTGCTGCAGATTTCAAACATGCTCGCTGCTGAGCGGCGCGTCTTATACGTGTCGGGCGAGGAGTCGCCCGGCCAGATCCGGCTGCGCGCAGAGCGGCTGGGCGCCGGCTCAGACGGGCTTTACATCCTTGCTGAAACCAACCTCGACACAGCGCTCGGGCAGGTTGACGCAGTCGCGCCCGAGGTGCTTGTCGCCGACTCGGTGCAGACGCTGTGGACAAGCGACGCCTCATCCACGCCGGGCAGCGTGACGCAGGTGCGCGAGTGCGCCGCGCGGCTTATCGCGTTGGCAAAATCGCGAGGTATCGCGGTTATCATGGTCGGACACGTCAACAAGGAGGGCGGCATCGCCGGACCGAAGGTGCTCGAGCATATGGTAGACGCTGTACTATGCTTCGAGGGCGAGCAGCGCCACGCCTATCGCGTCATCCGCGCGACGAAGAACCGTTTCGGCTCCATCTCGGAGCTGGGTGTGTTCGAGATGACGGGCGAGGGCTTGCGCGAGGTGCCCAACCCCTCGGAGGCGCTGATGGCAGGGCGACCGAAGAACGTGTCGGGCAGCTGCGCCGTCTGCATTGTCGAGGGCACGCGCCCGATTATCGCCGAAATTCAGGCGCTCGCCTCTCCGACGGTTTTTCCCTCGCCGCGCCGGACCGCGACGGGGCTTGACTATAACCGCATGTGCCTGCTGCTCGCCGTGCTCGAAAAGCGGCTGGGGCTGCGCTTTTCCGGCTCCGACGTTTATCTCAACGTCGTGGGCGGGCTGCGGATTGACGAGCCGGCAGCCGACCTGCCGACCGCGCTCGCGCTTATCTCGGGCATAAAGGACGCGCCGCTCGACGACGGACTGATTGCGGCGGGCGAGATAGGGCTTGCGGGCGAGGTTCGCGCCGTGTCGATGCTCGAGGCGCGTGTGCGCGAGGCTGAGCGGCTGGGGTTCACGAAAATGCTCGTGCCCGCGCGTGGCAACGAGATCGGTCACATCAAGTGCGCTTCTATGAAGCTCGTGCCCGTCAAGAGTGTATTCGAGGCGATGGAAGCGGCGCTCGGCGGAAATTGAATTTGGCATAAAAATAACCGCACGGAAGCAAAGCCGTACGCAGACTGAAGAAAAAGTAAGCCCTGACCGGACTTGAATCCGGTCAGGGCTTTTTTGCACATCTAAATTATATCAGCGTTTTTTTCTGAGGCAGAGAGCAGCGGCTGAACCGGCAACTGCCAGTACGGCGGCGATGCCTGTCACAAAATCGGATGTCTGCGGTGCTGCAATGATACCGGTTTCGGCGGGAGCTTCGGCTTCTGTGTTTGCGGGAGCTTCGGTTTCGGTTACGATCGGCGCTGTAAAGTACAAAGCCACATTGTAAATATCACATGATTTTAATGTAACGTCGTCCATATTTGTGGGCGCGTACAGATAAAACTGATTCTTTCCTGGCGAGGTGATTTCAAATGTGCCGATTACATACTGTTCGGAATTAGACTCGGGCAGATCAATAAATATGCGGTTTTTGCCATCGGGATCGTTTAACGCATAATCAAGGCCGCGATTCGTTCCCTCACGGGCAATATACTTTACCACGAATGTATATGTACCCTCTTCGGGTGCATCGAATTCATACATTGCGTAGGCATCCATCTTCAAGCAGTAATTCGTACCGCCCGGGGAGAGGTTATAGATGTTTACATTATTTTCGCCGAAATATGAGGTAATATAATTTTCGTCGGCGGGGTAGTTGAAAATCTCGGTGCCTAATCCTGTTGGCTCGTCGACCGTAAATTCAAAAGCTAGTCCGTAAACGGGGAAAAGCAATACCGTGACAAGAATGAATAATGCGGTAAGAATATACTTCTTCATTTGTATTACCCCCCCGCTTAATTAATTTTACATTTTTACTATATATTAACATCTCATTAACTGTTTGTCAATGCCAATTTTATTAATTATTGTGATTTATTAGATAAACAAACTGTGAATGCCGTCTTTTCTGTATCCATATTCCTCAATATACAGCCGCTTTCTCTTTATATTTATATCAAATTATTGCTTTTTCCGCTCCACTTCAGCGGCAGCGCCACACGGCGCAGGTAAAAAGCGGCGCAGGCTGCGCCCCGTAACCTTAGGCGACACAATCTAAGCCGCCCGAGAGGAAATGAGATCAAACGTCTCTCGCGTGCGAATGACATTTGAGGGAGGCGCGGATTATGCAGGTGGTGCCTGTATTGTACCAACGCCCGGCACAGGGCGGAGCCGGCCTTTGGGTTCGGGGGGACCATGTCCCCCGGCGTATTCCCCCCATGTCCAAAAGTTTTTGCGGGAGTGTGGGGG
>JAPXNL010000155.1:0-5144 GCA_033808535.1 Clostridia bacterium
GTGCAACAGAAATATACCGCCTGCGGGGGGGTTCCCCGCGGGTAAGGGTGGAAAGGCGAGGTAAGAGCTCACCGGCGCACTGGCGACTTTGCGCTTCTGTAAACCCTATCCGAAGCAACACCTGTATGGGAGGCGCGCAAGCGCCGCGCTTGCCCGGCGTTTATTCCCGCTGGTGGCTGGAGCCGTGCGGCAACGTACGGTCGAGATAGATGATCGCAGCGTCCGCGCGCGAGCGCGGATTCGACAGAACCCGGCTTACAGGCCCGATCCCAAACTTAAAATTCAATTCTTTTTTGAAAAAACAGCGGCTGCATGTCAGCCGCTTAATGATAGCTTTTTTTAATATTTTCTTCAATCCATTTGACTGCTTTTTCATTGTCCGGCGTGGCGAGCAGGAAGATGTATCTTCCTTTTACATAAACCATCGAATTTGCGGCAATATAGGGCGTGTCGCCAAACAGGCTGTCCTTGCCGTAGGAATAACCGCCGAACAGGCGGTTTCCGCCTATCAGGTTAGGACGGTTTTCTTCTTTTTCAATTGCGCTGTAAAAGTCGTATGAGCGAAACATCTTGACCCTGCGATAGAGCATCTTCGCAACAAGATCGGCATCCGCGCGGTTTCGCACCCGGAACACATGCAGTTCAAACAGTTCAGTGCCACCTGACAGGATGATCGCCCAGCCGTCGGTGCAATCGAGCGCCTCCGCCGCGCTTTCGGGCGCAGACTCCGAGCAATACAGATAGGTCAGATCCTCCCGCGAGAGGTAGCCTTCCTCGTATTCAGAGGCGCTGTCGATATATACCGAACTGCCCTCGGATTTTTCCGGATACAACAGCATAAGTTTTGCCGCAATATCGGACGGTATATCAGCCGACTCTGCGCACGAAACAAGCAAAAGTGCGATCGCCGCGATCGCCAACAGAGATTTTAACCGGCTCATAATGTTTTCTCCGCTCCGCTGACGCATTGCGCCGGCGGTATATTTTTAATAGAGCATATTTTTCACTGCTATTTATATTGAGCGAGATTTCAACATATTCGGAGTACTGCTATGCTGATCACTATTTACACGGATTCCGGGCGCCGTCAAATTGAAGCACAGCCCGGCGAAAGGCTTTATGCAGCAATAAAGCGCACAGACGGCATCACTTTTGACGCGCCCTGCGGCGGCAGGCAAACCTGCGGAAAATGCAAGGTGAAAGCCCGCGGCGGGCTTTCACCCGTAAGCGAAACCGAAACCGAAAAGCTTACCGAACGTGAGCTGCAGAACGGCATCCGTCTCGCCTGCTGCACAACCGTCACCGGCGACTGCGAGGTATGGCTCGTCGGCAGTGAAGCCATGTCGATACAGACTGAGGGTACGGGCAATGCGGCGGCGGATATCTCGCCTGCACCGGGACCTGACGGCTCCCCGGCACGCTGGGGAGCGGCGATCGATATCGGCACCACTACGGTTGCCGTTTACCTTTGCGATCTGGAACACGGGATAATTGCAGCCACGGATGCGTTTGTAAACCCGCAGCGCGCTTTCGGCGCGGACGTAATCACACGGCTTGAGTACATAATAAACAACCACCCGTCCGGCGCACAGAAGCTGCGCGCTATTTTGCTTGATGAGCTTAACGCCTCGCTCAGGCGGCTGTGCAGCCGCGCAGGACTTGAGGTGCGCGAGATCGGCTGCATTTCGATTGCAGGAAACACTGTCATGCAGCATATCGCCGCCGGGCGCGACGCACGCGGCATTGCAAACGCTCCTTTTACCGTCGATACGCTGTTCGGCTACTCTGTCAGCGCAGCAGAAGCCGGCATATCCGTCGATCCGAACGCGCCTGTCTACTATATGCCCTGCTTTGCCGGTTATGTCGGCGGCGACATTGCGGCGGGGCTTGTGGCTGCGGGCGTGGACGAAAGCGACGGCGTTACGCTGTTCATCGACGTCGGTACAAACGGCGAGATGGGGCTTGGAGGCAAAAACGGCATCAGCCTGTGCGCCACAGCAGCCGGTCCGGCGTTTGAGGGCGCGCAGATCGAGCGCGGAATGGCAGGCGTTAACGGCGCCATAAATGAGGTTTGGGCGGAAAACGGCGAGCTTCGCTTCTCCGTTATCGGCGGCACAGCGCCCCGCGGCATTTGCGGCTCAGGTCTGATCGACGCAGTCGCTGTTATGCTTGAGCTTGGAGTTATCGACGAGACCGGAAGGCTCGACGAAAACTTTTACATAGACCGCGAAAACGACGTTTACTTAACCCCCCACGACATACGCGAACTGCAGCTTGCGAAAGCAGCCGTATGCGGCGGCGTGCTCACGCTGCTCGACGACGCGGGACTCGAAGCGAACGATATCACCCGCGTTGCGCTTGCAGGCGGGTTCGGCGCGCACATGAACAAACGCAGCGCATGCCGTATTGGGCTCATCCCGCCTGAGCTTGAGGACAGGATAACGGTTGTCGGCAACACCGCCGGCATGGGAGCCATGGCATATCTTATGAGCGCTTCTGCGCGTGAGCGGATACACAGAATAAACGGCCCGATTTCGCGCTATATTGAACTGTCCGGCAACGAATTTTTCATGGATGCATATGTCGAGCAGATGATGTTTCCGGAGTAAAATTTACATAAATCTTGTAACAGTTCAGTTAATTTAATCATAAATACTATGAATCTCTAATTTAAACGGAGGCTTATACCATGCCTATACCGAAAATGACGCCCGCCCAGCGCGCTCTGACAGCGCTGAACGGCGGCATGCCCGACGAGGTGCCCACATTCGAGCTTGAATTTCAGCTTGCGCCCGAATTCTTCGGCCGTGAAATTATACCGCGCGATTTTGCACCTGATAACTATTCAAAGCTGTCGACCCTCGAAAAAGAGAAACTCATCAATGAAACTGCCGAATTTTTCGTGCATGTTTACACCGAGCTTGATTATGCGCTCATGCCCGCATATTTCCCCGGCTGGGGCAAGCCGGATTCGTTTGAGTGGAAGACATTTGTCAAGCGTATCCGCGAGCGCGTGGGAGATACCCGCCTGCTTGCCGGACACGGGGACGGCACGTTCTCCATTCCGGACGGCAATCACATGTACGACTTCGTGTACCGCATCGCGGACGATCCCGATGGACTCAAAGCGGAAGCGCAGCGCATGGCAGACAGAGCCATAGAGTTCAACAAGCGCAACCACGAGGCAGGGCTCGACGTGCTGCTTCTCTGCTCCGACTACTGCTACAACTCCGGCCCGTTCCTGTCGCCTGAGATGTTCCGCGAATTCATAACGCCGTATCTGGCTCAGATCTGCGAAGCGGCGCGCCGCGACGGCATCCCGACCATCAAGCACACCGACGGAAACATAATGCCGATACTCGACCAGCTCGTGGAATGCAAGCCCAACGCGCTCCACTCGCTCGACCCGATGGCAGGCGTCGATATCCGCGAGGTCAAACGGCTTGTCGGCGACAAGGTATGCCTGTGCGGCAACGTAAACTGCGCGCTGATTCAGACCGGCACCGAAGAAGAGGTTATAGCGAGCGCCGAATACTGCATGAAATACGGCAAGGAAGGCGGCGGTTACATTTACTGCACAAGCAACGTACCCTTCCGCGGTATGCCGCCCGAGAGATACAGGCTCGTGCTTGATATCTGGAAAAAGTACAGAAAGTACGAATAATACAGCTTCACGCAAAATCACAATATAAAGCATAAAAAACGCCTTTGGCTCGCGCATAAACAGCCAAAGGCGTTATTTTTATTGCATAATTACGGTTACGCTTCGTTTTTAATAGCCTCAAGCACGCTCACTTTGGTTGCGCGGCGCGCCGGGAAATAGCCCGAGACAAGACCGACCATAGTTGAGAAGACTATCGCGACAAGTATAAGCCACGGCGGGATGACCGACAGTGCGGTGCCCTCAACTCTGCCTCCCAGCGCGTTCGACAGCGCTTCGACATTGTTGAACATATATGAGACGCCCAGGCTAAGCCCTATTCCGATTATACCTCCGATAAATCCTATCATCGAGGCTTCATAGAGGAACATCCTGCGGATTGCGGAGAGCGGGCAGCCGAGCACCTTCATAATGCCGATCTCGCGCGTGCGCTCGTATATGCTCATGACCATCGTGTTGGCGATGCCGATTGCGGCGACGAACAGCGACATTCCGCCGATGCCGGCAAGTATGTACTGCGTCGCAGCCTGCTGTTCCTGCATCTGCTTGCGGTAGTCGGACAGGCCATAAGTCATGATGCCCATCGCCTTGATCTCCTCCTGCACCTTCTCTGCGGTTTGTATGGAGGAGGTTTTGACTTTTATGGTCTGATACTTGTAGGCAGACGAATCCGCAGCCTTGACCTTTGCATGCTTTTCCTGCTCGAGTATCATCTCGCGCACAAGGTCAATGTGCATGTAGATACTGTAGCTGGTTTCGTAGTTCTGCTCGTCGAGCTTCAGCACGCCGACGGGTGACAGAGTGCGTTTTCTAAGTTCCTTCTGCGTACCGTCTTCGTTTGACCATGTAATACCGAAAACCTGAATCCTTGCCTTATGCACATCGACTTTCGGCGGCTTGCGCGTGCCGTCTTCATTATAATACTCTTTATACCAGTCGCGGATTATTTTCTTGGGGTCGTAGAAGTTATACACCGTCTCGGCCCCGAACAGCACGAAATTCTTGTCACCGGGCTGGGGCATTACGCCGGAATCAAGCTTAAATCCGAACGCTTCCAGCACCGTCGGGTCAACTCCGACGATGTTCGCATAGTTTTCATAGCGTTTTCCGGCGGTTATTTTGAACGTGTAGTTGTAGTTTTGCAGGCACGGCATAACCGCAATCACGCCGTCGAGCGCCTTGATTTTCTCGACAAGCTCATCGTTGAGCGTGTTCTGCCCGTCGATATAGTTGCCGTCTTTGTCCATTGTATATGAGTACTCGTTTAGGGTAATTACCGTCAGGTCGCCCATCCTGGATATCATCGCGTCAAGGCTTTCGTTCATGCCTATGCCCAGACTGACCATCGTGACGATAGCCGTTGTGCCGACCATCACCCCGACAATGGTCAGAATCGTGCGCAGTTTACGCCGCCAAAGGTTGCGGCTGCCCATTGCAACAAGGTCGGTTACCTTCATGGCTTACACCCACAGGCGTTTGAATC
>JAPXNL010000156.1:0-5126 GCA_033808535.1 Clostridia bacterium
GTATATATGCGCCGCTGTCGCGAATCTCGGTGTAAACGGTTACATCGGGGTTGTTGACGTCGACCCTGATCCGCCCGCCCATGGCTTCGTGTACAGCGCCGCCCACCGCCGCCGCAATCTGCGGCGAGGTCAGGTGAAACTTCTTATCGCTGCGCTTTGCCTCTGCCTTAAACGAGCCCGCGCCCTCAAGAAACGGCGGCACATATTCCGCCGCTGTGCGCAGGATCGCATCCATATCTTTTTCTGCGAATGCCGCGCGCGCCACGGCGTTTATGCCGAACACATGGCGCGCCTCGTAAAACGCGTCGTCCACGGCGCGCTCCGCCGCCTCGTCGAGCGGTTCTATAAAAACGGTGCTCTGCGCCCATTTCACCGAAAAACTGCCGAGCGGCTCCAGCCGCGCTTTCAGCTCTCGTACGAGTACAGACTCAAAAAAGGGGCGGTTAAGCCCCTTCAGCGCCAGCTCACCGTATTTGCCAAGTATAATTTCCTTCATCAGTTAAATTCCTTTTATCTGTCCCCCGGGATATCAGACCCGGGAGATGATTGCACAGCCCTGCAGCACCTATTCGTTATTGCCTGCCATGCCTGATTTGTTTGTGCATAAATAAACATTTCTTTCCGATATGCCGCAGGCTGTACGCTTGTAATTTCAGTCTGTATCTTTCATTTTATGCGCCTGATGTTTGTGTCGACAGGCGGAAGTCCGCGCCTGTAGGCGTCGACAATGCGCGCAACCTCGCTTTTGCTTTCGGTCGTAAAGCTAAAAAGTGATAATGCTACGCCGGCTGACTTGAGCGCTGCTGCACGGTCGGCCATATAAACCGGCACGCTGTTGTAAAGTATGTCGCGCGTGCCTTCGGGCAGGACAGGGAACACCGCGCCCGTGCGGTCGCACAGCCCTGTTGTCCCGCCGCCAAGCCTGCGCTCAAATGTCATAAGCGGGAGCCTGCCGTACACAAGCGCGCCTTTCGCCGCGCAACCGATGTCGCGTACCTGCGGCAGAATCAGCTCGGGCGAGAGTATCACGCCCTGCAGAAATTGCAGGTAAAACTCAGCCGCCGCGGTGTTGAAAATATTAAGCCGCGTACCGCCGATCGCGCAAAAGCCCTCCGCAAGTCCCAGCTGCCCGATATTCTCGACAAGCATATACTCTGCGCCGCTCGATTTTGCGCTGTCAATCAGCTTTTTTACCGGCGACAGCTCCGAGTCAAATATCACGGGCGGCAGCGCTATGCCGTTTGCCGCGCCGCGCTCAAAGCGGTCGGGGGGCAGAAAAACAGCATCGAAATAGTCAGATGCTGCAATCTGCTCCGGCGTGCGGAATACGCCCAGTTTCAGCTTTGTGCCGGCAGCCGCCGCGCGCGGAGGCTTGTATGATGCATCAAATTCAGGTTTTGCCCGTGATAATACAATCGGCGTTTTTAAGGCTGCCGACACCTTGCCTTTCGGCACCGCCGACAGCTTTGACTCGGTTTTGTCGCGCTCCGAGCGTACGCCAAGCATGCCCCGCAGCGTATTGCCCGTGCCGGTAAAATATGCGTCGGTGAACCCGCTGCGCGAAAATATGCGGCGCAATGCATCGACCTCGGCTTGCGTCGCCGCGCGCCGCTCGTCGAGCAGCGTGCGGTATATGCGCGTAACGCCCCCGACATAGTCCGGGCTTTTCATGCGGCCCTCGATTTTAAGCGAAGACACCCCCATCGATATCAGTTGGGGGATGTGGTCGGCCAGACACAAATCGCGCAATGATATGGGATACTCCCGCTTTTGCCTGCCGTGAGCAGCTCTCCCGGCTGAAATCGGTTCATACGGCAGCCTGCACGGCTGCGCGCACTCACCTCTGTTGCCGCTGCGCCCGCCCATAACCGCGCTGAGCAGACACTGACCCGAGCATGACACGCACAGCGCGCCGTGCACAAACACCTCGATCTCGACCGGCGACTCGCGGCACATAGCCGCCAGCGCTTCGCGCGTCAGCTCGCGTGCCACGACCGCGCGCGTGACGCCCAAATCCGCAAGCCGGTGCAGCACCGGCAGGTTGTGGACCACTGCCTGCGTGCTGGCGTGCACGGGCAGCTCCGGGAGCCTTCGGCGCAAAAGCGTTATAAGCCCCATATCCGCCGCGATCACCGCGTCCGCGCCCATCTCATATATCGTGCCTGCGTACGAAAGCGCGTCAGACAGCTCGCGGTCATATTGCGATATGTTGAGCGTGATATAAACGCGCACTCCGCGGTAGTGGCAATAGTCTATCGCGGCGCAAAGCTCGTCATCTCCGAAATTCCGCGCGTTTGCGCGCGCATTGAAACGCTTGCCGCCCAGATATACCGCATCCGCTCCGGCGCCGACGGCAGCCCGCACCGCCTCGTACGAACCGCACGGCGCGAGCAGCTCGGGCAGCCTGTCAGTCATCCGCACACTTTCCGAGCTGACGGCGTAGCTCAGCGTTCTCGCGGCGCAGCTTTGCCGCTTCATCAGCGTAGCTCATTATCTGGCTCTGCAGATCGTCAACCTTCACGGCTGTTTTCATCTTGTCGTCGAGATAGTCCAGACAGGCCAGCATCGCCGCCTCCAGTTTGGTGCAGCGTTTAGAGGACATAACCATGTCATTTATCTTGCGGCTGACAATTTTCGCAAGCCCGGCGACATATTCCTCGCTCTCATCCGACAGCAGGTTTAAAGTTGTGCCCGCGATATCGACTGAATACCTCTGTTTCATATTTTTCTCCTCATCGGGAAATCGGTATTGAAAAAATATTACTTATGATGTATAATATTATACAATATATATTAGAAAAATAAAATGGGTTTTCGCGATTTTCTCGCTTAATTTAACTGTTTTGGCCAGCAATTTGCAATATTTTACACTCTTCAACATAAATAGCGAGGTTATGCAGCCGCCACGGCATACTTCCGCGCGCTGTGCTGCCGTCACATATCATGAACATACTTAAAAATGCGAAACGCATCGTTGTAAAAGTCGGCTCATCCACTCTCACATATGAAAACGGGCGCATGAACCTGCAGCGCATCGAGGCAATTGCGCGTGTGCTGTCTGACTTTGCCAACAGCGGGCGCGATGTAGTGCTTGTATCCTCCGGCGCGATTGCAGTCGGAACCGCCAAAATGGGGCTTGACCACCGGCCTTCGACTACCGAGGAGCGGCAGGCTATGGCCGCCGTCGGCCAGTGCGAGCTTATCCGCATTTATGAAAACTTTTTCCAGAATTACGGTCATCACGTCGGGCAGATACTTCTGACGCGCGGCACAATAGAAAACGAGGTGTCGCGCAAAAACGCGGTGAACACCTTCAATACGCTGCTCCGGTTCGGCTGCATACCGATTGTCAACGAAAACGACACGGTTTCCTGCGATGAGCTGGAGCTTCTTGAAACCTTTGGCGACAACGACACCCTCTCCGCATGGGTGGCCGTTATGATAGACGCGGATGTGCTTATCATACTGTCCGACAAAGACGGCATGTACGACGGCGATCCCCGTGTCAAGCCCGACGCCAAGCTGATCCACACCGTCGCCTCGGTCGACGAAACGATTATGAGCTACGCCGGCGGCGCCGGGTCAAACCGCGGGACGGGCGGCTACATAACAAAGCTGAACGCCGCAAAGATTGTGACAGAGGCCGGCATCCCCATGTTCATCTTAAACGGCTCGAACCCGGAAATCCTCTACGACTTAAACGAAGGCACCTGCACCGGAACATATTTCATGAGCAAATAAAGTGAGTTGATACAGGCGCGCCACCGCAGCGGATTGCGGCGGCGTGCTTTTTTAATGCCATCACGCGGCAATGTCCGGTCGCTATAATAATGCCGCCCTGCCTGTTATCGGTATTTCGTTTACCATTCCACCGCTTATTTCAATAGCGCGGTCGCAATACCACAGTTCGCGCGGAGGTGGATTGTTATAAGACAGGTAAGACGCCTATCCATCGACTTGAGACGTGATAGTATGCGGCTCTCGGACTTGCTTCGTGCGCCGAATCCGCCTCGTCGAATATCAGCACCGGTGCGTTTTTGATCAAATTGCGCGCGATTGCTATCTGCTGCTCCTGACCTTTTGAAAATCCGCCCGCATGTTGGCGGCAAGCAAGCGCATGTAGCGTTTTATCTCGACGGTCGAGGCAATGCGCCAAACCGCCCGAATACTTCTCCTGCCATTTACGATCCTCGGGAGCCTGCAATCAGCTCCAGCAGCACGTCAAGGCCTATAACCGGCACGCCAAGCGCGCGCGCCTTGTCCAGTTTTGAGCCTGCTTCGTCGCCCGCAACGACGTATGATGTCTTTTTTGACACCGACGACGCTGTTTTGCCGCCGTTTTCCTCTATAAGCGCCGTTGCCTCATTGCGCGTCATGCCGGGGAGCGTGCCCGTCAGCACGAATGTCAGCCCCGTAAGCGACCCTGCGGCCACACTCCTGCGCTCGGATTCGGTAACCACGCCCGCTTCCTTGAAGCGCCTGACAAGCTCCATCGCCTGCGGATGCGAGAAGTAGTCACGAATAAACTTAGCGGTGATCTCCCCTATATCTTCTATCGCCGTCAGTTCTTCCTCCGAGGCATTAGCCACCGCGTCGAGACTGCCGAACCGGTCGGCAAGCGCTTTTGCCGCCGATTCGCCCACCTGCCTGATGCCCAACGCGCAGATAAGCCTTGCCAGCCCGCGCGTTTTCGATGCTTCAATCGCGGCGACCAGATTTTCAGCCGACTTGCGCCCCATTCGCTCCAGCGGCTCAAGCTTTTCTACAGTCAGGCTGTAAAGGTCGGCGGCATCTTTCACAAGTCCCGCCGCGATGAGCTGATTTACAATCGCCGGACCCAGCCCGTCGATATTCATCGCCTGACGCGAGGCGAAATATTCTATGCTGCGCGAAAGCTGTGCCGGGCAGGCTGCATTCGTGCAGCGGTATGCCGCCGCGCCCTCGTCGCGCGTGACCGGCTCGCCGCAGGACGGGCACTCATGCGGCATCTCGAAAATTTTTTCGCTGCCGTCGCGCCGCCCGGTGTCGGCGCCGATAATCTCAGGGATAATCTCGCCCGCCTTGCGCACAAGCACGATGTCGCCCACGCGGATGTCGCGCTCGCGTATCAGGTCAAGGTTGTGCAG
>JAPXNL010000157.1:0-5119 GCA_033808535.1 Clostridia bacterium
GTTAAAAGAATTCTGGTTGAAGATATGCAGGTAAAACCCGAGGACGTCACTCTTGACGCCGAGCTTATCAACGACTTGGGAATTAACTCGCTGGAGCTTGCCGACCTCATTCTCATGTGCGAGGAAAAGTTCGGCATTGAGATTAAGGATGATGATATCCACAAGTTCATCACTGTCGGTGATGTTGTCAACTACCTCACCGAAATGGGCGTAACACCGGATTTGATAAAATAAAGACTTCCGGCACGATTTGTGCCGCTGTCTATGCAGTTTTGGACGGCGGGCCGCGCAACCGGTCCGCCGCCTGTGTGTGACCGCCCGATTAAAATGCCCGTAAATCCGAGTTTAAAATAAAATAAAGGTTTGCAACAACTTCTTATAAAATGGATGTACTTATAAAAATCCCGCTTGCTGCGCTGGGCATAATCGCTGTATCGCTTTTTATCATAGCTGTATACAGGCGAATTTCCGCCCGCCTTACCGCAGAAAGCATTTTGAAATACGGGCGGGCGAGCGAGCGGTTCATTTATAACCTGCTGCTGACAGTTTACCCCAAACAGCGGCTGTTTCGGAACATAACGCTGCCGCAAAATCCCGATGATCCCGACGGACGGCGCACTGAGATCGACCTCATAGCGGTCGGGCGGGGCGGCATATGCGTTCTGGAGATAAAGGGTCATAAAGGCTTTATTGAAAACCCGAATAAAGGCGACTGGTGTCAGGTTTACGGGGAAAAGATACTTCCCTTCCGTAACCCGTTCGAGCAGAACGCAGTGCATCTTCGCGCCGTGGAGCGGATATTCAAAGCCGAACACGTCTATAATGTGCCGCTGCTGAACATCGTCGTGTTCACCGATGCCGATGTTAAATTCAAAAACCGGCACGACAACCTTTACACAGCCGACAACCTGCTGCCGGCACTGCACGACGTCAACCGCAGCCGCTTCATGAGCGGGCGCGAAATCAAAGCGGCGGTTACGGCGCTGCGCAAGTATGCAAAACGCGCCGCAGGCTATAAACCCGGTGCGCCGCGAAAGCTGCCGGGAAATAACGATAAACAGGTAAAACGATAAAAATGATTATAAAAAACGAACATTATGATATTGCGATCGCGGGCGGCGGAATCAGCGGTCTTATGTGCGCATACCGGCTGACCGAGAAGCATCCGGAGCTTAAAATTGTGCTTGTCGAGAAAGGCACAAGCCTTGACAAGCGCAAATGCCCGATACTTGAGAAAAAGGTTCCCTCCTGCATCAAGTGCAAAAACTGCGCAATCATGGAGGGCATGGCAGGCGCGGGCGCTTTCTCCGATGGCAAGTATGTCATATCGACCGAGTACGGCGGCTGGCTGACTGATCTTATGCCCGACGAAACAGTTATTAACTACATCGAGCAGGCCGACTCGATCCTTGTATCGTTCGGCGCATCGACCGAACGCTTTATGCCCGACAACGAGCTCAAGCGTCTGGCGCTCAAATACGACCTGCACATGGCGCAGGCCCAGCTCAAGCATTTCGGCACCGACGGCAACCGCGAGATGATGGGCAAAATGATCGCCTGCCTCACGGAGCGGATAACCATATATACCGAGACCGAAGTCACGGACATCGACCGCAATGCTCACAGACTCAAATGCAAGACGCGCGACGGCAGACTCGACCTGACCGCCGACCGCATCATACTCGCGCTCGGGCGCGCGGGCAGCCGTTTCTTCTACAAATGGTGCAACGACAACAAGATTCCCGTCGAAAACAATCAGGTGGACGTCGGCGTGCGCGTCGAGCTTCCTGCAATCCTGTGGGATGAGTTTTCCAGCCGCATTTATGAGCCGAAAATCAAATACCGCTCAAAGGCATACGGCGACACAACGCGCATGTTCTGCTTCAACGAGCGCGGCAGCGTTGTAACCGAAAACACCGACGGCGTGCTGACCGTCAACGGGCATGCCTACCACGACGCCTCGATGAAGACCGCAAACTCCAACTTCGCGCTGCTGACGACGATCAAGTTCACCGAGCCGTTTGACAATCCCATCGAATACGCGCGCCACGTTGCAAAGCTGTGCAACCTCATCAGCGGCGGCAGCGTGCTTGTGCAGCGGCTGGGCGACCTGAAACTGGGCCGCCGCACCGACGAGCGCAGGCTCGCCTCCTCCACAACCGTGCCGACGCTGCGCGCCGTGCCGGGCGACCTGTCGCTCTGCATGCCCAAACGCCAGCTTGACAACATTATCGAGACACTCGAAGCGCTTGACCATATAGCGCCCGGCACCGCAAACTACGACACTCTGCTCTACGGCATCGAGTGCAAGTATTATTCCGCCAGACCCCGCTGCAACGATTTCGAGCTTGAGGGCTGCGAGAAAATCTACGCGATCGGCGACGGCGCGGGATTCACGCGCTCACTGTCTCAAGCGGCGGCAAACGGCCTATACGTTGCAGATAAAATCAACATCGAGCTTGACAGCGGAAAATAGCAAATAGTGCAGCCGCGGCTGCTTGTGAACGTTAACCGTTCACACTTTATTGGCGTTCGCGGCGGCACTCATAAGCACCGCGCACATGTAAGCCCGACGCGGTGACTGCCACCGGTGCAAACTCCGCCATATGCAGCGCTTATCTGCGGTGAAGTTCCATATATCTGCGATTATACTGATTCAACATCAATCAAAAATATTAACCATAAGGGAATATCCGACATGCTCAACATAGCCATCATGGGCTTCGGGACCGTCGGCAGCGGCATTGCGGAGGTCATCTCCGACAGCTATAGTCTTGTAAAAAGCCGGCTGGGCGACGATATAAATGTCAAGCGCATACTCGACCTGCGCGATTTCCCCGACAGCCCCTATGCCAACCGTGTTACCCACGATTTCAACGACATCATAGGCGACGACTCAATATCAGTCGTTGCCGAAACCATGGGCGGCTGCGGCGCGGCATATAAGTATACAAAGGCTTTGCTCGAAGCCGGCAAATCCGTGGTTACCTCAAACAAAGAGCTTGTCGCCACCCACGGCGTCGAGCTTCTCCGCATTGCAAGCGAGCATGGCGCGCACTATCTGTTCGAGGGCAGCGTCGGCGGCGGCATACCGCTCATCCGCCCCATGAATGATTCGCTTGCTCACGACGACATAACCGAAATAACAGGCATTTTAAACGGCACGACGAACTTTATCCTCTCCGAAATGGAGCGCGGCATGAGCTTTGACGACGCGCTTGCCGAAGCGCAGCGCCTCGGCTATGCCGAAGGCAAACCGTCCGCCGATATCGACGGGCACGACGCCTGCCGCAAGATTTGCATCCTCGCGGCTGTCGCTTTCGGCGTTCTGATACCCTCCGTGTCGGTGAGTTGCCGCGGCATTCGCGGTCTGACTGCCGACGATATTGCCGCCGCAGCCGAAAAGAACCGCGCCGTCAAGCTCATCGCGCGTGCGCGTCGGCTGCCCGACGGCAAAATCGAGGCCGAGGTCGCACCGTTCGAGGTCGTGATGACCAACCCGCTCTACTCCGTCGAGGGAGTGTTCAACGGTGTGCTCCTGCACGGCACGATGACCGGCGACGTCATGTTCTACGGCAGAGGCGCAGGCAGCCTGCCCACCGCCAGCGCGGTCGTGGCCGACATTATAGAATGCGGTTCAAAGTACTCCTCCCAAAAGCCTCAGCGGCTGTGGGAGGACGGCTCCGGGCTTTACGCTCCCCCCGAGTCCGGCAGCGTGGAGGGTCTGGGCGACCGGATCGATAGCTGACCTTATTTTTCTGCCTGCGGGACAGGCTTTTATATCCATAGTGCCAATTCCCGCCCTTATTTTCCATAAACTTTGGGGTTACATTTTTTGCGCCGTGCGCTTATAATAGTAATGTATTTTTAATTCGTTACATGGCGCAAAGGGGCGGATTTGAATTGGACTTAATTTTGATCAGTGAAAGTAAATTGAAAGTAACGCTGAGCGCAGCAGATATGAAGGCGCTGTCGCTGTCTTGCGAGGACCTTGACTACGACAACACCACAACTCGCCGTGCGTTTTGGAGTATTCTGGACGAAGCCAAACAGAGAACCGGTTTTGACGCAGCGCAGAGCCGCGTGTTTATTCAGGTTTACCCGTCGAAGGGCGGAGGATGCGAACTGTATGTGACAAAGCTCTCTCCTGAAGCGGGCGGACCCGTGAAGCTTACAGACCGGTTGTACGACTCCTCCGACCGCATGACAGTCGATCACACCGGCGAGATCGACATGAAAAAAGCGCGCGGTGCTGCCGCCGAGTTTGAAACGCTCACACAGCTCACCACCTGCTGCCGCAGGCTGTATGCCGACGGCTATCGTGGCGCATCTTATGCTTACTGTGACCAAAGCCGCCAAAAGACGCGCTATATACTGCTGCTGGACGGTGTTGCCGATATCGACATCCTGCGTGAATACGGCAACCTGCTTGATCCGGAAACGATACATATCTGGGTGGCGGAGCACTGCGACGAGATCCGCATGACCGACGCGGTAGAAACTCTGCGCGGACTCTGATATAGCATTGAAAATGAGAAAACCGGAGGAGAACGGGGGCGCGTGATGCACCCCCGTACGCATATATAACCGAATATCCGACATTTAAGACTGGAGAGCTGCAATGACACAAGAAACCTCCGCGCGCTGGGACGAGCTGGAGCGTGCCTGCGAGAGCTGCGCGCGCTGCGCACTCGGCGCTACAAAGACAAAAACCGTGTTCGGACGCGGGAACCGCGAAGCCGATTTAATGTTCGTCGGAGAAGCTCCGGGCGAGCAGGAGGATCTGACGGGTCGTCCGTTTGTAGGACGCGCCGGGCAGCTGTTCGACAAGTTCCTTGCCGCTGTGGACATAAGGCAGGAGGACTATTACATAACAAACATACTCAAGTGCCGGCCTCCGAACAACCGCGACCCGCTCCCCGCCGAGCAGGATTTGTGCATCGAGTATCTGCGCGAGCAGGTGAGGCTGGTAAAGCCCCGGCTGATCGTGTGTCTTGGCCGGATCTCAGCAATGCGGCTGATTAAGCCCGACTTTAAAATCACCGCAGAGCACGGCGTATGGTTCGAGCGCGGGCAGTTCCGCATCTGCGCCGTATACCACCCTTCCCTGCTGCTGCGT
>JAPXNL010000158.1:0-4961 GCA_033808535.1 Clostridia bacterium
ATGTTCAAAATCCTCTTGATGTTGTTATAGCACACATCCATAACCAGCTCTGCGGCGGCGTCTATATCGTCTGGCAGCTCGCCGTCGTCTATCCAGCCGCCGATAAGGTTGCAGAAAATTCGGCGGAAATATTCATGGCGCGGGTATGACACGAAACTGCGCGAGTCGGTCAGCATGCCCGGGAAACAGCCCAGCGCCGAGAGGTTTGCAAGCGAGGTGAGCTGCTCACGCATGCCCTGCTTATGGTCGCAGAACCACCATGCGCTTCCCTGATAAGCCAGCGGCACGCCGTCCTCCGACTGCTGGAACGCGCCGATAAGCGCGCCGACAGCCGCATTGTCCGCCGAGTTGATAGAATAAATAATCGTGCGCGGCAGGCCCGATTCGGCGGTGATTTTGCAAAGCAGCGCCGCAAGTTGCTCTGTCGAGGAGCGCCCGCAGATAACATCGCAGCCGCAGTCGGGGCCAAGCGATTTCCAGAATACCGGGTTGACGTTGCGCAACACGCCGAAATGGATCTGCATTACCCAGCCGCGCCGGCGATATTCCGCCGCAAGCCTGCAGTATAGTTCGGTCTTGAATGCCGCGACCTGCTCGGTAGTGAGTGTCTTGCCCTCAAGAGCTGCGGCAAGTGTATCGTCAAGCTGCTTGCGGTTGACTGCTGTCGCAAACGGCACCGCGGTGTCCATGCCGTGGTCCGACACGCAGCAGCCGCGCGCGGTAAACCAGTCCATGCGTTTTGAGAGCGCATCGCAGAGTGAATCGAAGCTGTCGATATTCACACCCGACGCGGCGGATAAACGGGCAATATAGTCGGCATACCCCTCACGCTCGCAGTTAACTGCGCGGTCGGGACGGAACGCGGGCAGAACGCGCGTGCCAAACTCACCGCTTTCATAGGCGGCGGCGAGCTTGTCGTGGTATTCAAGCGTGTCAACAGGGTCGTCGGTGGTGCAGATAAGCTCGACGTTTGAGCGCGCAATTATCGCGCGCGCCGAAAATTCGGGCCGGGCGAGCTTGTCGGCGGCAAGCTCCCAAACCTCGTCGCAGGTGGCAGGCGACAGCACGCCGTCCCAGTCAAAATAACGGCGCAGTTCAAGGTGCGACCAATGGTACAGCGGGTTGCCCGCCAGTTTGGGCAAAGCAGATGCATATGCGCGGAACTTCTCGTAATCGGACGCGTCGCCGGTTACATATTTTTCATGGATGCCGCACGAGCGCATGGCACGCCACTTATAGTGGTCGCCGCCGTCCTTTGGATTCCCGAGCCAAAGCTCCGCAATGTTGGAAAACCTGCGGTCTTCCGCAATCTCGCGCGGGCTCAGGTGGCAATGATAGTCGATAATCGGCAGCTTTGCCGCATAATTATGGTAAAGCGCGCGCGCCGGCTCGCTGTCCAGCAAAAAGTTTTTGCCCATGAATATCTTCACTGTGACTTTCCTCCTGTAAATCTATGAGATGCAGCACATTTTTTTACCGCAGGTTTGCGTCGTCCTGTTCCGCCGGTGTTTCCGGCGCCGGTATTTCCGGTATCGGAGCGTCTCCTAGCGCTGCAATTTTTTCTTTATTTCGTCTTTTAATATATAGTACCCGATGTTTGCCGCAAGCGAAACAGTATATACAACCGCCGCACTGATTATAAATCGCACCAAAAGTCCGCTTACGCCGAATCTGTCAAGTATCGCGCCGGTTATAGAAAGTACAAGCACATGAGAGAGGTATATCCCATAGCCTGCCCCGTCAATCGCTCCGGTTACCTTCGACAGCACCGTATTTTCGCGCACAAGCGCTCCGAGTGACAGCACCAGCATTATCGCGCAGGCAGCGTACAGCATGTGAACCGGTTCTGCATATGCGTGCCATTCGCCACGCACCCTCGCGCCATATGCAAGTCTGGCGTCGAGCAGTCCGAAAAACAGTGCCGATAGAACGATTATCATCCTGCTTCGCCCGAGCGACTTGGCAAACGCGTCCCAGTCGCGCCCGATGTAAATCCCCGCAAGCCACCAGACAAGGTATGTTGTGAAAACGCGGTCTGACCACGCAAAATTGTTTATTCCCGCAAGCGAGAGCAGTCCGGGCAGATACTGTGCCGAAAGCAGCGACACAAGCGCGGCGGCGGGCAAAGCGATTGCGGCATGTATCCGGTCGGTCAGCGCTTTCCAGAGCGGTGCGAGCGCATAAAACTGCACGATTGCAATCACGAAGTAAAAATGCGCGGCAAGGTTGCCGACAAATATGTAGCGCAAAAGGTCGGCCGGCGAGAACTCATAGTAACGGCGCAGCCAGAACCAGAGATAATACACGGCGACCCATAATATGTAGGGTATCAAAATCCTTATGGCGCGTGAGCTATAATATCGCTTCCAGTCAACTGCGCTGTTTTGAAATTTCAGTCCCAGCTTGACGCCGGCGACAAGCACAAATCCCTGCACCACAAACGCCGAGAGCCGCCACAAGGTCAGCGCCGCGGCGTATTTTTCTGTGGAGCGGTCCGCGCCTGAGATAACCGGCGATATTATATGTATGAATATTACGATAAGACAGAACAGTGCGCCCGCGACAGTTAAAGAAAGTTTGCGCGCTCCGGACTGCCCGTCGCCTTTAAAATTATCAAGCATAATAATACTCTATATTCATGTGCCGGCGTTACAGTGAAATCGGCTCAAAGCCGCCCTGCACAGGCATGTATGTGTATCTGAAGCCGAGCCCGCGCAGCATCTCGTATGCGCGCTCTATCCCGGCGCCTATGTCTTCGGGTTTGTGGGCGTCGCTGCCCACTACGGTCAATTCGCCGCCGCACTCGCGGTATAGCGATAAAAACGAGTCGTCGGGCATCGGTGCGTCCAGGCCCTGGCGATAGCCGGAGGTGTTGACCTCGAGCGCCGCGCCGCGCGCCATGAGCTTTTCATATATTGCGGTAATTTTATCTCTGTATCGCCTGAAATCAACACGTCTGCCCGCCTGCTTCATATATCTGTACGGGTAGGTGAGGTGCGCAAGCGCGTCATAGCGCGGAAAATCGAGCATCTCTATAATCTGTGCAAAATACCTGTCAAGCCAGTATTCGCACATCTCGTCGGTCATCTTTGTAAAATCCCAGAAGTAGAAGTCAGGCACATCGCGAAGGTTATGCAGTGCAAGCAGAACATAATCAAAGCTTTGAGCTGCCAAAAATTCCTGCGCCTCACGCGGGCGATGGTGCGGCTGCCCCAGCTCCACGCCGCGGATTATGCGCAGCGAGCCGACATATTTTTTCCGCCCGCGCTCAATTTCGAGCGTGTCGGCTGAAACGTCGTAGTCTGGATATATTCCGTCGAGCACCCCGTCAATGTCGTAGTGATTGGTCACGGCGATGATATCGACGCCGGATTGGACAGCCGTCAGAAAGCAGCTGTCGGGCAGCGCCCGGCTGTCGAATGAATGAAAGTTATGTGTATGCAGGTCTGCGATTATTCGTCCGTTTATCAAGATGTGCCTCTGTTATATAAGTGAAATTCTTAGGACGCAGTTTGCACCGGCAGTTGCAAGCCGTGCAGACGTCATCGGTCGGTTATCGAGTCGATAAACTGTCTGGCGGCGCGTCCCGAGCGTCCGCCGTGGCGCTGGGCGTGCTGTTCGGCGCCGCGCTCAAGTTCAGGAGTAAACTCGATGCCGCGCGACTCTGCTATCGCGCGCACAATACTTGCATAACTTATTCTGTCGGGCTTGAAAAAGCCTACCGCAAGCCCGAATCGCTCCGAGAGCGAGATTTTCTCCTCAATGGTCTCGACGCGGTTCACGTCGTCGCCCTCGCGTTCGGAAAACGACTGGCGCACAAGCCGCCTGCGGTTGCTCGTCGCGCAGACGAGGATGTTATCGGCACGAGAACAGGCAGAGCCTTCAAGCGCTGCCTTAAGCGGAGCGAGCTGTGAATCCTTTTCGTCAAGCGACAGGTCGTCGATGAAAAGCAGGAATTTCAGCGGGTTTTCAGCCAGAATGGCGGTCAGCTTATGCAGTAAACCCAGCGCATCGTGCCTGACCTCGACCAGCCGCAGCCCGCGGCATGCATATTCGTTTGCAATTGCCTTGACGGTCGATGATTTTCCGGTGCCGGCATCGCCGTACAACAGCATGTTCTCCGCGGGCTTGCCGTCAAGGAAAGCCAAAACATTTGAAATCACCTCGCCGCGCTCGCGTTCATAGCCGTAAAGCCCGGACAGCCGTATCGGGTCGGGCGTCCGGACAGGCTGCAGCCCGTCGGCGTCGAAGGTGAACATTGTGTGCTCGGCAAATATGCCATACCCGTGCGTTGCGATTTCGCTCATCGTCTTGCGATAGCGCTGCGCCAGTCCGGAGGACGAGCTCTCCCATGTGGGCAAATCCCATGTGCAGCCGAGCGCAGATGCAAGTCCGGCTAAATCCGTTGCCGCAATCTGCTCGAGCACCTGCAGCTCGCGCTCCACAAGCTGCTCTATCGCGTCGGGTATCTTCCCGCCCTTGATGCGGAGCCGCATATATGCGTTTTCGTCGGCTAATATAAGCCTTTCGATGTGCCTGCCGAGATTTCCACCCGTCTCAAGCAGCAGGTGTGCAAACCCGGCAAACGCTGACGCGATTTCCTCCGGCGACTCAGGCTTCATCATCAGCAGTGTGCGAAGCGACTCCATCACCGGGTCGCGCAGTATGCGGCGGAACACGACAAGCGAGGCGAGCTGCATTCTTATCTCTATCAGATTAAACATGCGGGGTATTTCCAGTCCTTTAGGTTACATATACAAAACCAATAGTATAGCTGTTTTGCGATTAACAGCCGAAAAATTCAACCTTTGCGCCCGTGTGCAATAACAGCCAGCCGAATAATCGGTTGATACAACCGCCAAAAGCGGGCTTATCTGCTTCGTATGCGGCTTTGCAGAGTCTTCTCGGCGTGCCATGCGTCGCGGCACATATCCTCGAGCGTGAGATTTGCATGCCAGCCA
>JAPXNL010000159.1:0-4930 GCA_033808535.1 Clostridia bacterium
AAATTCGCGCGAGAGCGAAACGATGCGTTTGCCGCGCCAGTTCATCGTCAGTTCCGGCTCGGCAGTCACTGTTGCGACTACCGTGGCTTCGAGATTCTCGCGCGCGGCAAGCTCACAGAAGCGCGCGGCATCGCCCGGACGCACGACTACCGCCATGCGCTCCTGCGATTCGGATATGGCAAGCTCGGTGCCGTCGAGCCCCTCGTACTTTTTGGGCACGCGGTCGAGGTCTATGGACAGCCCGTCGGCAAGCTCGCCGATGGCGACAGATACGCCGCCCGCGCCGAAATCGTTGCAGCGCACGATAAGCCGTGAGACTTCGGGGTTGCGGAACAGGCGCTGCAGCTTGCGCTCCTCTGGCGGGTTGCCCTTTTGCACCTCTGCACCGCAGGATGACAGCGACTCTGCATTATGCGCTTTAGAGCTGCCCGTCGCCCCGCCGCAGCCGTCGCGACCCGTGCGTCCGCCAAGCAGTATGACTACGTCGCCCGGCTGTGGCTTGTGCCGCACCACATTCTCCGCAGGTGCGGCGCCGACCACCGCGCCTATCTCCATGCGCTTAGCGGCATAGCGCGGGTGATAAAGCTCTGTAACGAGTCCTGTTGCAAGTCCGATCTGGTTGCCGTAGGACGAATAGCCGTTTGCCGCGCCGACCGTCAGCTTCGACTGCGGCAGCTTGCCGGGTATCGTGTCGGCGACGGGTGTCCGCGGGTCGGCTGCGCCCGTCACGCGCATCGCCTGGTAGACGTATGCGCGGCCTGACAGCGGGTCGCGGATCGCGCCGCCCAGACAAGTCGCGGAACCGCCGAACGGCTCGATTTCCGTGGGATGGTTGTGAGTCTCGTTTTTGAACATGAGCAGCCAGTCCTGCTCCTCGCCGTCCACGTCGGCTTTGATCTTTATCGAGCAGGCGTTTATCTCGTCCGACTCGTCGAGGTCGTCGAGCACGCCTGATTTTTTCAACAGCTTCGCCGCGATTGTGCCGAGGTCCATCAGCGAAACCGGGCGCTTTTTGCCCTGCGAATCGTAAAGCTCCGCGCGGCGCTCAAGATAATCTTGCAGCGTTTCTTTTATATATTCGTCTTCCGCTTCAACACTGCGCAGCTCTGTCAAAAACGTGGTGTGCCGGCAGTGGTCCGACCAGTAGGTGTCGATCATGCGCAGCTCGGTCATCGTCGGGTCGCGGTGCCTGCTTTCAAAATAAGACTGGCAGAACCGCACATCGGCGGCGTCCATCGCAAGCCCGTACTTTTTTATTATGGCTTCCGGGTCGGCAACTCTGAAACCGTCGAGCACGGCTACATCGTCGGGCTCTTCGTATGGCATATCGAGCGTATCTGGCAGCTCGAGAGATGCTTCTCTGCTCTCCACGGGGTTTATGATATATGATTTTATCTTCTCGCGCTGCTCGTCCGAGAGTTCACCGCTGAAAATATATATGCGTGCGGTGCGCACATGCGGCCGCTCACTGCGCGTTATAAGCTGTATGCACTGCGCGCAGGAGTCGGCTCGCTGGTCAAACTGACCGGGCAGATACTCGACTGCAAGCATATAATCATCATTACCGATGCTGAATGTGTCGGAAATAATGTCGGTCTGGGGCTCGGAAAACACCGTTGGACCGGCAGCGTCAAAAATCTCGCGCGTCACGCCCTCCACATCATAGCGGTTGAGCACGCGCACACCGCGCAGCCCGTCCAAAAGCAGGTTTTCACGCAGGTCGCGGGCAAGCGCAGCGGCCTCCGCGTCAAAACCTTTTCTTCGCTCCACATATATCCTGTAAACCATGCCAAGCTCCAAGTATATATCAGTATAATGTCAGTCAAGTTCGCATATAAGGTACTGTTCGTCCGCGCAGACAGGCCGTGCAAGCCTGATTTGACCGCGCAGACTTTCGGGCGTAGTGCCGCCCTTTATTTTCACCGCTGCTTCCATAAAGTCGCGGGTGTGTCCGACAGCAAGTCCGCCCGACGATTGCTCAAACAATATCTCAACAGGCTCGCCGGCGTCCACCGTTCGCCTATGATGGACAAGCCGCAGCTCCGCATCAAGCGCTCGCAGCATGGCTGAGCGGTGCGCACGCACCTCCGGGTCAAGTTCGGGCAGATTTGCCGCCTCCGTGCCCGGGCGCGGCGAATAGGTGAAAACGTGCATGTGGTAAAAATCGGCTCCGCGCGCAAACTCAAGCGTCTGTGCAAAGTCTTCGTCGCTCTCACCCGGGAAACAGGTGAGTATGTCGGCGGTCAGTTTGACGCCGTGTACCCTCTGCCGCAGGTATTCTATATTGTCCATCGCCTGCTTTGCGTTATATTTCCGGCGCATTGCGGCGAGCACCCTGCTCGAACCGCTTTGCAACGACAGATGATAGTGCGGCATCAGCTTCGGTATCGCGGCAAGCCGGTCGACTATGGCAGCCTTGAGGTACGACGGGTCGAGCGAGCTCAGCCGCACGCGCTCGATACCCTCGATTTTTCCTACCCGCGCGATAAGCCCGGGCAGGTCGTACTCGTATGACGAGGTTTCAATGCCGGTCAACACGACCTCGCGGCAGCCCGATGCGGCAAGTTTGGCAGCTTCCGCAACAACCTCATCCTGCGGGCGGGATGTAACACTGCCGCGCAGTTTGGAAATAATGCAATAAGTACATTTGCCGTCGCAGCCGTCCTGAATTTTTATATAGGCGCGGGTACGGGCGAAGGCGTCTATTTGCATAGGTTCGGGCGGAAGCTCGTCCGCCGGTCGCACGTCCATAACAGGCGGTTCCGGTGCGCTGTTCCCCCCGCGCTCGCCAAGCCTGCGCTCCATAAGCTCTGCGGCGCGTGCCGCGGCGTCAAGCTTGCCGCGGCTACCCGCCACGATGTCGGCGCCGGCGCTTGCCAGAACGCCCGGCTCAAGCTGCCCGTCGCAGCCGACGGCAGCTATAACGGCACGCGGATTTAACCTGCGCAGCCGGCGCAAAAGCTTTCTCGATTTTGCGGAGCTTTCAGCAGTGACGGCGCAGGTGTTAAGTATATATATATCGCATACATCGCCGGGCGAATCGGCGGTCGCGGCGTCGATCCCACGCGAGCGCAGAAATGCGGCGATAGCTTCACTTTCATATTGATTTACGCGGCAGCCCAGAGTGTAGACCGCCGCCGTCGGTCCGGTAATCATATCTGCTATTATAACATCTTTTTCGTCCGATGTAAACGTAGATTTTATTAACTTATCGCGTATTTTTGCATATTAACCCGTATTTCGCGAATATAGTGTGTTTATCGCGGAATTTGATGTGCATAATATACGGCAGCCGCTATAATTTCAGGCAGACAACCGCATTTTTTATAATTTGCTCATCAGACAGATTCAGGTATTTTTATTGAAATCATCGCTTTTTTGTGTGCGTATAGCAGGCTCCGCAGAGGCTTCTCTTGCGCATAAAGGCTTGCCCTGCTCGATTCCCATTTTATCGCCGTTTAGCGAAAATGTATTTACAAACCATGTCCGCATATGCTATAATATAATTGTTATATTTCGCCGCACCGAAAGGAGGCCGACATATTGCGTAATAAACTCCGTGAGCTGATTACCGGCACATCCTTCGTGCGCGGCTTGCTGAATGCCGCCATCGCACTCGCTTTCATGGCGCTTTACGGGTATTTATGCCGCTTCAGCGACGCAAGTCCTGTCTGGACGGGCCTGCTTGTCGGCGGCATGTATCTGGCATTGACGCTGCTTTTTGCATTCATGTTCCGTTTTCTCGGGACCCGTGTTTCGCTCTCGCTCGACAGTGAAATCAAACCCATGCTCGGCAATATCACGCTCGACTTTATCGTCAAGCTGTGGATGCCGGTCATAATCTGCGACGAGTCGGGGAAAATAATCTGGTATAACAAGGCATTTGCCACTCTTGCAGGTTCAAAAGAGTCGCTTTACGGGCACAATTTCGAGCAGTTCGCCAACCTGCCCATCTCGGTCGTCATGGCAGACGAGAGTCCCGACGGAGTGGACATCACCGCTTTGGGCGGCTTTTACCGCGTTAAAGGCTATAAAATCAGCACCGGCAGCAAAAACTACAACCTGACGGTGTGGAACGACCGCACGGAACTGAGCAGCGCCTACCAAAAGCTCTCCGAAGAAGAGCCGCTTATAGCCTATATAATGATCGACAACATCGACGAGCTCATGCAGTTCGTGTCAAACGACTACCGCAGCTCGTCGTCGGACGTGGCCGAAATACTGTCAAAGTGGGCGCAATCGGTCGGCGGCGTGCTCAAAGAATACGAGCGTGACAAGTATATTTTCATCTTCGACTCGCGCTTCATGGCGCAGTTTATAGAAAACAAATTCGACATTCTCGACGAGATACGCGAGATCCGCGTGGGCGAATCCAGCCTTCCCGTGACCGTATCGATCGGCATAGCTCATGTCTCCGGCACACTGGCGGACAAGGAGCGTGCCGCTCACAACGCGCTCGATATGGCGCTTCAGCGCGGCGGCGATCAGGTCGTGGTGAAAAACGAAAACGGTCTGGATTTTTACGGCGGACGCATCAAAACCGTGCAGAGACGCACGAAAGTCCGCGCGCGCGTCGTCGCAAACGAGCTTGCCGCGCAGATTGCAAAAAGCACGCGCGTGCTCATAATGTGCCACCGCAACCCCGACTTCGACGCTATCGGCGCATGCGCCGGCATGGCGCGCCTTGCAATGATGTGCGGAGTACCGGTCAACATCGTCATAAACACGCGCGACCCCAACTTTATCCGCTGCCGCGAACGGCTGCGCGCATTGCCCGAATACCACGACAACACGCTGTTCATGTCGGGCGCGGAAGCACAGGAGGCGGTGACTCCTTCCACACTGCTCATCATCGTCGATGTCAACAACCGCTTGCAGTATGAAGCGCCCGAGCTTGCCGACATCATACCTAATATTGTTATAATCGACC
>JAPXNL010000160.1:0-4930 GCA_033808535.1 Clostridia bacterium
TATCCCATGCAGCTCCTTTTATAAAAAATTCATTTGCTGAGTCATCATGCGACCATTGAAAAATCATTATGTTTTTATCGGCGCAGTCAGATGCACTAATCGGTTCGACGGAGGTAGTGTCGGCGCGAGGGATTTCCGCACGGGCGAGCTTTCCGCCCTGCAGCACGACCGCAGCCTGTCCGGTATGAAGGTGTCTGCCTGAGCGGTTATGCTCGTTTTCGTCCAGCACGTTGAAACCGACGCCGAAAATGAGCGTAGAGTGTCCCCGTCCTGCTCCCATCCGGTGATAACGCAGTCGTGAAGGTCGATGGTTTTCAGCTCTTCGCCTGCGGTGGTGTACTTCCACTGTGCCATGCACATACTCTCCCTATGCTATCATTGTATTATGAATCGCAACATTCTGATTTGTGCTTGAGCGGGAACACGACTGCGTCGAGCCGGGCTTTATCCTTGGATTCACCTCTTATATGGAAGATTATAACATGTAATAGCTCACCCGTAAACCGTGCGCACAAAGTTGTAACGTGATTGTAATAAATGGATAATACCGAAAGATCGCTTGACAGCGGCGGTGCACACAAAACAGGAAAGGGGCAGCGGTTCACGCCTGCCCCTTTAACTTGCGCCGTATTGCGCTTATTGACTGTACTCCTCGTATACCTTTACGACCTTATCGTAGTAATTTAACACCTTTTTCTCGTTTGCCTTGTAGAACGACGCAAAGTTGGTGTTCCTCTGCGTGAGCATTGTCTGCAGATAGAACGCCATGCCGTTCCAGCCGTCGTACATATAGCCGAAATCGAACGTGCGGCCTGCAAGCACGAGGTCAATCATCTCGGCTGACTCCTCGTCGCGCGTGAACTTCGTCTTGAGCGCGACATCGTAATACGCCGGCGTCACGATCTTATAACCCTCGGCGCTCATCGCCTCGACTATTATTCCCGTGCGCGCTGTGTCCTTTACGGTTACCGGTATGCCCATCAGCGGCCCGTGGCCGTCGAGCATGGTGTAGTAATCCTTCTGGTTTTCGTCCCACAGCGGATAGGGGAGTATGCCGTAATCGTCTTCAAAGTTGCGGAAGTGCAGCTTGGTGTACACGAACATGCCCGTGATAATCATGGCTCTGCCGTCCGTGAACATGTCGGGCACATAATCGACCCAGCTCTTGCCTTTCTTTGTCGCAGAGGTAAGCGGCACGCTCACGCCGGTATAGTCGTTGTAGAACGAGTTGAGCTTCTCGAGTATCGACTGTGTCTTCTCGTTGTTGAGCACAAGCTGCGGATAGCCGTTCTCGTCCGGCTTCGTCACGGGATTGTCAAACGCATAGGTATATGTAACGGTCGCGCTGAATGCGTTTGAAACAAATCCGTAAAGGTCGTCTTCTTGGTCGGCTTCCTGGTTGCCGTTGAGGTCCTGATAGACGTCTTTGGTTATGGAAATCAGATAGTCAAGCGTCCAGCCGCGGTCGCGCACTGTCTGATAAGGCATCTCGATGCCATAGTCGCCGAGAATCCGCTTGTTGAAGAACATGCAGTACGTGAAGTCAAGCGAGTTGTACGACAGGTCGCCGATTGCAAAGAACGACTTGCCGTCGATCTTCAGCTTGGTCGTGGCGTCGCTCACCCACCACGGCTTATCAAAGTTGACGTGAGGGACGTCATACCAGTTGAAGAAAATATTGTGCAATCCGGCCATACCCATGAGTATCATGTGGTCGATTATCATGTCATACTCGTCGTCGCCCGCCATAACGCTGCGCCTGAAGACGTTTGTCGGGTTGGCCTCGTCGGACGAGTCGATAACGATCGGGTGGATTTTGAAGTTGAAACGCTCCTCTACCTTCCTGTTGCGGTTGAAAACGGCGTCGTTGATAACGTCACCGGTAAGCTGTTCGGCGTAGAGGTCGCCGAGATGGTCGCAGATCGAATACCCGTTCGAGCGGGTCATGATCCGGAAGAGATACCCGTCAAAGTTTGCCTCGGGCAGATCGTCGGGTATGGCAGCCCGCGACTCAAGCTCATCCATCGTTGTGGCTTCGGCTCCGGTATCCGACGTTTGATTTGTACCCTCGGAACCCGTGTCATCAGCGCACGCAAAAATTTGCAGCATCAATATAATGGCTAGCGCGGAGAAGATGATTCTTTTCAGTTTCATACGTATCAGAACCTCGCTTATTATTAAAATGCCGGGTTAGAGCTGAATTTGATAAATATGATAAATATATTATACAATATTAAAATTCCATGTCAACAACGTATATAAAATTGAAACAAAGTGCACAAAATCGGGCTGCATATATGGTTAAAGCATACAGCAAAGCTGTCGTCATGGCACTCCGCAATGCGAATCGCGGCGGCATATAGCGGGTTGGGGTAGTACACATGGGAGCGCGCCCGCAAGCTGGAGTGAAAGCAAGCAAAAACCGCCTGCATGGGACGGCTGAATTTTGCGCGGGCGTCGCATATGAGTTTATGTATATTCGTCGGTGATGCACCATCAACAGTGTTACACATCTGATAAACAAAAAACCGCCCCTATGGGACGGTTAATACAGATTTTAAAGATGGCCTATCATTTCCCCTCTGCAGGTCTATATAGCGCGGCGGCGACAGCGCCGACGGCGGAGTATGCCGCGGCGGCATACAGCCCGACTCCGAGACTGCTGTCGGGCGTAAGTGCGCCTGTGACAAGCGCGCCTATAAGCTGGACGACATACAGCGCGAGCAGCGCCGATCCGGATGCAAGCAGTGTATTGCCGGGAGTATAGAGGCACAGTTCGCTTATGCACATGGGAATCACCGCGCCGCACGCAATCCCCGACAAAAACGCGCCTGCGATCACGGCATACGCGTTGCCGGCTGCCACGCCGAGCGCGGTGAAAACAGCGGCCCCTGCCATGCCGCCGATGAGATAGGCACGCAGTTTGAGCTTAACGCGCGGGGCGGCAATGCGCGAGACCACGATTCCCGCCCAGAGCGCCGAAAGCGACAGTGCGCCAAGCGCCGGCGAGCCGAAATCGACCGATATGTACTGCGCCATGCGGAAGGTCACGACGTTGAGATAGGCGCCGCAAAGCCCTGTCACCCAGAGCAGCGGCATAGCGCCCGAGCGCAGAAAAGCGGAAAGCCCGTCCGCTTTCAGCGGCTCCGGAGCCTTCAGCGTTCCCGGCGAGGCGCGTCTGATCGCCCGGTAGGCGAGGATGTTTGCAATAAAAAGCACGGCTGCCGCCGCCGCAAGCAGGTACGCGGCGCCCGATGCTCCGCTTTTGCCGTTGCCTGCAGATGCAAGGTCGGCTGTGAAGCGGATGAGCAGGGGGCCGAGTATGCCGCCGATCCCGTAGAATGCGTGGAGCATGCCCATGTTGCGGGTCAGCCGGTCTGGCGCGCTGACGTCGGCGACAATGCTCGAGCCGATCGCGTCGATGAAACCGAACGCCACGCCGAGCAGCGCATAGAACGCGAGAAACAGCGCAAAGCCCGGCATCGTGCCGATCAGACCGAGCGAAAGGCAGACGACGCCGACCGCCGCGACGTAAAGCGCGTTTTTGGTGACGCGCACGCTGCCGGCGAGCAGCAGACAGAGCGCCGCCGCCATGCCCAGGCTCGCCGCTGCGCTGATGAAGCTCTGCTGCAATGCGCCGATGCCGTAGAACTCCGCAAAATCGGTGAGCAGCGTGCCCTGTGTGGTATTGCCGAGCGAGAACATCAGCGTCACCGCGAACGCGCACGCCATGTAAATGCATCTTAATTTATCCGACATAGAAAATCCACCGTTATATGGTAAAAATAAAACCCGCCCCGGGGCGGGCGACGTTATTTTGTACAGCCTTCGACGACGATAACGTATTCGCCGCGCGGTGAGCGCCGTTCAACATAGTCGATCGCGCCGGCAACGTCGGTGCGGAGCACTTCTTCGCCGGGTTTGGTCAGGTCGCGGCAAAGCGTTATCCGGCGGTTGCCGAGCACCTCGCCGATATCGGCAAGCGTTTCGCGCAGTTTGAGCGGCGACTCATATATAAGCAGCAGGCGGGAGTCGTTTTCCATGCCTTTCAGACGCGCAATGCGTTCCTCGCGGGTGTAGCCGAGGAAGCCTTCAAATGAAAAGCGCGAGGAGGGAAGACCCGACAGCATGATGGCGGTGATCGCCGCGCATGCGCCGGGCACGGCTGTGACCAGTATATCCTGCTCGGCGCAGAGCCTGACAAGCTCGTCGCCCGGGTCGGAGACTGCCGGCGTGCCCGCGTCGGTGACGAGCGCGCAGGATTCGCCCGCTTTCAGCCGCGCGGTGATCTCGGGGCCGCGCGCGTGCGCGTTGTCCTCGTTGTAGCTTATCATGGGTTTGGTGATCCCGAAATGGCAGAGCAGCCGACCTGTCACGCGCGTGTCGAACGCGGCGATGAAGTCGACGCCCGACAGCACGCCCAGTGCGCGCGCCGTGATGTCCGCTATGTTGCCGACCGGCGTCGCGACAAGATAGAGCGTGCCCGGCTCGGGCTTGAATTTTTCGATTGCAAAGAGGTCAAGGATGTTTTGCATTGTGTTCGGTTCTTTCTATTTATAGAGTATAGTGTGTGCAAATTAATTTGGGGATGCGCCGGGGAAGCTTTTTGAAAAAAGCTCTCCCGGACCCCCCGCAAAAACTTCTGAACAAATATATCTACAATTTATTTTGTTTATCGGTTGTACCGTTGATCATCAACCGCTCACAACCCGCGCCGCCTTACGCCGTTATTCGCTTTCGAATGACGGTGGGTCCCTTGCCCAAACTGCGATTTGAGTGGTGCAGCAGGGAAGCTTAATGCAAGTAGTATTCGAACGGCAAACTTCTGCGGGTTGATGCACCGACGGACGCCACTGGCGGCGGACGTCGGACCCACAAATTTGCACCAAGAGGGGGTGCGGGGGATACCTCCCCCGTCGGGGGAGTCTTG
>JAPXNL010000161.1:0-2693 GCA_033808535.1 Clostridia bacterium
TCTGAACGCAGACTTGTGCGTCCGCCGGACACCGCCAGTGGTGTCCGGCGGTATCTCAAACAGTCAGAAACAACGTTGGTTTTTTGCACCCAGCGCGGGCACCCTCAGCCCTTATGCCCGGTTTCGTGTTAAAACCGCGACCTTGTCACACAACAATGATTATTAATAGTATTTTGACTTTAGTTTCAAAGATTATTATTTATTTTGGAATATTCAAGTGATATAATAAAACCAGCACCAAAATAACGGGCAAAGGACGGTATCTGATATGAAAATTACCGTAGTCGGCAGACACATGGACGTCGCGGACGACCTCAAGGCATTATTCGACAAGAAGCTCGCAAAGTTCGACAAATTTTTCCGCGACGACGCAATTGCAATCATCACATTAAGCCGCAAGCGCGGCAAGGAGATTCTGGAGCTTACCATCACCTCCGGCGGCACGCTGTTCCGCAGCGAGCAGGAAAACTCCACTTTCCAGAACGCGCTTGACCGCGCCATGGACGCCATCGAGCGTCAGATTCGCAAAAACAAGACCCGCCTTGAAAAAAGGCTGCGCGAAGGCGCGTTTATGCCCGACGCCACATCACAGTTTGAGACCGTCGAGGAGGAAGGAGAATTCAAAATCCGTGTAAAGGAATTCCCCATCAAGCCCATGTCGACCGAGGAGGCAATCCTCCAGATGAACCTGCTGGACCACACGTTTTATATGTTCATCAACGACGAAACCGGCGAGCCCAATGTGGTATACAAACGCAAGGACAACAACTACGGATTGATTGTTCCCACTGATTTTGATTAAACAATTATAGTTTCCGGCCGGGCGGGCAACCGTCCGGCTTGTCGTTTTCCGCGGAATTTATGCTGCGGGTTTTTTTGTCATATCGGTTTACAGCGGCATTTCTTTATGATATAATCTATAATTATCAGCATTATTAACATTCCGGAGGTGAGGCATGCAGTGCCCGACCATATTAAGGACTACGCGGAGCTGAAAAAATACTTTTCCAACCCCAAGCCCGAGCATAAGCCGTACACGTTTTTCCCGCTGGACGGCGATATAACTGACAGCGAGTTCATAAACACGCGCATCGGCGATTATAAAAAAGCCGGGTTTGGCGGCGTGGTGCTGCAGCCTACATCTGCTACAAAACCCGCCTACGGCTCGGATGAATATATCGCCGCGATGCGGGCACTGCTTGAGCGGTGCAAAAAGGCGGGGCTTAATGTCGCGCTGTGCGACGACACCGATTCCGACGAGCGCCACATGAGCGGAAGGGGCGGCGGGCTGTTTGTCGCCGCACACCCCGAATACCGCGCCAAATGTCTGCACATGTTTGAATACATGTGCAGTGAAAACGAGCACGTCGACCGCCAGCTGCGCCAGACCGGCACGCTGATGTCGGTGTGCGCATACGAAATCGACACGGGCGAGACGCTCGATCTGCGCGACTGTATTCGCGACGGCAGGATTGTCTGGGATGTTCCCGACGGCAACTGGAACCTGCTCCAGTTTGTCTGCGAGGATGACCCCGACACCGACTGCGTCGACTACCTTTCATACGAGGCGTCGCTTGCCTTTCTTTCGTTTACATTCAAGCGCCTGCTCGGTGAGGGCAGCTTTGATGCGCTTTCGATGACCGTCAGCACGGGCATAGCCTATCTGACCGCCAACCGCAGGCAGTGGAGCCCCGACTTCAACGAGGTATTTAAAAAAGAATTCGGCTTTGATGCGCAGCCCCTCTATCCTGCGCTGTTCCTTGACATCGGGCCGGCCACAAAGCGCTATACTGCGCTGCTTATAAGCTGCCGCGCGAAGATGCTGACCGACGGCTTTTTCCGTGCGCTTGCCGACTTCACGCGCGCACGCGGGATTATCGCCACGGGCAGCGTCACCGAACCGAAGGCAATCGCCGCACCTTGGCTGTTCGGCGACGGCATGCTGTATCAGAAATATCTCGGCGCACCCGGCACGACGCTCTCGCGTGCATACGCCTACGGCATAAACGGGCTGAAGATTGCGTCGTCCGCCGCTTACTGCTGGGACCGCGAGACAGTCACCTGCGACATTTTCGACGACTATTACCTGATGGGCAGAAACATCCTCTACAGCGACGCGATGAACGCGCTGGCGCGCGGCGTCAACCTGCTGATGGCGCGCGACTATGTGTTCGGCGCGGTCAAGCTGGGCGAGTTTTTGCCCGCGTGGTGCGATTTTATTGCGCGTGCGCAGACGCTTTTGCGCGGCGGGCGACATGTCTGCGACATCGCGATGCTCTATCCCATTTACTCGCTGCAGTCGCAGGTGAAGCTGTACAGCGCAAAGAGCGATACCGGCTTTGAGTATCCGACCACGCCCGTCAACGCCGACTACATTAACCTTATCAACGCATTGCTCAACTACTGCGGGCGCGACGTCACCGTCATCCATCCCGAAGTGTTCAGCAAAAACTGTTATGCCGAGGACGGCGTGCTCTATATGCACAACGACATAAACAGCGAGCAGTTCCGCGTGCTGGTGCTGCCGGGCGCCTCGATGGCAGACGTGCGCTGCATGCGGATTGCCCGGAAGTTTTTCGAGAGCGGCGGCAAAATCGTCGCAACCGACGATCTTCCCTTCACCGCGTTCGCATCGCCCGAAGAAGGTGATGAGGCCGACGCCGAACTCGCCGAGATAATTTATGACATATTCG
>JAPXNL010000161.1:2703-4883 GCA_033808535.1 Clostridia bacterium
CGGCATAACCCGGGCCGATGTCGGCTCGTTTACACAGGTATACTCAAATAAAAACGCCGCAAGCGGCGAGGCGCATTTCATTCAGCTCTCGCAGACCGCGGCGGACGGCACCGACCTTATCTCCGCCCCGCAGTTTGACTCGGTGTTAGACAAGCTCGGCATTGACTGGGACGTCACGATTGAGGGGATACCCCGCGTCGAGAACAGCGGCATATTAAACGTGTTCTATCCGCAGTTTGAGGCGCTGCGCGCCAACCGTGGTATAAGAAGCGGCGGAATGTTCAACTATATACACAGGTATTACGCCGGCTGCGATATATGGTATTTTGCAAATACCACGACCGCCGACTGCGAATGCACCGTAACGCTTCGCGGGCGGCACTCGCCCGAGGAGTGGAACCCTCACACCGGCAGAATACGCCGGCTGCAGTGCGAGTACGACGCCGGACACACAAAAGCAAAGCTGGTTCTGCCCAGCAAAACATCGGTGTTCTGGGTCAGCAGCAAATAAAATCACAGCTCGCGCACCGTAACTTGTCGGATGCGCGAGCCGGCTTCTATATATTCAAACAAGGTTACAACCCGGAAAAGCTACAGCCCGTAATACTGGAGTATCGCTCTGTATATAGCCATTGCAAACAGGTCGGGCTGCTGTGACAACAGCATTGCGTCGTGCAGATTGGTGATAAATCCAAGCTCAGCTATCACCGCGGGCATATTGGTCGCGCGCAGTACATACAGGCCGGGGCGCAACGATACGCCGCGGTTTTGCAGTCCCGTCAGGCGCGATACCCACTGCGTTATATGTTCGCCCATGACATACCCCTGCGAGGCGAGCGAGTAGGCAAGCGCCTCGGTACCCGTCGCGGCGGGGTTGGGGGACGCGTTGGTATGCAGGCTTATAAAAAAGTTTGCAGGCCAGGAGTTGGCTTCGTTTACGCGTATCTGAAGACTTTCTGCGTTCGATGAACCTATCATTTCATCGGGAGTTTCACGCGACAGCATGACATCAAAATTGCCGTTTGCGCGCAGAATGTCCGCAAGCTGCACGCCTATCTCGTACACCAGATCCTGCTCGCGCAGTCCGTGAGCCTCTGCGCCCGCGTTGGGGTTCATCGGGTTATGGGCCTGATCTATGTATATTTTAATTGCCAAATAGAATCACCTCGTAATGATTTTATGCACCGCAAAGCCTGCGGTTGAATGATTTTATGGATTTCCAGGGAAAAAAGCATCTTTTAAGCTATGCGCGGCGCGCCGCGGACGAATTTTTGATGATAGACGACGGCGACACGATCGCGGTCGGAGTTTCGGGCGGCAAGGACTCGCTCACACTGCTTTGCGTGCTTGCGGAGCTGCGCCGTTTTTACCCAAAGCACTTTAATCTGCAAGCCATCACAATCGACATGGGTTTTGCGGAGATCGGCAGCGGCGCCCCCGACTTTGACAGTATCGCCGCGCTGTGCAAATCGCTCGACGTCCCCTTTCATATCACGCGCACGCACATGGCGCGCGTGATTTTCGAGGAGCGAAAAGAGCGCTCGCCCTGCTCATTGTGCTCCAATATGCGCAGGGGCATCATAAACGACACGGCGATAAAGCTTGGCTGCAACAAGGTCGCATACGGGCACCACAACGACGATCTGATTGAAACGTTTTTCCTCAACCTTATACACGAGGGGCGGCTGGCGACGTTTTTGCCCGTCACCTATCTTTCGCGCCGCGGGATAACCGTTATCCGGCCGTTTATCTACGTGCCTGAAAAGGCGATACGCGAGTTTGCGACCCGCAACAAGCTCCCTGTTGCGCCGCCCTTATGCCCCGCCGACGGGCATACCCAGCGCGCAGCCGTCAAGGAGCTTTTGCACGGACTGAACCGCAGTTACAAAGGATTCAAGCACCGTGCGTTTAACGCTGTAAAAAAAGCCGGGCTGCTTGAAATGCGAGAAGAAAGCGAAAAATGAAATTTTCACTTAAATCACGGGTTATACCTGTATTGCTTGCGGCGGTGACTCTGCTTGCCGCGGGCTGTGCCGGCGGGAATTCACCGCAGCCTGCCGGGCCTTTGACCAGCGCCGAAACCACGCCGATCTCCTACCCGGCGCGGATTTCGCCGTATATTGAAGGCGACAGCGCCGACAAAACCGCAATTCAAAACGATACGGGCAGCGCCGATACAC
>JAPXNL010000162.1:0-4855 GCA_033808535.1 Clostridia bacterium
CTATATCGCTGACTTCTTACTAACGACAACACAAACCGCCCGACGCTGTACAGCGCCGGGCGGTTTGACTTACCTGCAAATAACCAACCTACAATAGACCAATCAACAATATTAAATCAGTGCGTCGCGTGATACTCCGCAACAGCGGCGAAATACGCGTCGATGTTCTCCCACGGGCTGGCCGGCGGGATGTCGCAGCCGGACGAGATGACGAAGTTGTCGTATTTGGGATAGAGCTCTTCCATCAGCTCGAGCGTTGCCTTGCGGATCGATTCGGGCGTACCGTTGCGGAACTGCGACGCCGGGTCGATGTTGCCCATCGCGATAACGTCTGCGGGGATCTTCTCCATCATCTCGGACATCTTTATCGAGTTGCCGAAATGATACGCCGCCGCACCGATGCGCAGGATCGAGTCGATCATGCTTATCGTGCTGTTGCCGCAATTGTGGTATATAACGATGAAGTTGTCGTCCTGGGCCGCGTCGATAAGCTCCTTGACATACGGCTCGGAGAACTCCTCGGCGAGTGCGGGCGACAGTATGCCCGTCAGCGGCTCGGCCATGACGACGCCGTTGGCGCCGACCTCTTTATATGCGGCGATATACTTGTGCAGGAAGTCCGTCGCCTTTCTCATGACCTTGTGGACCATGTCAGGCTCGGTGTAGCAGTAGACAAGCGCTTCGCTGACGTCCATCAGGCGGCTGGCGAGCGAGAACGGACCGATTACGCCCGCAAATACCGGACGGTCGGTGACCATCCGGCATACGTTTTTAATCGCTTCGATGTAAAGACCCGTGCGGCCAGCGCCGACCTGCGGCACCTCGAGCGCGTCTGCTTCTTCTTCGCTTGTGACTAACGCGCCGACGACTGTCGGAACCTCGATGTCGGACACTTTGACCTGGGAGCCGAACGCCTCCGCCTCGACCGAAAGGTCCATCATGCTGACGGACGCCGCCGACGGAATGCGGTCCGCTACCATTTTCATGCCGCGTGCCTGCAGCATCGGATCGCTTATCAGCTCGCGAACGGTTATACCCATCAGGCTGACACTCGGGAATGAAAGTACCGGCATGGTTTTGCCCGCTGCGCGTATACTTTTTGCCCAATCACGCATGTACATAATATCATGCCTCTGATTTTGAGATTTTTTAATGCAGTCTGTTACTTTTATGATTTCACTTAAATTATAGCAAACTGCAGGGAAATATCAATCCGATATTTTTACGATTTTTTGTAATTATCCGCAAAAGACATTCAGCGTGATAAAAAAATATTACATATTTTGCTTTTCATAAACACGTATAATAACCGGCTGGCAGCGAATAATAACATCGGGCAAAGCGATTTATAATAATATGCGCTTATGCCCATGCACTGTCATCGCATGAAAGGATGACAAGTTAAAATGTCCAAGAAAAAAAGGCCTGTTCCGCTCGGTTCGGAGGATTGGACTGACCGAACGGAATACGCGCCGGAGTTTCCTCCGTATAATGACGAGACAGACAGAATCTTCTCTTCGGGCGCGGCATCGGCCACGGACTTCACAGGGTTGACTGTTACCGAGCCTATCGACGAATTCGAAGCGGAAGCTCTGAGAGAAATCAAGGATATACCGATTTCGCCGAGAAAGCACAGGGACAGTCATATGTGACCCGAAATGCTGCCGTATTATAAACGGGCGCAGCCGACGATGAGTGTTGAAAAAGTCCCGGTTGCGTGCAGTAGCGCCGGTTGACACGTGCTGCTGTCGGCATGACGCAATAAGGCAAACCACAGCGGAGATCCGTCGCTTGCAATATGCAGGCGGCGGATTTTCCGCTGTTTGCATATTCCGCCGGAGGGGAGCGCCCCTCCGGCCACCCCCGACGGGGGAGGTATCTCCCGAACCCCCTCTGGTCGCAAAATCGAGTGTCCGGCGGTATCTCAAACGGTATAATTTCATTGCGTCGGTTTTTGAATGGTGCACACCGCGTGAGTCTGGTGCAGTAAAGCAAAATCCGCCTACAAACTTACAAACACAAATCAATATACTACTATACAACCATGTTTCACTTGACGCAATGTAGTAAATATTGTATTATAGAATAATATAGAATTATAACAGCAATATTCAGCATTGAAAGGAGATGCGGGGCATGAACCATAATAAATTTGCAACAGTTATCGTGCTGGTGCTGGCACTGGCGTCAATTGCGGCTGCGGGCTGCGCAAGCGAGTCCTCCACCAGCCAGGTATCGTTTGAAACCGCGGCGGACGGCAGTTATACGGGATTTGATAAAATCCCGGCGGAATATACGCCCGAACAGGCGGCGTCAGACGGTTGCATGGTGATCACAATATCGCAAAACACCGGCAGCCTTTACGCGGGACAAAACGTGTTCCGCGATTTCCTCGAGCGCTGCAAGCACGGCGACGCATTTATGCGGATCGCGCAATTTTTTGACGAGACCTTATCGTTTGACGACCTGATATATAAGGACGGAAAGTACTGCCTTGTAAACAGCGAGCGCCCGGACGACGTGACGTTTTACTCAAAGCTGAGAAAGCTCACCACCACTTTCGGCAACCCTCCGAGAGAAACCACAATATATGTGCTGACCGACAGCGACGAGCTTACCGCCGACGACGTACTTTGGTCGTTTCTCTCAAGCGTCTCAAGCACCGTGACGGACATACCGTTTACACAGCTGGGCTTTACCGTCTTCCTCGACGAGCTGCCCTGACGGTCACTTGCATTTAAACTGGATAAACACCAATCTTCAAACCGGTAATTTTTATGGACTTAAAAATACAAAGCAACACCGTGCTGCTGATACGGCGGCTGCTCGACCGCGCGACGCCGGTCAAGCCCTGTGTCGCGTTCTCGCCTGTCAAGCCCGAGCCGATGCGCGACGACTCGGTTTATTTCCCGCGCACCCCGCCCGAGGAGGCGGGCATCCCCTCCCAGCTTATCGGGCGGCTGCTCGCCGCATTGCGCGACGACCCGTCAACCGACCTGCACACGCTGATGATACTGCGCGGCGGCAAGGTCGAGTTTGAGCTGGAGTGCCGCGCGTACAGGTTTGACACGCCGTGTCAGGTTCACTCGCTGTCCAAAAGCGTGACCGCGATGGGCGTCGGGCTGGCTGTCGCCGAGGGGCTGCTCACGCTTGACGACCGCGCCGTCGATTTCTTCCCCGGGCGGCTGAACCCGCTTTCATATATAACACATAAAGAAATAACCGTGCGCAGCCTGCTCACCATGTCGAGCGGGGTTGCGTTCTCCGAAACGGGGGCGCTGACGTCCTCCGACTGGGTGCGCGACTTCTTTGAATCGGAAATCCGCGCCGAGCCGGGACTGAAGTTCGCGTACAACAGCATGAACTCGTACATTCTATCGGAGATAGTGCGGTCGGCTGCGGGCGTCACTCTGGGCGAATACCTGCGCCGGCGGCTGTTCGAGCCGATGGGCATCACCGCGTGGGCGTGGGAAACTGCCCCGTCGGGCGCCGAAAAAGGCGGCTGGGGGCTGTATATGCGGCCCGAAGATCTGGCAAAGCTGGGCGTACTCTGGCTTGACGGCGGCATGTGGGAGGGTCGGCAGCTTCTCCCGCGCGAGTGGGTGCGCGAGGCGTCGACCCAGCGGATGCGCGCGCCGAAAAAGTACGGTGCGTTCAACTACGGCTATCATGTCTGGGTCGCGCGCGACGGAAGCTGCGCGCTGTTCAACGGGATGTTCGGACAGAACGTGTTCATGTTCCCACAGAACGACATCGTGGTCGTGACGACCGGCGGCAGCGGCGAAATTTTTCAGCAGGGCGTTTTGTACGAAGCGGTAATCAACGCGTTTTCGCCGCCGCTGCCGCCGGACGCCGCAAAGAGCGTGTGCGAGGACAAGTCGCGGACGGACAAGCTGGCCCGGCAATTCAAAACGGTGCCGCGCGGTCACTGCGAGGACGCGGTCGAGGGCGGGCGCGAAGCGTTTGCCGACATGCTCGACGACGCGGATTATGTTATCATATCGGCGGCGCGCTCGGTAGGTCTTTTGCCTCTCATCACACAGTCGATGCAGAACAACTTTTCGTCGCAGATAACGGGGTTGAAATTCAATATCAACCGCGACGGGGACGGCGTGAGGTCGGTCACCATTTCATTCGGCTATGAAGGCGGCGACAGCGACGATACCGATTTTACGTTTGTTGCCGGCTGCCGCGGGTACGAATACGACAGTCTGGAGTTCGGCGGCGAGCGCTACGCTACCGGCGCGGCGGCGGTGTTCACCTCCGACGAGGACGACAACCCCGTGCTGATGATATACCTTTGCTTCCCCGAACTTTCTGACCGGCGCATTATCAGGTTGTACTTTTCTCACAAGTTTGCCGATACCGACGGCAGATACCGGTTCGAGGCGATACGCGCCGAGTTCGACGAGGTGCCGGGCAGCGATTTCCTGTACAGGGCGGTGAACAGCGTGCTGGGCGATATCCCGCTCGGCAGCGTGTTCGACCTCATAAAGTCGAAGGACGAAGCCGATATCATCGAGCAGACGATCAGGCGCGCATTTCTGCCGCAGGTCAGGTTCAGGCTCAGACAGCTTGTCGAAGACGAAGAAGCGGAGGACGGTGACGAGTAATGACCGTCCGTGAGCTTATGGCGCTGCGGCTTGCGAACCAGCATATAACGCGCAAGACCGACCGGCTGACCGCCGTGCACGACCTGTGCGGGTTTCAGGCGCAATTCATGGCAAACGCTATCCATTCCATGCGGCTGCGCAGCACCGACTTTTCACCCGACACCGCCGGCTGCGGCATGGTCAAAAACTGGACAGTGCGCGGCACGGTGCATGTATTCGCGGAGAGCGACCTGTTCAAATTC
>JAPXNL010000163.1:0-4841 GCA_033808535.1 Clostridia bacterium
GTTATAAGCTTTGCCGGCATATAAAAGTCAAGCTTCATCGGTTTCACCTTCCCTTAAAACTACATACATCCGCCCGTTTGCGGCGGGCGGATGTACTGATAATATTTGAACTGTTATATTATGCTGCAGGCGGATATTTGGACGACTGCCAATCCGTATACTGAGCCACGGGCGAGTCGGAATTGTCCGCATCGAGGAATGCGGCTACGAACTCGTTTGCATCAAGCTCTGTCTTCAGAAGCTTAATGTAATCAGCATATGTGACTATTTCGCCCGTCTCCGGATCGGTGTATTCTTTAAAGTTGTCGAGCTTGGCCTGAATTTCCTTGCTTGCCGCTATAACTCCGTCGATTATATCCTGCGTAAATTTATACGAGTAGGAGATCGGAGTAATCGAACCGTCCTCGTTGGGGTTGGCGGCTGCTTTCTTGTCAAGGTATGCCTGGTCAATATACTTAAGCGTAAAGCCTACATACGGGCTGACGACAAGCTCAAGGTTCTGATTTTTGGCATTCTGCCAGTTGTTTTCCGCAAGCTTGAGCATATCTTCCGACATATCGGTGTTAGGCCACAGCTTGAACTGGTTGCCGGTGTCGTAGATGTTCATCGAGTAGTCGCTCGAGAGCATCTTGACGTAACCGGTGTCATCGTCAAACTCGTAGTGAATCTTTTCGACGCCATACTGGAACAGGTTGCGAACTTCCTCGTTCTTTGTAAGCATGGCGATGATCTCGACGCAGCGGTCGACGTTCGCGGTATATGCGCTTACGCAGTACATGCTTTCATACATATTCTGGTTTGTACCCCTCGGATAGGAGTATACCTGAACATAGTAATCGTCTTTATACAGCTCGCGAATTTCATATCCGCCTTTGACAAGCTGAACGGCGGCATTGGGATTGAATTCGTAATTGCTGGGGGTTAAATAACCTGCTGCGGTGAAGTCGTGTATCTGGTTCAGGAGGGTGGTATATGCAGCGGTGCCCAGGAAGCTCTTGGGCGTAAGCAGCGAATTCTGGGCTGTTGTGTTTGATACATATCCGCCGATCAGCGAACCGACCATGTCAGTCGTTATATAGTCAACCAGCGGGAACGGCGTACCGTAAAACGGGATGTAGTCCGGCTCGTATTTCTTGACGTCGGCAAGGAAATCCGCAACTTTTGCAAGTGTTGTAAACGTGTCGGCGTCATAGTAATACTTGTCGCACAGTTCCTTGTTTATCAGCATGTAGGTATATTCGCCTAACACGCGGTTGTTCGGGATGGCCATAACGCCGGCGTCGAATGTCACAGCGGAAAACAGCGCCGGGTTGATATATTTATTAAGTCCTTTGCCTGTGGTGCCGAGCGAACCGCCCAGATCCATCAGGTACCCTTTTTCGATGTAATCCGTCAGCCTGTCAAGGCCGCGAACAAGGAATATATCGACCTGATCTTCGCCGGCTTCGGGGAATTTAACGACACTGCGGCCAAATTCGTTTATAACCGTCTCTTCGGTTTCGGCTGTGGTTTCGTCTGTTTCTTCAGGCTCAGCCGTGGTGATGCCGGCAGCTTTCAGGCTGCGGGCTTCTTCCTTGGCGAGCTTTGCAGCTTCTTCTTCTTCGGCTATTTTGGTTATGATGTTCTGGAATTTTTCCTCGATCACACCAAAATATTCGTCTTCGGTATAGAGTCTGAGCTCGACATGAGTGTTATATGTATTTTCGGTAATCTCGTTTAAAGCATCCTGAACGGCCTGTACCGCTTCGGGCTTGGTGCTCTCGCCTGTGATGGCGTATAAAGTAATGGTCATAGCTTTAGCCGCGCCTGTGGTATCTTCCTCGGCGGTTTCGACTGTTGTATCAGTATCAATCGCGCAGCCCGCAAGCAGGGTCGGAAGTGTCAGCAGCAGCGCCAACACGATTGTGACCCATCTCTTCCTCATGAAATAACCTCCCAAACAATTATACAATAAGATACAAAAGTAATCACTAGGATCAGATTATATTTTACACTAAAATAAATGATATGTCAAGGATATTTTGGGGCGCAGCCCGCCGATTTTGCCGTCCGGTGCGCTAGCTTTTACATTCCATACATTAAATTGGCTTCGGTTTTTGCACAAACTGCACAGTATTTTGGCACTCGTATTGTGAATTATAGCACCGGGATAGTGCGTATTCCACAATCACGCAAGCGAATGATTATGCAACAATGACAAATGCTATTTGTAGTTATTTACCCTGAATATAAAGCCCGAAAATAAGAACGCGCAGGAGATTTTGCATATTTTTCTATAATTTACTGCCGCAGCGTTCTTGATTCGGGCCTGTCCGTCAGTCGAGATAATCTTTAAGGCGTTTTGAGCGGCTGGGATGGCGCAGCTTGCGGAGCGCTTTTGCCTCTATCTGCCGAATGCGCTCGCGGGTGATGTTGAACACGCGCCCGACCTCCTCCAGTGTGCGGGTACGGCCGTCTTCCAGCCCGAAACGCAGCTTGAGCACATGCTCCTCGCGCGGGGTGAGTGTATGCAGCACCTCACAAAGCTGCTCGCGCAGCAATGTGTAAGACGCGACCTCTGCCGGCGCCGGCGAGTCGTTGTCCTGGATGAAGTCGCCCAGATGGCTGTCCTCCTCCTCGCCGATCGGCATTTCGAGCGATACCGGGTCCTGCGATATCTTCATTATTTCGCGGACCTTATCGGCTGTCATGCCCAGCGCTTCGGCTATTTCATCCGGCGTTGCCTCGCGCCCCAGCTCCTGCAGCAGGCGGCGCTGGACACGCGTAACCTTGTGAATGGTTTCGACCATGTGAACCGGTATGCGTATCGTTCTCGCCTGATCGGCGATGGCGCGGGTGATAGCCTGACGGATCCACCATGTCGCATAGGTGGAGAACTTGTATCCCTTGCGGTAGTCAAACTTGTCCACCGCTTTCATAAGTCCGAGGTTGCCCTCCTGAATGAGGTCGAGGAAGAACATTCCCTTGCCGACATAGCGCTTTGCAATGCTGACAACAAGGCGAAGGTTGGATTCGACAAGTATCTGCTTTGCGCGTTCGTTGCCCTCTGCCATCTGTTTTGCAAGCTCAAGCTCGCGCTCGGCATCGAGCAGAGGCACCTTGCCAATTTCCTTAAGATACATGCGCACGGGGTCGTCAATCGCAAGGCCCTCCTGCGCGAGCATCTTCTCCATGTCCTCCGCGGATTCGTAGCGCTCGATCTCGTTTTCAATCTCTTCAAATTCAGGCGTGTCAAGATAGCCCGTGATACCGATACCGAGGTTTCCGAGCTGCTCATAAAGATTTTCAATTTGTTCGATGTCATAATCGACATCCTCGAGCGCTTCCATTATCTCGCTGTTTGAAAGCGAGCCTTTTGCTTTACCGCGTTCGATCAGCTCGCGCATGTCGAGCTTTTTATCGCTAGTGTTACCCATAATATGTAAGATGCCTCCGTCAGGGTTATTATGCTATGAAATTGAATATTTATACTTATACGCGCCGAATACGGCGCAATTATGGCTTTTGTAGTCCTTATGAATCCCGTTCGCCCGACTTGCGTCTGGCTATAAGCGCCGCAATCTCATCGGGGTCGGGCGGTGCGTCTGTCCGGCTTGCGCCGTCTTCGATGAACGGAGCCGCGGACTCGAGCAGCGTTTTTGCGCAGCCTTCAATCACCTCAAGGTCGTTTTTGGTAAGATGCTGACGCGCCGCCATATACGAAACCGCGCGGCTCATCTCGGCTTCTGTCAGCTTCTGCCCCAGCGCGGACAGGGAGAAGCCAGTGCCCGCCTCCACGATCGCCTCGTAAATTCTGCGGTTCAGCTGTGTGCGGAAGCCGTCCGGACCGATCAGCTTCAGCGCGTCGCCGGTAAGCTCGGGATAAAGCAGCAGTATGCCGAGTATGACCTCCTCCGCCGCTGCCTCCTGCCGGAAACGCAGCTTGTCGGGGTTAACGCGGTCGCCGTAGCCCTCAGTCACGCGCAGTGTTTCGCGCCGCCGGTCTCTTTTTGCGATTTTCAGATATTTCCTGCGCCTTGCTTCGACGTCGCGCTCAAGGTTTTCGGCGCTGATTGCCAGTCGCTCCGCTGCACGCCGGCAGCAAATCTCGCATTCGGTTTTTGAATATATTTCCGACAGCAGCGCGACCGTTTCGTTTATCGCCTTTAATCTATTGTCGTCATCAGTCTCTCCGCCGGCACCGATTTTATACTTGGCAATAATCTCGTCCAGTTTGAACTCAAACCTCGAACGGCTGCCGTCAAGCAGCTTCTTAAACGCCGCCGCACCGTATTTTTTGATGAACTCGTCCGGGTCCTTTGCACCCGTAACCGTCAGAATCTTTGTGTCAAGCCCCGCCGCTCCGAGCACCCGGAACGCCTTGTCGGCGGCGTTCTGGCCCGCCTCGTCGCTGTCGTAGGTGATTATCACCTGCTTAGTGTAGCGCTTCATCAGCCGCGCCTGCTCGTCGGTGAGCGCCGTGCCCAGCGTCGCGACCGCGTTGGTAAACCCAGCCGCGTGCAGTGCGATAACATCCATGTAGCCTTCGCACAATATAAGCCGCTCCGCGCAGTTGTGGCGCGCGAAGTTAAGCGCGAACAGGCTGCGGCTCTTTTTAAATGCCGGCGTGTCGGAGGTATTCAGATATTTCGGCATCGCGTCGCCTAAACTCCGGCCTCCGAATGCGATAACATCGCCTCCGACGTCGATTATCGGGAACATTATCCGGCCTCTGAAATAGTCAAACGGTTTGCCGGTTTTCGACGATATACCGCAAATAAATGCCGCGGTGAGCTCCTCAACGGTAAAACCCAGTCCCGTCATGTGGTTTTGCACCGCGTCGAACTTGTCCGGCGCATATC
>JAPXNL010000164.1:0-4800 GCA_033808535.1 Clostridia bacterium
GCAGCGTCAGATGTGTATAAGAGACAGGTACTACTTCTGCCTCCTATACGCAGGTCGAATACAAAATCGAGCTGCGCATGGTGCGTGAGGAGCTGAAGGGCAAAATCAACATCGGCGACAAGGTTATCGATGCCTCCAAACTATATACGATAGGCGAGGTAACCGACGTCAAGTACGTCGGTGCAGTTTACACAGGCGTAAACAGAGCCGAGGGCACGCTTGTATACAGCGATTATCCCGGTTTTATAAACATCACCGTCACGGTCAAGGCAAACGCCGATATCAGCTCAGGTAATTACATGATCGAAGGTGTCTATAAGCTGAGCGTCGGGACCTATGTCAGCCTCAGGGTACCGAATTTCACCGGCTCCGGCTATTGTGTTTCCATCAAGGAGGTAACCGCGTGATGAACACCGGCAACGGCACACGCAGCAAAAAGCACTTTAATGTCGTCGATTTCTTTATCATAGCTGCGGTCGCAGCCTGTGTGATAGGCGCAGTGCTGCGGTTCAATCTCATCGAGAAGCTCAACGTGGGCGCTGCAAAAGACACGGTTGAAATCTCGTTTTATATCCATAACGTATCCGATTATTCCGCACAGGCGATCATGGTCGGCGACAACGTTTATAGCGGAGGCACATATCTGGGCAAAATCGGCACCGTTGAGATCAGCAAAGCAGAATATTATTTCGAAAACCCGGAAGGCATGCTTGAACTGACATACGACGAGATGCGCTATGATGTCCGCGGCACCATAATCGGCACCGGCACGATGACGGAAGACGGCTTTATGCTCAACAACAACACCTATATCGCCGCAGGCAAAGAAATGTACGTCACTACAAAAAACATCTCCGTCAACATTCTTGTGACAAACATAAACGTAACTGCCGGCGGATAAACCGGTTGACCCAAAAATTTAAATATTATTTAAAATTTATATACAACCCCTTGATTTTAACAGTGCGGTTTGTTATAATATTTTTAAGTATCAATATGGATGTTTCGGCGTAGAATATATAACGGAATGGAGCGATTACCCGATGATATCGAGGAATGTTACTATACAAAACAGCGTTGGACTGCATGCCCGTCCCGCCACGTTTTTTATTCAGAAGGCAAATTCTTATAAAAGCTCAATTTGGGTTGAAAAAGAAGATCGCCGCGTAAATGCAAAAAGTCTTTTGGGTGTGCTTTCGCTCGGAATCGTTAAGGGCATGACAATTACGCTTATCGCCGACGGAGCGGACGAGGTCGAAGCGCTCGACGGACTGTGCGAGCTCATCAATACCGGGTTAAACGACTGAAGCCGGGCTTACTTTAGCGCGCATGGGGATATCGCGCAATTGCGGCGCGGCGACAATGGTGCGTCAATTTATGTCCGCCGCCCGGCCGATTCTATGCCCGACAAAAAATAATATCATTTAAACGGCAGACATTAACCCGGTGCGGACTTGTCTGCTTTGTTTTTATTTATTTTTACGTTTTAAGTTGAAATTTGATGATGAATTTTACACCCAATATCGATCATCTTCGGGAAAAAGCAGCCGGACTTCCGTTTTCGTCCGGCGTTTATATAATGCGCGATAAATCCGGCAAGGTTATCTACGTCGGAAAATCAAAAGTGCTGCGTCAGCGGGTTTCGCAGTACTTCCACGAGCACGCCGGTCACGATATAAAGACCGCGAAAATGGTTGCGTCGGTGTGGGACTTCGACTATATGCTCACCGACAACAACATGGAAGCGCTGACGCTTGAAAACCGTCTTATCAAGCTGCACAAGCCCAAGTACAACATAAAGCTGAAGGACGACAAAAACTACCCGTATATAAAGGTCACGCTGTCAGAGCAGTACCCGCGCATATACATTGTGCGCAAACGGCTGCCCGACAACGCCAGGTATTTCGGCCCGTACTCAAGCTACAGCGTGGCGTTCGCGCTGGCGGACACGCTGCAAAAAACCTTCCGCATACCCTCCTGCAAGCGCGAGTTCCCGCGCGATATAGGCAAGGGCAGACCCTGCCTCAACCGCCAGCTCGGGAAATGCGATGCCCTCTGCATGGGCGAAATACCGCCGGAGGAATATAAAAAGAAGTTTGGCGATATAATCGCGTTTCTGCGAGGCTCATACGGCGAGGTTAAAAAATCGCTTGCCGAGCAGATGGAATACGCCGCCGAGAATCTGATGTTTGAAGCCGCGGCATTGTATCGCGACCGCATTGCCGCGCTTGAGCGCATCTGGCAGAAGCAGAAGGTTGTCAGCTCGCCGGACGTGGAGCAGGACGTTATCGCGCTTTACAGCTCGGAGCTTTGCTCCTGCATAACGGTGTTCTACATCCGCAGCGGCAGCGTTGTAGACAGCGACAGTTTCTGCTTTCCGCCCGACCAGCTGTGCGACGGCGACGGGATATCTGCCTTCCTCTGCGACCTTTATCTCAAGCGCGAGTATATCCCGCGTGAGATTCTGTTCGGGTTCAGGCTCGGCGACGAAAACGAGAGCGCGTTTGCCGATTTCTGCACCGACCGGGCGGGCTACAAGGTCAGGCTGCGCTTCCCCGAGCGCGGCGACGCACGCGCGCTCTGCGACATGGTGTACGAGAACGCCAAACTGCGCGCGGAGCAATATATAGCCAACACCGAACGCGACAACCGCACGCTTGTTAAGCTTGCGTCGCTGCTCGGGCTCGAGGTCGTGCCCGAGCGCATCGAGGCTTTTGATATATCCAACTACGGAGCCGACAACGTAACTGCCGGAATGGTTGTCACCGAAGGCGTCAAATTCAAAAAAAGCGCTTACCGCACATATAAAATTAAAACCGTGTCGGAGGTGCCCGACGACTACGCCGCGATGGCGGAAGCCGTACGCAGGCGGGTTGAACACACCGCCGACGGGCTGCCCGACCTTATACTGCTGGACGGCGGCAAGGGGCATGTTTCAACAATCCGCAGCCTGATTTCCGAACTGGGTTTGGATATTCCCGTATTCGGGATGGTGAAAGACGATTATCACAAGACACGCGCGCTGACCTCCGACACCGACGAGATTTCGATCGCGCGCGAGCAGGCGGTTTTCACATTCATTTACAAGCTGCAGGAGGAAGTTCACCGCTATACAATCACGCGCATGAAGGAGGCAAAGTCCCGCTCCATGCGCAGGTCGTCGTTTGAGGACATACCCGGCATCGGGCCGGCAAAAGCAAAAGCACTTATATCTGCGTTCGGCACAGTCGCGGCCGTAAGGGCGGCGGACGTCGACAGTCTGTGCAATGTCAAACTGCTATCCAAAGCTGACGCTGAACGTATATATGCATATTTCCGCAAAAATGATGATTCAAAGCAGTAAAAATATACGGAAGAAAGGGTAACGTACCGGTGCATCCGCGGAAAAAAAGGCCGCGGATTTTAACCGCTGTACGCGACACTGTAATGCTTGCATCTGTTTATTCCGCAGGCCTTGAGGGCGTGGACGGCTACATAGTCACGGTCGAATGCAATATGTCGCGGCGCATGGCTGCTTTCGAGATTGTCGGCCTGCCCGACACGGCGGTCAAAGAAGCTAAAGAGCGCATCAGAGCCGCGATTTCCAATAGCGGTTTGGAGTTTCCCGACGCTGAGATTGTTGTGAACCTTGCGCCTGCCGATAAAAAGAAGCAGGGTTCCGCATACGACCTGGCGCTGCTTGCCGGTGTGCTTGCCTGCTCGGGCGATTTGCCCGATACGCTGGACAGGATGTGCTTTATCGGAGAGCTGTCGCTGTCGGGCGAGGTGCGGCCTGTGCGTGGTATTTTGAGCATGTGCGACGCGGCGCGCGCCGCCGGGCTGACCGAGATATTCGTGCCCGCGCGCAACGCTGCCGAGGCATCCGTCGTGCCTGGTGTGACTGTCTACCCTGTCGCCGACGTAACGTCGCTTGTCAGGCATTTAAGCGGCGAGCAGCTAATTGCGCCCGCTGTGTTTGACCGCAATTCGTTTTCAGACGGCATATCGTGTGACGGGCCGGATTTTTCCGATGTCAAGGGTCAGGAGTTTGCCAAGCGGGCGCTGCAGATCGCGGCTGCCGGCGGGCATAATGTGCTGATGATCGGTCCACCGGGTACGGGCAAAAGCATGCTTGCCAAGCGGATTCCGTCGATTCTGCCGGATTTTACGATCGATGAGGCTGTCGAAACGACGAAGATTCACTCAATCGCGGGGCTTCTGCCCGAGAATGTGTCGCTTATCGCGCGTCGGCCGTTCCGGTCGCCGCATCACACCATGTCGCCGGTATCGCTTGCCGGCGGCGGTACGATCCCGATGCCCGGCGAGGTATCGCTTGCGCACAACGGGGTGTTGTTCCTTGACGAGCTGCCCGAGTTCGTCAAGACCGTGGCGGAGGTGCTGCGCCAGCCGCTTGAGGACAGGCAGATCACCATCACGCGCGCGAGCGGGCGGCTGACTTTCCCCTGCAATTTCATGCTTGTGTGCGCGATGAACCCGTGCCGGTGCGGATATTTCGGGCATCCGACCAAAAAATGCACCTGCAAGCCGACAGAGATTCGCGATTATCTTGCCAAGGTGAGCGGTCCGCTTGTGGACCGGATTGACATACAGATAGAGGTCTCTTCCCTTTCATTTGATGAGCTTTCCAAACCCTCGCCTGCGCGCTCATCCGCCGAAATGCGCGCCGAGGTCAACCGCGCGCGTGCGATGGCTCTCGAGCGGTACCGGCGCGATCGTGTGAAAGCGCGCTGCAATGCCGAGCTGTCACCGACGGATATACGCAGGTACTGTGAGCTCGACGACTCCGCCTCTGCTATATTG
>JAPXNL010000165.1:0-4733 GCA_033808535.1 Clostridia bacterium
GTTAATCGCAGACAGGTTGGCTGCGTTTTCACCCGGCGATTCAAACGATAAATAAAGGGTGTTCCAGCCGTCCTTCAGCATGTTTTTTGATATGTTCCACGAGGTCTCCTCATTGTCGCATATGCCCGAGCTTGTCAGCTCAAGCTGACCGGCTGTGTCCGACATATTCTCGACACTTTCAATATATAAATATAGCCTCGCATATCCGGTTCCGCGATATTCGGAAATATCAACCGTAGGCTTGAGCGTGCGCTGCAATACTATTGTGCCGCCTGTTCCGCTCGAGGACACGGCGCCGGCGCCTTCTATCATATCTTTTTTCTCGGTGCGCGCGCTGTATGGGCTTCCGTTGTCCATATTGTCTATAACGGTCAGTGCCGATGCAGACAGTGCCATTATAAGCGAGACTATCGCCACTGCGGTTAACGCCTTTAAAACTCTCATATTATTCCTCACAGCCGGCGATTAAGCCGACACTTCCATTTTTGCCGGCAGGCTCCGCGGGTTTTCTGATACCCACCAAAAGCGGTATCGCCGCGCATATCACCACACACACGGATAATACAAGCACTGTTTTGTATACGCCTGCGTTCGCGCTTGTAACTTTCGGGGTATTAGCGGTTTGCTCCGCCTGTGTTATCGGCGGGTCGTCGTCGCTTTTAATGCCGAAATCGCGGCTGTAGCCGTAAAGTATTCTGTCAACGGCAAAAAGGTTTGCACCTGAATTGCCGACGGTGAGCGTTAGTTCTTTGATTTTCTTGTAATCTATTGCGCCGCTGCCCATATTCGTATCGGAAAACTTGAGCAGCAGCTCGTTCCAGCCGTCTTTCAGGCCGCCAATCGACCACGCAGCCATATCCTTGCCCGAGCTGCGGAGCGCAAGAGACGCGCTGCCCTGAAGCGCATCGGCATTTTCCACGTATAGCCACAAATAAATATAGCCAGACTTCACGTAATCCGAGATGTCAAAAGGTTTGTCAAATGTTTTTGTCAGTGTGAAATCGCCGTCGGTCTGCGCACCCACGGCTCCGCTGCCCTCCACCTTAAGCTCGGTGAAAACAGAAGGCTTTGTCTTTGACCCTATCGTGAAAGACTCCGCGCTGTCGCACGCTTCGAGCGTTTGCACTGTTCTTTCCTTTATCGGCACCTCTCCGATTCCGAAATCTGCCGCGCTGCCGATGCAGATATCGTCAAGTATCAGCATCTGCGGCCCGGTTTGGAACATATAAAGCCGGATAAAGTTCACCTTGTCAACCTGCACGGAGCCGGACAGCTCCTCGATCGAATAGATCAGCTCGTTCCAGCCGCTCTTTAGGTCGAGCGTGTTTATCATGCAGGTCAGCTCTTCCTGGTCACACGTGCCGGAGCTTGTCAGCTCAAACTGGCTTTCGTCGCCGAGATTATCCTCGTTTTCGACATAAAGATAAAAGCGTATATAACCGTCGGCATATTTTGATATATCGACAGGACTCATTTGTTTCTGCGCCAGGCAGAGCAGTCTTCCGTCGCCGAAGTCGTTGCTTGTAATGCGAAGTGCGCCCCTGCCCTGATGAACATTTCTGCTTTCAGGGCTGCATGTGCCTGCCCATCCGGTTGTGTTCTCCAGATTGTCAAGCACGAGCAAAGCGGAGGCTGATATGGAAAATAACGCCGTGGCAAACACAGCCACAAACAGCCCTGCCGCCATATAAACAAACGCGGCTGCGGCTGACGCAAATCGTACAGTCCGCCCGCGCAAACCGGTATTTGCCGCAGTTTTAAGCATTTAAACGACACACCTCGCCAGGGGCTACATTTTACCTTTTATATTTTACATCACGCGCGCGGCGCTGTCAATCCCAAAACGGGGTTTTTATTGCTGCGCTGTTTAATACGACCGATTTGTGCGCAAAAAGAAAGGGAGCGGCAATTGCCGCTCCCCGGATATCAGTGAGGTTTATTCTTTCTTCTTTTTCTTGGCATTAGCCACGATAATGATTATCACAACAATAACGATTACGATTGCTGCGACAATGATGATGATTAATGCCGTATTGTCGGTTTCGGCGTCTGCTGCATCGCCACCGTCAGCGGTTGCAGTTGTATCGCCCGGTACACCATCCGACGGTTCCTCGGCTGAGGGAGCCTCGGTTGCGGGAGCTTCGGTCTCCGGCGGTTCGGTTTCCGGAGGCTTAATTCCGAAATCGGGACCTGTACCGACCATCAGCTTGTCGATCTTAACGGTGTTTTCAGCATCGTTGAACAGGTACAGGCGCATATAGTTGACAGCGGAGAGGTCGCAGTCGGTGTTCGGGTCGACCTGGAGCAGAAGCTCGTTCCAACCGTCTTTGAACTCAACCGTCTGGGGAAGAATCCAGCTCAGCTCGTTCTGGTCGCTGGTTCCGGAGCTTGTCAGCTCAAACTGGCCGTCCTGAGACTGAATTATGCCGGCGTTTTCAACATATATCCAAACATAAACGTAACCGTCATCCTTAAGCACGCTGAGATCCATGGGGGTGTCATACTTGTGCTCAATGATAACAGGCGCAGTGCCGGTAGCTGTTACACAGCCGGTACCCTCGATAGCGTTTGCTGTGTCAACGTTCCAAGCGTTTGCGTCATCAAAGCTCTCGACGAGCTTTGCATTCTGGCCAACTTTAACCTTGCCGATACCGAAGTCGGACTCAAGACCGATCTTCAGGTCGTCCCAAATCCAGTAGTTGTCGCCTTCAACGAACTTATACGCGCGGATGAAGTTGATTCTCGACCAGTCGGCATCGTATGAGCCAAATTCGCCCATGGTGAACAGGAAGTGGTTCCAGCCCTGTTCAAACCACTCGTTGCCGATATTGACGGCACTTTCTTCGACGTCGCAGTTACCGCTGGAAGTAAACTCAAGCTGGTTGTCCTGGAAAGCAAATGTATCAATGTTGTCAACATAGATCCATACACTGATAACACCGTCGTCCTCATATGCGGACAGGTCTAACGGCTCGGTAAAATTCCGCTGAATCTGGAGAAGCGTGGCATCATCGCTTCTGATTGCGCCGGTGCCTTCCTTGATATTTTCCGTTTCCAAGGCTACAACACCGTTGCCTGTCCACGGCGTAATATCGTCCATATTGTCAATAACAGTAATCTTTGCGCTGGCGCTAATAGCGAGAATTGCAAACAACGCGATGACCATTAGCGAGAATTTTATAAATTTCATAAACAGATCTCTCCTTAGTCTTTTTTGATTTGCATTCTTCGTGCATAGTTTATTATGGGTATTTGTTATGCTAATTATAGCACATCGAATCTGCAATGTCAATAGATTAACAAAATAAATATAATTAATGTTAACCCTGTGTACTCGCTGTTAACTACCTGTGTCGTTACATCTGAAGGAGGAATTTCGGCAGCGTGTCTCCGCGAATTTCACGTACAATGCGGTTCATATACAGGAAACCTTCTACCGGCACATAGTTTGGTATCGAGTTGCCGGAGGCGAATGCAAATCCGCCGTGACCGGAGCATTTTGCAATAACCTCGGTGATATAATCCTTCATTTCAGGGTATGACAGTCTGCATACCGCGTCTGTGTCTATTCCGCCGAAGTTGCCGATCCTGTCGCCGTAGCGCTCTACCCAGACCGGGAACGGCGCTATCTCGTCCTCATTGGAATGTTTCGCATTTATGCCGGCGTCTATAAGGTCGTCCATCACACTGAATATGCAGCCGCAGGAGTGCAGCAGAAACGGTTTGCCTTTGCCGTGGACAAGCGATATGACCTTTTTATACTCGGGTATGACCAGCCGCCGGATGTCGTCGGCAGACAACAGGGTGTTGCTTTTGTATCCGAGGTCGTCGCCGAAGCGCATCACGCAGAATGCGTCCGAATACGGTCCCGCAAGAAAACGCTCCCATATACGGCGCATTAGCTCGCCTATCCTGTGGAAGAGCATTTCATAAAGCTCCGGATCGTCGGCTGATATGAAGCAGAGGTTTATATAACCCGTCAGATCCTGCACGCATTCAAACACGCCGTTCCCCACGCCGCCGACCGCCTTCATACCGGCAGGCAAAGCCTCTGCCAGCGCCCTGAAGTATTCGTCGTAAAAGGTGAAATAACGCTCCTCGATTTCGTCCCACGGGTAGCGATTGAAGTCGTCCATGTCTTTAATCGCTCCCTCTTTGTGGCCGCCCAGCGCACCGCCGTCGATAAATGCGCCTCCTATGCAGCATTCGAACGAAGGGCTATCGTAACCAGCCATGCGGTGAAATTCGCAAAAGTTGCGGAAAAACTCGACCTTGTCGGCATAACTGCCGCCAAGGAGTCCTCCGAATTTGCGGCCAAGCACCTTCTCCATAAGCTCCACGCATATAATGTGCTCGTAAAGCGGAAGGCGCGGAGCCTCAATATTCCTTGCGGCGAGTTCTATGTTTTTATAATCGGGTGTAAATTCTGTTCCCATGCGTTTCCCGGCCTCCGTATTTATTATTCGAGGCAATTATAGCACGGTATATACATCCTGTCAACAACCGAATGTTGTAAAGTTTATAATGCCGCCCTCTGTTTGCACAAGCTGATAATTCAGCCTTGCATTTTTGTCAGTTCCGTGCCCGGATAGTAGTGGGCGCCTCATGATATGTGCTGCCTGCCGCCGCCATCGCCGCGGCGTCGTACTGGCTCATACCGACCCCGTGACCGTATCCGCGCGCCGTGAATATGTATTCGCCGTCCTGACCAACTCCCGCTATTTGTGCAGGCT
>JAPXNL010000166.1:0-4729 GCA_033808535.1 Clostridia bacterium
TCCGTCGTTGTTTGAGGCGTCCCCGCATGATGCAAGCGACACCGCAATCAGCACCGCCAGAATGCAGGCTGCTATGTTTTTAAATCTCATTATTTTTTAAACTCCCCTTTTTAATATTCACAGAATAAGTATGGTTTAATATGAAATCGGATATAGCGCATAAGTCGCGTCAAATTTTTAACCGGAACCGGGAACATCTGTCGTCAGCGCCGTTTATTGCCGGTTTTTGGGCAAATCAATTTCTCCGATTATAGCACAATATGCCGGGACAATCAATACCTATAATATAAAGATTCCAAAATACGCCGGTGAGCTGATCCGATTTATTATATCACGCTATAAGCCCGAAATCTACGCAATCCGATTGACATAATATGAATATTATGTTATACTCAATTCAGTTAGTAATAGCTAACCCTAATTTCGGCGGTATTTGCTCGCCGTTAACCGGAGATGTATATGACGCTTGACGATTTGAAACCGGGTGAGCATGCAGTTATACGCGCGGTACGCGGAGAGGGCGCACTGCGGTTGCGCCTGCTTGATATGGGGCTGATCCCGCGTACAAAACTTACGTTTCAGAAAGTCGCACCGATGGGTGATCCCATCGAGATAAACATTCGCGGGTACGAGCTTACCCTGCGTGTGGCAGAAGCGAGAAATATCGAGGTTGAAAAGCTTGAAAATCCCGCAGCGGAGGCGAAATTATGAGCCGGGAGCTGGTTTTCGCGCTGGCAGGGAACCAAAACTGCGGTAAGACCACGCTTTTTAATGCGCTGACGGGCTCAAACCAGCATGTCGGCAACTTTCCGGGCGTAACCGTCGAGAAAAAGTCGGGAATCGTGCGGTGCGTGAAAAACCGCACCGTCACGGTTGTGGATTTGCCGGGCATATATTCGCTGCGCCCGTATTCGCAGGAGGAGATAGTTTCACGCGATTATATTATAAACGAAAAACCCGACGGGATAATCAACATTGTCGACGCGATGAATATCGAGCGCAATTTGTATCTGACGCTGCAGCTGCTCGAGCTGCGGGTGCCGACGGTCATAGCGCTCAACATGATGGACGAGGTGCGCGCAAACGGCGATACGATTAACGTCATCGGGCTCAGCAAGGCTCTCGGCGTTCCTGTCGTGCCGATAAGCGCGGCTAAGGGCGAGGGCGTTTCGGAGCTTATCGACCGCGCAGTGGAGGTTGCGCAAAATGTTACACAGCCCGCTGTCTGGGACTTCTGCGATGAGGACTCGCCCGTGCATCGCTGCATACATGCCGTCGTACATATTATTGCCGACCATGCCGAAAAAGCAGGCATATCGATGCGATTCTGCGCGACCAAGCTCATAGAAGGCGACGACGGCTCGATGGCAGAGCGGCTCGGACTCGACCGGAATGAACGCGAGCTTATCGAACACTGTGTACTGGAGATGGAGGACGAAACGCAGCTGGAGCGCAACGAAGCGCTTGCCGACATGCGCTATGCTTTCATCGAAAAGGTCGTATCTGATACCGTCGTCAAGTGCCGGGAAAGCCGGGAACTTCGGCGCAGCCTGAAGATAGACAGTATACTGACAGGCAAATACACCGCGATACCGGTGTTTCTTGGCATTATATTTTTGATATTCTGGCTGACCTTCGGTGTAATCGGAACAGGATTGTCGGACATAATGGGAACGGGTATTGACAAACTGACAGAGGTGTGCAACGCCGCGCTTATCGCGTACGGGATCAACGATGTTGTTCGCAGCCTTATAATCGACGGCGTTTTCGCCGGCGTGGGCAGTGTGCTCAGCTTTTTGCCGATTGTCGTGACGCTGTTTTTCTTTCTTTCGATACTCGAGGATACAGGCTATATGGCGCGCGTGGCGTTTATAATGGATAAGCCGCTGCGCGAACTGGGGCTTTCGGGACGCAGTTTTGTGCCGATGCTGATGGGGTTCGGCTGCACCGTGCCGGCGATTATGGCGACCCGCACATTGTCGTCCGACCGTGACCGGAGAATGACGATAATGCTGACACCGTTTATGAGCTGCTCTGCGAAAATACCGATATACGCGGTGTTCAGCGCGGCATTCTTTCCGCGACATGCCGCGGCGGTGATGATAGGGCTGTATGCTGCGGGGTTAGTGCTTGGAATTGCTATGGCACTGCTTTTGAAAAACAGCGCGTTCCGCGGCAATCCTGTGCCGTTTGTCATGGAGCTGCCCAACTACCGGCTGCCCTCCGCAAAAAGCGTGGGACTGCTGTTGTGGGACAAGGCAAAAGACTTCATACAGCGCGCGTTTACGATTATATTTCTTGCCACGATCGTTATCTGGTTTTTGCAGACCTTTGATATACGCTTCAACGTGGTGGCTGACTCCGCGGACAGCCTGCTGGCGTATGTCGGGCGCTTCCTCGCGCCGCTGTTTGTGCCGGCGGGGTTCGGCGACTGGCGCGCCGTGACCTCGCTTATATCGGGGTTTACTGCAAAAGAAGCGGTGGTGAGCACCCTGTCGGTGCTTACCAACAGCACCGGCACACCGGAACTGGGCTCGGCACTTTCTTTTATGTTCACACCGCTGTCAGCGTTCAGCTTCCTACTGTTCACGCTGCTTTACACACCCTGCGTCGCGGCAGTTGCCGCGGTAAGGCGGGAGCTGGATTCCCGGCTTGCGATGCTGGGAGTTATTTTAATGCAGTGTGTCACGGCATGGATGGTTTCGACTGTCGTGTATCAGATTGGAGTCTGGCTGCCTTCGTTCGGAGTGTTTGATTACATAATTCTTGCATTGATCGCCGCCGCGGTGATAGCTGCTCTTGTATGGCTTGCGCGAAAAAGCTGGGGCGCCAGCTATACGATTTCTTGCGATGCCTGCTCAGACAACTGTGCCGGCTGCGGCAATCACAGGCGCAGGCGCAGGCGCAATCGCGAACGCAAAGGCCGCTCCTGTCACTGATACGGTGCCGTAATACAAAAGCAGACTGAAGTGTTATTATGCCCTCTATTTAATATCGCTCCTGCGATGATTTATATACATCACATTTATATTTGTCGCCGCTTGGATAGATAGCGGGCGTGTCGTTAATACCTGAATAAAAGCGGGACGAACGAGCCTGTCAGCATACAAAAACATAATGTAAACAAAGCAAAGTAATATATTTTTCCTGCAATAAATTTAATTTCGGTCTTGACTTTTGTCACGAGTTGTGGTAGAATATACAGCGTTGACCGATTAGCGCCTGTAGCTCAGTGGATAGAGTGTCCGGCTACGAACCGGCAGGTCGTAGGTTCGAATCCTATCAGGCGCGCCATGAATAGGGCTGAAACAGATTTTCTGTTTCGGCCTTGTTTTTTTGCAATGCTAATAATAGGCGCATTACCATAAACATCAGTATATACTAAAGTAAACAGGGTAAAGATTATTATGGTATAAAATGCCTAATTTCCGGAAAAAGCAGCTACAAACATTTTGTGAAAGTGGTGGAATTATAAAACATTTTCGGAAAACATTGATATTACCCTTTGCCGTGATATAATGGGATTAGAATATTTTAAAGGGGCGCTGCTCGGTGAAACATTCGCGCGGGTTTTTTATTATTCTTTGTTATAATTTCATGTTTGCTGGTTTTTACCTCATGTTCTTCGGTAATAAAAGAGATCGGCAGAATCCTGATCACAATTAGCGGCACAGAACAGACCACAGATACCGGCAGTGATAAAGCCACAGCATCGGAATCAGCCAATGCGGCAGAAACCGACAGCAGCGCAGAAACAGACAATATCGAAGAAATAGACAATAGCGCAGAAGCAGATAACAGCGAAGAAACCGACAGCAGCGAAACCACGCATGAGATAAAAGAGATCACGGTGGATGAGCAGGTACTGATTTGACCAAGACGGGATCAAAGTGACGTTGACAGGATTCCTGCCCGAAGATATCTTCGGACCCTCACTGCAGGTTCTTGTCGAAAACAATACGAACCGAGCGGTCACTGTTCAGACCTTTGAAAGCTCCGTAAACGGTGTTATGATAAACACCACGCTGTCCTGCGAGCTTGCCGGCGGAGAGAAAGGCAATGATGAAATAAATATCATGGAATCCGATCTGGAGCTGGCGAAGATTAAAACCATAAAGGATATAGAGCTGAAGTTCAACGTTTACGACCCTGAAACTTGGGACCCATTCTTCGACTTCGATACTGTGAAGATTACGACAACAGCAGATCCTTCGTTTGTGCAGGAATATGATGACAGCGGCATCATTGCTTTGGACGACGGCGGAATTAAGATTGTGTTTCAGAAAGTTGTTATAGACGAAAGCCAGATTGGGGCAGACGTATTCGTATATATCGAAAACAATAGGGAAGAAGACGTTACTTTGGCGGAAAGGACGTATCAATCAACGGAGTTGCCGTGGACAGCATGTTTGCCTGTGAAATAGTTGCAGGGAAAAAGGCATACGATAAAATCACCATCTTTTCAAGAGAAGAAAACAGGATAACGTCAATTGACGAAATGCAGCTCTGGTTCCATATCTATAACACGGACACATGGGAAACAATACTTGATTCGGATGTAATTTCAGTAAAGTTCAATTCATAAGACTTTTTCAATACATAAAAAGCCGGGCTGCGTGCCCGGTTTTTTTTTTAGTGCGCGCGGCATGCGTGCGACCTTGACGGTGAAAGTCCGTTACGGGGGTTGATAGCACCAACCGTTAGCCAATGGCAAGGGTGTCCATCGTGA
>JAPXNL010000167.1:0-4722 GCA_033808535.1 Clostridia bacterium
GTTTAAGCTCACGCCGCTGGAGGACCGCTTCGACTGCAACTTCAACATTCTGGTCGACGGCACGCCGCGCCAGATGGGAATAATAGAAGTGCTGAATGAATGGGTAATCTTCCGTGTAAACTGTCTGCGTCGCGAGTTTACGTTCGAGCTTGAGCAAAAGCGCGAAAAGCTGCACCTGCTGCTCGGGCTGAGCAAGATACTGCTTGACATTGACCTTGCCATAAAGATCATCCGCGAAACAAAGACCGAGCGCGAAGTTGTGCCGAACCTTATGGACGGCTTCGGCATCGACGAGGAGCAGGCGGAGTTTGTGGCAGAGATAAGGCTGCGCAATCTCAACCGCGAATACATTTTGAACCGCATAAAGGAACTTGACACGCTGGAAAAGGAGATAACCGAGCTTGAATCGCTGATCGGCAGCGAGCAGAAAATAAAGTCGGTTATTATCTCGCAGCTTCGCGAAATTAAGTCGAAGTTTGCGCAGCCGCGCCGCACGCAGCTCATCTCGCCCGACGAGATTGAGGAATACGACGAGGAGGTGTTTGTCGAGGACTACGGCGTGCGCGTCGTGCTGACACGCGAGGGCTATTTCAAGAAAATCACATACCAGTCGCTGCGCGGCAACGACGAGCACAAGCTGAAGGAAGGCGACGAGATTTCCGCCGAATTCGACGCGACCAACACCTCCGAGCTTATATTCTTCTCCGACAAGGCGCAGGTATACAAGGCGAAGGTAAGCGATTTCGAGACGATGAAAGCGTCGGTGCTGGGCGACTATATACCCGCAAAGCTCGGGTTCGACGAGGGCGAGCGGGTCATCGCCATGCACTGCTATCCTAAAGACCAGCCGCTTGACAAAAATTTCGTTTTTATATTTGAAAACGGAAAAGGCGTGCGCGTGCCGGCATCGGCATACGAAACCAAAACAAACCGCCGCCGCCTGACCGGCGCGTATTCCGACGCGTCGCCTATTGTCTCCGTATTCTACGAGGACGAGCCGTTCGACTTGCTGCTCATATCTGCTCAGAAAAAGGGCATACTTATAAATACATCGCTTATTCCCGAAAAAACGACGCGCACAGCAGCGGGCGTGCAGCTGTTTACGCTGAAAAAGGGCAGCACTGTTACCGCCGCATTGCGCGACTTTTCAGAGTTTCCATCGGCCGCAAAATGCCGCAAGCAAAAAATTCCGGCATCAGGCATCGCGATTGACGAGTATGACGCTGAAAAGCAGCAGATTAAGCTGACTTGATGCGAGTTGAAAAATCATTGCGGCTGTCTTAAAAATTACCACTCATAAAAAAATTAGCGCCGTTTATAATATAGTCAGAACCTGATGGAACGGTCGGTAATTGACCCAAAAACGCAGATCAGAGAGGATAAAACCGAATTGATGTGCAAGGGGATTTGATTGTACCGTAATCCAGAGGGTTCGATTCCGCGGAGCAAAAAAATGTTACCGCATTAAAGGAGTAGGGAAGTAGAAATGGCAAGAAACGGCAATCGCACTCTTGTTCCTGAGGCAAAAGCCGCTCTTGACAAGTTCAAGATGGAAGCCGCAAGCGAAGTAGGCGTTCCGATTAATGAAGGCTACAACGGCGATCTGACCTCCCGTCAGGCAGGCTCTGTGGGCGGCCAGATGGTCAAAAAGATGATCGAGAAATTCGAGCACGAGATCAAGAACACAAAATAACGTCGAACCTGATCTCAAAGTAAGCTAAATGCGGCGGCTCCCGACGGGCAACAGCCCGGCGGGAGCTGTCCGTTTTTTTTGCAGGCGGCAGTCGATTCAACACAAAAATTAACCTTGATTTGTACATTTCGCAACAAAAAAATAACTCGCGGCAATGTTTACAAAACACTTATTGACAAATAATATAAACTAAGGTATGATATTATGAGTACGCTCGGAGGCCGCGCAGTATGCGGTCACCCGGCTGCACAATATATTACAGCGAAAAGGAGAATATACGACAGTGCCGGGAGCCGGATATGCGGACGTCATACTGTCCGACCCAACGCTTAAAGATAAATTCACGCTGTACCGCGGCAAGCCGCTGGTCAGGGCAAATAACATAATATGCTACGGCGATATGCGCGACAAGTACATCGTATTCATGATGATACTTTCCACAAAGAAACTTGAGACGCCCGACCCGAATGTGTCGCCCGAGGTGCCTGACGTGGTGCTGGTGCAGATTTGGGACACGGACAAGACCAAGCCCGAACATGAGCGCGTCGTCAAGCAGTTTCAGAAGAACGGGCTTTATGATGCGCTTGACATAGGAATCATCTGGATGGATAAACTGAACGCCGAATAAACCAGCGAGGCATTTTATGAACGCACCGATGCGAGCCGCCGTTTTACTGCTGGCGGCGATGACCATACTGTTTGCCGCCGGTTGCAGCGGCAAGGCAGTTGCAGCTATGTCGGACGACACAGATACCGCCGACACGCAAGCTGAAAGCACAGCGGACGAGACCGCGACAGATACGGAAACTGAGCGCGAGACCGAAACGGAAGACCTGCCCGCAACAGAGCTTGTCACAGCCCCCGAACCTGAGGCGGACGTGCAGCCTGTGACAGACGCCGAGCCTGCCGAAACCGAACAGGTGGAGATAAGCGCAAATCCGATCAATCCGCTGACGGGACTGGCGGGGACGGAGGAAATGATGACGCGGCGGCCGGTCGCGGTTATGATAAACAACATCAGGCAGGCTTGCCCGCAGGTCGGCATAGCGCGCGCCGACGTGATATACGAGATGATGGCCGAGGGCGGCATAACGAGGCTGATGATGCTGGTAAACGACTATGCGCAGCTTGGCACGGTCGGATCGGTGCGGTCGTCGCGCGAGTATTACGTCGACATGGCGCAGAATCACGACGCGATCTATATCCATGCCGGCGGCGCGGCGACGGCGTATTCGGCTATACAGTCGCGCAAAATCAACAATATTGACGGCGTGAATATGTACACGCCCGACACCTTCTACCGCGACCCTGCGCGCGCGTCGCAGATGGGACTGGAGCACAGCCTGATGACCACGGGCAAGGGGATTGTGTCGGGGATAAATTATAAAAAGTACCGCACGACGATAAAGGACGAGTTTAAGTCACCCCTGCGCTTCGTCGATTACAACAGTGAGCCGATTACTCTGTCCGACGGCGCGGCAAAGCACATCATCATCCCGTATAACAACTACACTTTCCCGCAGTATATATACAGGCCCACGGAAGGCGTATACTCGCGCTACCAGTTCAACGGCAAGGAGCACATCGACAGTGAGACCGGCGAGATTTTAACCTTCACAAACGTGATTGTGATTGCCTGCAGACATTCGTACACGGGCGACTCATACGGGCACATCGGCATCGAAACGACCGGTGAGGGCAACGGGTACTACTTCACGCGCGGCACCTTTGCAAAAATCAGGTGGAAGAAAGCCAATGTGGACTCGCCGATCGAGTTCACCTACCCGGACGGCAGTCCGCTGTATCTCAACTGCGGCAAAACGTTTATAAATGTTGTCGACCGCAGCGTGTTTGACAGTATAACGTTCAATTATAAGAAAAAATAATGAAAAAATGCCGCCGGAAGGGAGTTAGCCCTCGACCGGCGGCTGTTTTTGTGTTGTTTTGTAAAATATTCTGGGGTTGTAGAACTCTCGCGGACATACGCGATGCCGTTTTGCCCGCTCTATCTTTAGTGCCCGAGTGTTTCAATGCTGGTCATTCGTGAAAAAGCGCGATGCCGTTTAGCACGTACTAACTGTAGCGCCGGAGCGTCCTGCAACAGGTCACTCCCGCACATACGCGATGCCGTTTTCAAAGAATATGCGGTCGTTGCACAGCAGATTGAGCGCCTCGGGCAATATTACCCACTCAGCCTGCTCCATAACGCGGCGCTGGAGTATCTCCGGCGTATCGCCGTAGCGCACCGGGACGGCTTTTTGCGCGATTATCGGGCCGGCGTCGGGCTCGGCGGTCACGAAATGCACTGTCGCGCCCGTGAGTTTCACACCGGAGGCGAGCACCGCGCGGTGGGTGTTCAGCCCGTAAAATCCCTTGCCGCAGAAGCTGGGGATCAGTGCCGGGTGGACGTTTATGATGCGGTTTTCGTATTGCCGCACAAACGTCTCCGACAGCACATAGTTGAAGCCGGCGAGCACGACGATGTCGATCTGCACCTGTGCAAAGCGGCGGGCGATCTCGGCGCTGAATGCTTCACGGTCAAAGGTGTCGTGCGCGTCGACCGTTTCATCCGGATGCGGGTCAGAGGCGCGCTTATAGAGGGCGCTGTCGACCACGGCGGTGGGGACGCCGCGCTCTTTGGCGCGCGTGAGTGCGTATGCCGATGGATTGCTCGACAGCACGAGCGCGACCTGCCCGCCGGTGATTTTGCCAGCGTCGAATGCGTCGAAAATCGCTTGCAGGTTTGTGCCGCCGCCTGATACGAGAATGCCAATGTTTTTCATAATGGTTGCTCTTTCGGTTCGTATGGTAATGTTACGATGTATATTTAGGTTTGTCGCTGTACGGATGGTATTATAGGAGACTGCCTTCAGTCGGACAATAACCCTATGCGGTGTGCCACCGCGGGCGTTGCTATATATTGCGTCTTTCTTTGCTTGGCTCGATTGTCAAGTCAAGTGCAATTTTTGATCAAAAAAGACTTCTAAAGTAGTTTCCCAGTTAAGACACTTTCGTGGTCGCAAATTAAT
>JAPXNL010000168.1:0-4696 GCA_033808535.1 Clostridia bacterium
TACTACCTTCAATAAACATTCCGAAGGGAGCATTCCATGAAAATTGAATTGACAGATTACTGGCAAGGACTTAGATACTCTTGCCTCGACCTGCTTAATAAACAGCAACTCAAACCACACAAACATCATTACTACACTCACACGATAGAGCTGATTGCCAAATATTCGGAGGAAAACGGGATTAACGAGTATTCCCCCGAAGTTGGCTATGCCTTCTTTGAAAGCATAAAAGGCAATACTTTAAATTCACAAGCTTTCTTAGACCGTCGTCGGCAAGGCATAAAAAAGCTGAACGAGTGTCTATACGGGAATGATTACTGGCTACGCCAACCTCGCGACGACATGAAGTACAAAACAAGCGCAAAGAAGCCGGAATGCCCCGGTCAATTCACGAATGAGTTTGAGAAGTTCCTTGTGTATGGACGATTGTCAAGTCAAGTGCAATTTTTGATCAAAAAAGACTTCGAGAGGAGTTCTCCAATCAAGGCACTTGCGTGGTCGTAAATTGAGTAGATTTACAACCTCTCGGATGCTATCGTCATCCAATTCATAAAAGGTCGAATGCTTCGGGTAGAATTGTCTGAGTAAACCGTTTGTGTTTTCGTTTGTTCCTCGTTCCCAAGGCGCGTGTGCATTGGCAAAATACACTTCAACCTTAAGCAGCTTCTTTAGCTCCTCATGGGCGGCAAACTCAGTCCCCCTGTCGCATGTGAATGTTTTCGGCGATATACCGGCCTCTCTGAACGCTTCGATAATAGCCCTGTTAAATGCCTGCGAATCCTTTGACTTCGATGCACACGCCACAAGGAGACGGCTTTTACGATCTACGCTGGTGAATATATACCCCTTTTTCTTGACAACCACGGTGTCGCACTCAAAGTGGCCGCATTCAGACCTTTCATTAGCCTCTCTGGGTCTCTGCCGGATTTTCTGGTGTATAAAGCTGTTTCTGTGCTCGCCCTTTGTCTTGCCCAGCCGTTTGCTCTTTATCCTCAGACAGCTTATCATCGTTTCTCTTAGCGGACCGTTCTTTATCGCTCGATATATAGTAGAAACACCTATTGTCTTTTCAGGGGCTTCTTTGCGTATTCTGTGAGCTATCTGTTCAGGTGACCAGTATTGGAAGACCAGCAGAGTATGTACCTGTTCAAACAGTTTCTTGTCTTTCTCAAGACGCTTTTTAGGGCGGCAGCGCTTGCGCCTTTCGCGGTACTTTTTATCAGCTTCACTGGGGCTGTAGATGCTGTCGCCCTGTTTATTCCTTCTTAGCTCCCGGCTGATTGTCGATGGCGATTTGCCGAGAATTCGGGCAATTTCTGCTTGATTTTTACCGGAACTTAAATAAAACAGTAGACTTTCGCGTTCTTTTGTGGTAAGATGATGATAGCGATTCATAAGAGTCATAAGCAAAATTGGGCTCAAAGAAATCACCATAGACAAATACAGAGGAGAGTGTATTCGAATCTTGTGTGATTTTGCCGAACAAGGAGCAAACGCATGGATTGACATCAACGCTCAGATGCTAACGACCGGACTGCTTCATGCAAAAACCAAAAAATACTACATTGCCTACTGCCGGCGCTTGTTCGGATATTTAAAATCGCGCGGCACAGTTGCCGAGGATTATTCAAACATTCTGCCGACGATAGCAAAGCAAAAACTCGTGCCATCTGTATACAGCGAGGAAGAGATTCAAAAACTGCTCTCAACCGTTGAGAGGTATACCCCTATCGGGAAGCGCAATTATGCGATGATACTAATAGCGGTCCGGCTGGGGTTGCGGGTTTCGGATATCAGCCGTTTAAAATTCGAAAACGTGGACTTCGATATGTATAGTTAAAAACATTCGGACAGATTTTATGATTTTATTGAAAGATATTGCAAAGCGCGCGGGATATTCGGCCAACACGGTGTCGAGAGCGCTGCGCGGCGACAGGGAAATCAACCAAAAAACAAAAGAAAACATTTTAAAGATCGCAAAAGAAATGGGTTACATCGGCAATGATGTGGCTTCGTCTCTGCGCGGGGGAAAATCAAAAACCATCGCAGTGATCCTCAGCGACATTTCAAATCCATACTTCTCCATATGCATAAAGTCCATCGAACAGGAAGCAGCGAAATTTAATTATTCCCTTATAATCTTCAACACCAACGAAAACGAAAACGACGAATTAAGAGCCATCCAGACAGCCAAAAGCAAGATGGTGGACGGCGTTATAATCTGCCCTGTCCAGGCGAACAGAAAAAATATCGATTATCTCAGGCAGATCTCCATGAAATATGTGCTTCTGGGCCGTCATTTCGATTGCCTGGAGGACGATTATGTAATCTCCGACGATTCCGACGCCGGAAAGAAAGTCGGACAGTTGGCGCTTGACAGCGGCAACACGTCGGTTATCTACATTACGGCGCCCTTGTATATTTCAAGCGCAAGCGAGCGCCTTGCGGGATTTCGGAAGGTTTTCTGCAAGAACCGCGACGCAAAAATAAACGTTATAACGGTGGATATGAAGCCGCACAGCGTATATAACTATATCCGCGATAACGATGTCGACGTTTCGGATAACCGGCTGATCGTCTGCTACTCCGATTTGATGGCAAACGAATGTATATACGCCCTCAAACAGAAAAACCGCAGGATTCCGGAGGACGTCGGCATACTCAGCTTTGACGGCATACATAATTATATTTATTCCGCAATGAAAATCACGGGCATAAAAATGCCGATCCCGGAACTGTCCGCCCTGTGCTTTGGCCTGCTGTACAATAAAATAACCGACAACCCGATCGAACCTAAGCATATTAAATTGCCGGTAAATATTACGGACGGAGAGACCCTACCCATATAATTAACGATTTATTTTAATATTATTAACAATTAGGCGCATTTTGCATATTGCATTTTTTAATAAACTGTGATAGGATTTAAACAAATGTTATCGGTAACGTTAACGGAAATATTTATCTCGATATATCTTTTTTATTGGCAGTTTTCGTTATCGTTAACGTAACAGTTGCTTAATATAACGATAGAGGTTTAATAAATGTTTCGAAAGAGCATAAAATTAGGGGTCGCCGCGACAAGGCGCAATATCTTTAGCCGTGAGGACGCCATAAGGCACAAGAACATCATCTTGCAGAGGCTGTCGGCCGAAAATATAGACTGCGCCGATCTGGAGAGTCTCAATGAGGACGGCCTGCTGTACGATATTACATTCTGCGATGCCGCCGCCGAACACTTTATAAAAGAAAAAATCGACGCGCTCTTCATCCCGCACTGCAATTTCGGATGCGAGGAAGCGGTCTCCAATCTTGCGAAGCGTCTCGGCGTCCCCGTGCTGCTGTGGGGTCCGCGCGACAACGCGCCGCTTGAAAACGGCCAAAGACTGCGCGATTCGCAGTGCGGTCTGTTCGCGACCGGAAAAGTCCTGTTACGGATGAACGTGCCGTTTACATATATCGCCAACACCTGGATCGACGGCGACGAATGGGTCGGCGGAGTTAAAAACTTCATCGGCGCCGTGTCGGTCGTGAAGGCGATGAAGAGCCTGAAAATCGGGCAGATCGGCACGCGCCCGCGCGACTTCTTCTCCGTGATCTGCAACGAGGGCGAGCTTATCGAAAAATTCGGGATCCAAGTCATCCCGATGTCGCTCGCCGACTTCTGCGAGGAGGCGAAGAAGCTGATCGCGGAACCGGAGCGCCTGAAAATCGGCGTGAACGAGCTCAAGGCCAAGCTCAACATGGATTTCCCCGAGGAAGAAATTCGGAAGCTTGCGGCGATCAAAAAAGTCATGGCCGACTGGGCGGAGGAAAACTCGCTTTCCGCCATCGCCATTCAGTGCTGGAACGCCTTGCAGGATATACTCGGCGTCATGCCTTGCGCGGTGAACGCCTGCCTCAGCGAGGAGGGTCTGCCGGTCGTATGCGAAACCGACATCAACGGCGCGGTCAGCGCGGTCATCGCGCAGGCGGCGGGCGGATATGAAAAACCGGTGTTTTTCGCCGACATCACGGTGAGGCACTCGGAAAACGACAATGCGGAACTTCTGTGGCACTGTGGCCCGTTTCCGCCTTCGCTGCGAAAAAAAGGGACGGAAGCGAATGTGCTGCGCCACTCGGTGCTTCCTTCAAAGTGCCCCGGCGTCTGCGACTGGGAGCTTGAGCACGGCGAGGTCACCGTCGTCCGCTTCGACGGGATCGGCGGAAAATACAGCCTGCTCGCCGCGAACGGAAAGGGCGTCGACGGGCCGGTCACTCGCGGCACCTACCTCTGGACGGAGTTCGCCGACTGGGAGGCGCTGGAGCGCAAAATCGTATGCGGACCGTACATACACCATGTCGCCGGCATATACGGCAATATCATCCCCGTGCTTGAGGAAGCGCTGCGGTACATTCCCGGACTTGAAGCCGACTTCGTAAAATAATCACACCTGGTCCAAAATTCATTTCAGAATACAGGAAATATTTTATGCCACTTTGCAGGAACAGAGCGGAAGCGCTTGAGCAGATGCAGCGGATCCGCGAAAATAACGTGAGCATGGCGATATTCGGCACCGCCAGCCACTGGAACACCGAGGCGATTATCAAAGCCGCGGATGATTTCGCGCGCGACAACGGCATCGACTGCCTGCCGCTGACGGTCGCCATGACCTTCAATTACCCGCACATGCAGCAGGCGCAGCGCGTCACTTAC
>JAPXNL010000169.1:0-4672 GCA_033808535.1 Clostridia bacterium
ACTCCTTTAGAAGTCTTTTTTGATCAAAAATTGCACTTGACTTGACAATCGAGCCAAGCAAAGAAAGTAACACAATAACGACGAGTGGGTGCGAACCGCTTAAGTGTAAAGAGAATGCTTGAAAAAGAGATGGCGATGGGCAGAAGTTCTGACCGTCAGCGACACCGCCGGACACCTCTGGCGACAGTCGGCAAACTTGCATGTTTGCGCCACGAGGAGGCGGAACACACTATCAAACTATAAAACTTAACAAACTAAAAAACCGGCACACAGCCGGCTTTTTTGCAGCGCTTCTCAAGCGCATATCATTTACTCAACAATCACTTTTCAATACACCGACACCAGATCGCGCATATCATACAGTCCCGCGGGCTTGCCGATGATAAACGCGGCGGCACGTATCGCACCGTCGGCGAACACCTCGCGCGAGGACGCGCTGTGCGACAGCCGTATCACCTCGTTCTGCCCGGCGAATATCACCTCGTGCTCGCCGACTATACTGCCGCCGCGCACTGAGTGGATGCCGATCTCACGCACACCGCGCTCGGCGTGGCGTGACGCGCGCTCGGTGACAATTTCAGTCTTATAATCCTCGCCCTCTGCGCTGCGCAGTCCATCTGCCGCGGCTTCGGCGAGCATCAGCGCCGTGCCGCTTGGCGCATCGAGCTTGTGCTTGTGGTGTTCCTCCACAATCTCGATGTTATAGTCCGCGCCGAGCGCCGCAGCCGCCGTTTTGACCAGTTCAATCAGCAGGTTGACGCCGAGCGACATATTGCGGCTGTAGAATATCGGGATCACCAAACTTGACTCGCGCATCAGCGAGAGCTCCAGCGCGGTATGACTGGTCGTAGCGATGACAACCGGCATCCTCCGGTCGCGGGCAAAGGCGAGTATGCCCTCGAGCGCCGTGTGGTGCGAGAAATCCACCAGCACATCAGCGGAGCCGGTGAAATCTGCCACCTTTTCGTAAATCGGATATTTGTATGTCAGCGGTGCCGAAGCGGCGTTGATATCCACGCCCGCGGCGACAATGTTGCCCGAGCGCTCGGCCGCCTCGGCGACCGCCCTGCCCATGCGCCCGCAGGCGCCGGTTATAATCAGCTTCATAATGACTCTTTAACTCCCCTGCCGCCGGAGATAACAACATTTTATTGTCCGCCGGCCGGCCGATTTCAACTTCCGGCGCAGTGCACGCACGCCCGCGCCGTTTATATGTATATGCTGCCGTTAACTATTATTTCAACAGCCCGTGTTTTGTCAGCACCGCACGGAGCAGGTCAAGCGTCTTTTGCTCCGGCTTGCAGAGCGGCAGCCTTATCTCGGGCGAACACAGTCCGAGCATCGCCATCGCCGCTTTAACGGGAATGGGGTTGACCTCGACAAACAGCGCGTCTACCAGATCGAGCAGCTCGAGCTGCAGCCGTGCGCTTTCCGCAAAATCGCCGTCGAGCGCGGCCTTTGCTATCATATGAGTTTCGCGGGGCATCACGTTTGCGAGCACCGATATCACGCCCAGCCCGCCCAGCGACATGATGGGCGTGATCTGGTCGTCGTTGCCGCTGTAGATAGCCAGGTCGCCCCCGCAGAGCGCTGCGGTCTGCGCGATCTGCGAAATGTTGCCCGACGCCTCCTTGGTTGCTACGATGCGCTCGTGATTTGACAGCTCCTTGTAAGTCGCCGGAGTTATGTTCAGCCCCGTGCGCGACGGCACATTGTAGAGGATAATCGGCTTGTCGCATGCGTCGGCGGCTGCAAAGAAGTGCTTTACAAGCCCCTTCTGCGTCGTTTTGTTGTAATAAGGCGTGACGAGCAGCAGCGCGTCGGCGCCGACCTCGCAGGCATAGCGCGAGAGCGACACCTCATAGTCGGTATCGTTTGCGCCTGTACCGGCAATCACAGGCACGCGACCGGCGGTGCGCTCTACGGCATATTTTATCACCGCGCGGTGCTCCTCGTCCGTCAGAGTGGAGGCCTCACCGGTTGTGCCGACCGCGACAATTGCGTCGGTGCCCTGCTCAATCTGCCAGTCGATCAACCTGCCAAGCGTGTCGAAATCCACGCCGCCGTCTTTCATCGGCGTGACGATCGCGACCGCAGAGCCGGTAAACACCGTCGGTTTGTTTAGTTTCATATTATATGCCACCTCGAGTTAAAAATATAAGAGGAAAAATAAAAGCCGGTTGATTTCCGGCTTCTCATGTGATATAAATATAATATAAACGCGCAAGGCGCTTATATCAATTTCGTATACATGATAGCGCTCCATCAACAGTAACATTATATGTTACAACGGGAATATGTCCAGAATCGAATTTTACCGATTCTGCGGCGATTCCACAGTCGATGACAGTCCGCAGGCTTTCGCCATACGTCCCAAACGCCCGGCATTCCGGTGCCGATGCGTTTTCGGCGGTTCCGCCCTCCGCACGCGGCTCAAACGGTTCCGGAGAACCTCGCCGCGGCATAATATCGGTAACCGCGCCTCTATCTAGATTTGTTAATCGTCAGCATATCATAACAGCCTCGGTTTGTCAAGCACAGCGAAAATATTTAACAGTTTTTTTATTTTTACCGCCTGTAATGGACAAGTCAAACGGTTAAAATATGTACTTCGGGGGCTACAATTCCATGAAAAAATACGATGTTGCCGCCTATGTCTGGCCCGCATATACCGGGGACGAACCCCGCACCCGCATTTTCTGGCCTGAGGGGATTGGCGAATGGCAGTCGGTCAAAAATGCCGTGGGAAAATTCCCCGGGCACAACTGGCCGCGCAAGCCGCTGTGGGGCTATGTCAACGAAGCCGACCGATATGTTATGGAGATGGAGATAGCGGCTGCCGCCGACCATGGCGTCAACGTGTTTATTTACGACTGGTACTGGTACGACCGCCGGCCATTCCTTGAAAACTGCCTGTGCGACGGGTTTTTGAAGGCTCAGAACCGCGACCGCATGAAGTTTTACCTGATGTGGGCAAACCACTCGGTCAACTTCACCTGGGATATACGCAACTCGGACGACCAGTCAACGGTTATCTGGGACGGGGCGGTCGACCGGCGCGAGTTTGATATAATCTGCATGCGCCTGATAGAGCGGTTTTTCTCGCAGCCGAATTATTATAAGATAAACGGCTGCCCGGTGATTATGATCTACGACCTGCACAACCTCGTCCGCGGGCTGGGCGGCGTTGAGCAGACGCGGCGCGCGCTCGACGATTTCCGCGAGCTTGCGGTAAAGGCGGGGCATCCCGGGCTGCATCTGCAGCTTACGGCGTGGAGCGAGCACGCGGTAAACCTCAGCGGCGTTGATATTAATGCAAAAGGCACCACGCGCGACGCGGTTGTCCTGCTCGGCTTTGACAGCATCAGCCATTACCAGTTTGTGCATTTCGTGAATATCGACCGCGACTACCGCGAGATTCTAGCCGATGTGAAGCGTGAATGGGATCGCATCGATCGCGACTACCAGGGCACGCCCTATTTTCCGCACATATCGATCGGCTGGGACAACAACCCGCGCTTCACCTCGTTCAGAGCCGGGATAGTCAGGGGCAACACACCCGAAGCCTTTGAGGAAGGGCTGCGCATGGCAAAAGCCTATGTCGACTCCCATCCCTCTCTGCCTGCTCCGCTTATCACAATCAACAGCTGGAACGAGTGGACGGAGACCAGTTACCTTGAGCCGGACGACCTTTACGATTACGGCTATCTCGAAGCCGTCCGCCGTGTTTTCGGCAGATAAGGGTATTCTCAGGGCGACCGGGATCCGCCTGCTGCGCCTATTGTGAGCTTGATCCGGCGAAAACTTAGCAACTTACTGTTCTAATATTACATTTATATTCAGGATTTTATTAATGCAGGAAAAAATACCGACCGAACTTAAAAAAAGCGACTTTTATTACGAGCTTCCAAGCGAGCTGATCGCGCAGACTCCGGTTGTGCCGCGTGACAGCTCGCGACTTTTGGCTGTCAACCGCGCAACCGGCACATTTGAGCACCGCATTTTCCGCGATATAACATACTATCTGCACCCCGGCGACGTGCTGGTTATTAACGACTCCCGCGTGATTCCCGCCCGGATATACGGCACAAGGCGCGGGACGGGCGCGCAGATTGAAACCGTGCTGCTCCGCCGCAGATCGGGCGACGTGTGGGAGGCGCTTGTCAGACCCGGGCGCCGCGCTGTCACGGGCAATATCATCGACTACGGCATCACAGGCGGCAAGCCGCTGCTCTCGGCTGAAGTCATAGGAATAGCCGACGATGGTGTGCGGCTGCTGCAGTTCAGCTATGAGGGCGACAATATCTATGCCGTGCTCGACGAGGTCGGTCAGATGCCCCTGCCGCCGTATATAACCGAAAAGCTCGAGGACCGCGAGCGGTACCAGACCGTTTACGCGCGCGAACGCGGCTCGGCTGCCGCGCCCACCGCCGGGCTGCACTTCACGGTCGAGCTGCTTGACAAGATCCGCGCGATGGGCGTTGTCATCGTGCCGGTGATGCTGCATGTCGGGCTTGGCACGTTCCGGCCTGTCAAGGAGGAGCGGGTCGCCGACCATGTGATGCACTCCGAATACTTCTCGGTATCCAAAGAGGCCGCCGACGCCATCAACAACCGCACCGGGCGCATCATCGCCGTGGGCACGACGTCGTGCCGCGTGCTCGAATCGACG
>JAPXNL010000170.1:0-4667 GCA_033808535.1 Clostridia bacterium
AAGCAGCGCGTCCAGCCCGGCGTAGACCCAGTCCACGCCCTCGCCTATCCGATCCTTTTTATACATTGCGTGCTCGCGCCAGCGCACCGGATCGCTCAGCTCCTGCTGATATATCGAAAAATAGCGCGGGTCAACGTCCCACGGGCAGCTCCGCCGGTCCGACTCAGCCAGCCCGTGCGAGGCGAGCGGCAAAGTGATGCCGAATGGGAACTCGCGCATCCAGTCGCATATCACACACGGCAGACCGGACGCCTCCAGAAACGGCGCGGCGGTCGCCTTCGCCCTGCCCAGCGGCGAGCAGTACACGCGCGTTATGTTCTCACGCATCAGCCGGTCGCACAGCAGCGCCGCCTCGCGCCGCCCGCGCTCGGTCAGTGAGTCGATCGAATAGTCGGGATCACCGTGCCTGATGATAAAAAGCTTCATATTATAAATATCCTTTTATAAATATCTTTTACCAAGCATTAATAACCATCCGGCATTATACCATACCCGATGCCGTCAGGTCAATCGGATGTTGACAAAAAGCCCGCGCTTGGCTATAATTGTATCATAATTTTAAGGAGCGGAGGCGGTTTTTGTGGCAGAGCGCAACTGGACGCGCGAGCAGGAGGCGGCGATCTCGTGCAGCGCGAACGACATACTCGTTTCAGCCGGCGCCGGCTCGGGCAAAACGGCGGTGCTCACAGAGCGCATCATCCGCCGCCTGTGCGACCCGACCGACCCCGCGGACATCACGCGCATGCTGATCGTCACGTTCACAAACGCCGCCACGGAAGAGCTCCGCAGCCGCGTTGCTCAGGCGCTCCGCGCGCGTCTTGCCGCCGACCCCGGCAACCGCCGGCTCCGCAGACAGCTGCTGCTATTACCGTCGGCGCGAATCCACACAATCTCGTCGTTTTGCCTGGGCATCGTGCGCTCCAACTTAAGCGCGCTCGGCTTGCCCGCCGGTCTGCGCGTCTGCGACGAGCCCGAGTCCGATCTGCTCGCCGCCGAGGTCATGGACCAGGTCATCGACGGCTTCTACGAGGGCATCTACGCCTCCGCCGGCGACTTCGGCGAGTTCTGCGACGCGTTTGTGTCCGACCGCGACGACAGGCTCGCGCCGCTGTTTTTAAGCCTATACAAAAAACTGCAAGAATACGTCGCGGGCGTGGGACTGCTGCGCGAGAACGCGCGCGCGCTCACTGCTGCGGCGTCCGGCGGCACCGACTTTATGACCACGCCGTGGGGCCGCTCGATAGCCGACGAGCTGAGCCTTCGGCTGGGCTACTTCATCGCGGTGCTCGAAAGTGCGACGGCTATGTTTGCGGGCGACGAGAAACTGACGAAAGCTTACTCCGAGCAGTTTGCGCGCGACCTCGACTTCGCGCGCAGGCTTGATAATATGCTCAACACCGGCGCGGACTATGCCACGCTGCGCGATTATATCGGCGGTTATCAATCTAAAAAGTTGGGCATCCTGAAAAAATACGAAAAAACGCCCGAACTTGAGTTTTACAAGGAAGAACGCACTAAATTTACTAAGGGAACCTCTACAAAACTAATTCGTGAAACAAGTTCTAGTAATGACGATGGTTTCATTAAAAGTATATATCATAAATATTTTTCAATAGAACCTTCTCTTTTACGTGATGTGCTTGCCGACTGCGCCCGGCAGTGCGAAAATTTCTATGCCGTGCTCTCGGTCTTCGACGAGCGGTTCACCGCCGAAAAGCACCGCCGCGCGATTGCCGACTACAGCGATCTCGAGCGCTATGCCTATAAGCTGCTATACAGCGACGACGGCAATGTGTCTGAGCTGGCGCGCGCCGTCGCAGCAATGTTTGACGAGCTTTACATAGACGAGTATCAGGACACGAACGAGCTTCAGGACAGAATTTTCGCGGCGCTCGCGAAGGCGCCGGGCGAGTCAGGCGAGCCGGCTGGGCGCGTCAGGTTCATGGTCGGCGACGTGAAGCAAAGCATCTACGGCTTCCGCGGCGCGGAGCCCTCGCTTTTTGCCGCTTACCGCTCCGAACCGGCGGTAACGACACTGTACCTGCGCACCAACTTCCGCAGCGACCGACCCGTGATAGATTTTGCAAACCGCATCTCGGAGCACATCTTCACTGGCACGGGCAGCGAGGTCGAATACGGCGAAGGCGACAGGCTGGTGTTCGGTAAAATCACAGGCTCGAAAGACCACCCCGTGCGCGTGATACTGTTTGGCGGCAAGGACGATGACGCCGAGGACTGCGGCTCCGGGGACGACGATTCCGACGGCATCGAAGTCGGCGAAATCATCGATCCCGCTGCAGCAGAGCCAAAACAGTACGGTGAACCGGAGTTTGTCGCCGACGAGGTCGCGCGTCTCATCGAATCGGGCGAGTACGGGCCGAGTGATATCGCGATACTTTTGCGCAGCACCGAAAAGCGTGCCGAAATCTATGAGAAGGCGCTGCGCGACCGCGGGATAGGCGCGACCGGCGGCGGCACCGACTTCTTCGCGCGTCCCGAGGTGTCTGCTATGCTCTGCCTGCTTTTCAGCGTCGCCAACCCCTCGCGCGATATTTACCTTGCGGGCGCTTTGCGCAGCCAGTTTTTCGGATTTACGTTCGACGACCTAATCCGCATCCGCCGCTTTATGCCGCCGCGCGGTGAGGAGCTGCCCTTTTATATCGGCGGCGACGAATCTGACGGTAAGGATGCAAGTGAAAGCATACCGGTTGATATAAAACCGGCTGACACAGAGTGCGATACGCTGCCTGTCAAACCCGATATTAAAGCAATGTCGCTTTATGAAGCTCTTGTGCTTTACACTAAAACGACAGGTTTTGACAAGGGCAGACATTTTCTCGACAAACTCGCGCTCTACCGCGCTTATGCCGAGGCAAATTCCGCCGACCGCGTGGTGCGGTTCATATACCGCGACATTGGCGCTGCGGTGTTCGCCGCGGGCGGCGGCGACCCGTCGGAGGTCACAGCGCGCAAACGCAGCCTGACACGGCTGTATGAGCTGGCGCGCACGTTTGAGCACGGCCAGTTCCGCGGGCTTGCCAGCTTCATCGAATATCTCGAAGGGCTGATGGAAAGGGGCAGCATGGAAGCTCCGCCGCCCGACTCCGGCAAGTCGGGTGTGCGCATCATGAGCATACACAAGTCGAAGGGGCTGGAGTTCCCTGTCGTATTCGTCTGCGACTGCGCGCGCCGGTTCAACACAAAAGATACAACTCAGGCGGTGCTGTTCGACCCCAGGCTCGGAGCGGCGGCAAAGCTCGGCGACAGCTCGGGTTTTGGCAGGATTGACACGCCTGTGCGCACCGCGACCGCGCTCCGAATGACGCGCCGCATGAAATTTGAAGAAATGCGAATGCTGTATGTCGGCATGACCCGCGCGCGCGAGCGGCTTTATGTCACCGCGACACTGAGCGACCCGGATAAACCGCTCGACAAAGCGGCGCTGACCGCAGCATTCCTGCCCGCAGGCGCGCGCGGCGCCGAGGTGATGAGCGCGCAGAACTCCATAAGCTGGATAGCGGGCGCACTGGGCGGGCGCGGCGATAGATGGACTGAGCTTGAGATATACGGCAAAACGCCCGTCACTTCCCTGCCCGCTCCGGCTGTGACCGGCGAGGCGGGCGAGGGTGCTGCTGCGGTTACGGCGGCTGCCGGTATTGCAGCGTCGATATATGAAACTACTGCTGCGACAGGTGAATTCCCTGCTTCGGCAGGCCAATCCGCTGCTGCGATAAGTGAAATTTCTTTGCCGGCAGGTGAAACCAACGCGTCGACCCCCATTGCTGCAGGTGAATCTATTGCAGCGTCAGGCGACGACGCCGCGGCTGCAGCCACGCCCAGCGCAGGAGCGGGAACCGAAGCTCAGCCTGACGGGTGCGAAGTCGAAAAATACGAGGAAATGTTTGGAAAGCGTCTGTGTTTTACATATCGCTGGAAGCCGCTTGAGAAGCTGCCCGCGAAACTGGCGGTGTCAAAGCTTTACCCGTCGATCCTAGACGAGGGTGAGGGCGACGGCTCGCTCGATTTAACAGAACTCGATTCAATGTTTGCGCTTTCCCCCGAGCTTGCGCACCTCATTACGGGCGGGACAGGCGACGGAAAGCCCGCCGGGCGTAAATTTGAGCCGCCGCGTTTCCTCTCTGACGATCCCGTCGCAGCAGATGCCGCAGAGCGCGGCACGGCGACGCACATTTTCATGCAGTTCTGCGACTTTGAATATGTGGAGCGGCACGGAGTGCCTGCAGAGCTTGAGCGGCTGGTTGCCGGGCGATTTATAACTTTCACGCATGCGGCGCTTGTCGACGTTCCCGCCGTAGAGCGTTTTCTGGGCAGCTCGCTTTACGCCGATATGCGCGCGGCGCGGGAGCTATACCGCGAGGTACGCTTCAACGTGCGGCTTCCCGCCTCGGAACTTACACAAGATGAACACCTGCGTGTTCTGCTTACCGGCGAGCCGGTGCTCGTGCAGGGCGTCATCGACTGTTATTACGAAACTCAGGGCGGCGCGCTGCGGCTTGTGGACTACAAGACTGACTTCATCCCGCCGGAGCTGCGCCGGGATATGCGTAAAGCTGAAGAGCTGCTCATCCGGCGCCACTCGCGCCAGCTTGGCTACTATGCGTTGGCGATTGAAAAGCTGACCGGACGCCCGGTCGAGCGCAGCATGA
>JAPXNL010000171.1:0-4639 GCA_033808535.1 Clostridia bacterium
GCCTTGATGGCGCCAGTCAGGTTGACCTCGAGCGCGGCGAGCCCGTCGGAAAAAAGCAGGCGCGCGTCTGCAGGCACAATGTCGCCCGCAGATACGAATATGACGTCACCCGGCACAAGCTCCTCGCCGCGGATCATATACAGCTTTCCGCCGCGCATGACCTTTGCGGTAGGCAGCGCGTGCTCACCGCTGCGCTCGAGGATTCTCTGCGCCTTTACATAGGCAAAAATCGAGGATGCATAATAAACAGCCAGTGTCACGAGCAGGACGACGGTCTGGGGCGTTTTCTCAAATATAGCTGCTATAACCGCCGTAAATATCAGCAGCAGAGCTGTGAAATCGGTCAGCATGTGCCGGAGGTATAGTAAAAAAGAGCCGCGCGGGATGGGATAGATGGCGTTTCGCCCGTACTTTTTGGAGCGGGCTAGTGCCTCCTCGCGGGTAAGCCCGATATTCGGGTCGGTCGCGAGCATCGCGCACAGCTGCGGTATGCTTTTGTCATAAAATCGCAGTTTCATATTGTGTTAGTATCGCATGCCGGTGATTCTGATTTAATTTTGCATGGCGCGTACAGCGGCGGAACGTCGGAGCATTTTCGCACCCCGTCGTCCCGGGAAAACGCTTATTTATAGTCGATTTTCAGGTCCGTGCCGTCGCTGTCAATTAAAATTACACCTATTTTGCGGTCATAGTCGGCAACAATCTTATTTGCGATAACATCCTCGACATTGCGCTGGATATAACGGCGCATATTGCGCGCGCCGTATTTGCGCGAGTATGAGGATTTCGCGATGAACTCTGTGGCGGCGTCGGTGAAGTCCAGCTTTATGCCGTGCTCGTTCATCGCTTTTGCCAGGTCGCCGAGCATAAGCTTTGCAATTTTCGCGAAATCGCCCTCGTCGAGCTGGCGGAAGGTAACAATCTCGTCCACGCGGTTGAGAAACTCGGGACGGAGGAAATCGGACAGCGCCTTTTGGGTGCGCTCGGCGTCCAGCTTGGGCTGTTCAACCGTTCCGAAGCCTGCGACATTGAGGTTGAGGTTCGAACCGGCGTTGGTCGTCATGACGATGACGGTGTTTTCAAAGTTGACGGTCTTGCCGTGCGAGTCGGTTATGCGCCCGTCGTCGAGAATTTGCAGCAGGATATTCATCACGTCGGGATGCGCCTTCTCGATCTCGTCGAACAGCAGCACCGAATACGGCTTGCGGCGTATCTTTTCGGTGAGCTGGCCTGCTTCGTCATAGCCCACATATCCGGGCGGCGAACCTATGATGCGCGAAACCGAATGCTTTTCCATAAACTCGGACATGTCGAGCCTGATGAGCGATTCAGGCGTGTCGAACAGGATAGACGCGAGCGTTTTGACAAGCTCGGTCTTGCCCACGCCGGTCGGTCCGGCGAATATGAAGGAAACAGGCTTGCGCTTATACGACACTCCGGCACGGCTGCGCTTTATGGCGCGCACCACGGCGGAGACTGCTTCGTCCTGTCCGATGATGCGCTCAAGCAGTTGCGCCTCGAGCCTGTCTATGCGCTTGAATTCGTTTTCGGTTATGTTGGAGGCGGGGATACCCGTCCATACCTCTATCACATGGGCAAGGTCTTCTTCGGTAAGCACGATCGAGCGGCGCTCCTCCTTGTACTGCTCAAGCTGCTTTTCGCGGTTGAGCTTGCGTACCTTGAGGTCGGCAAGCAGCTGGTATTTATGTTCGAGCGCCATGTTGTCGCTCTCGTCAAGCGACGCAAGCGACTCCTCGTCTGCCTTCAGCTTTTCGAGCGCCTGTTTTGTCTCCTCAAGCTTGCCTATCACCGGCGAATTGAGCGCGCGGTAGGTCGCCGCCTCGTCAAGCAGGTCGATAGCCTTGTCGGGTAGAAAACGGTCGGTTATATAACGCTCGGAAAGCGTGACAACTTTGTCGAGTATCTCGGACGGTATGCGTATGCCGTGGTATTCTTCGTAGTACTTCTTTATGCCCTCAAGAATACCAACCGTATACTCAACCGACGGCTCCTCGACTATTATCGGCTGGAACCGGCGCTCGAGCGCTGCGTCCTTTTCGATGTATTTGCGGTATTCGGTCAGCGTCGTAGCGCCTATAACCTGAATATCGCCTCTCGACAGCGCAGGCTTGAGAATATTTGCGGCGTTCATGCTGCCCTCGGCATCGCCAGCGCCGACTATGCTGTGAATCTCGTCGATTATAAGAATTATGTTGCCCAGCGCCTTGACCTCGTCGATAAGCCCCTTCATGCGCGTTTCAAACTGTCCGCGGAACTGTGTGCCCGCGACAATCGCGGTCATGTCCACGAGGTGCAGCTCCTTATCGCGCAGCTTGAACGGCACATCGCCCGCCGCGATTTTCTGGGCCAGCGCCTCCGCAATCGCGGTTTTGCCGACGCCCGGCTCACCGATGAGGCACGGGTTGTTCTTCTGCCGGCGGCAGAGGATCTGTATCAGCCGCGACAGCTCGCGGTCGCGCCCGACAATCCTGTCGAGCTTGCCTTCGGCTGCTTTCTTCGTCAGGTCGGTACAGTACTGGCTGAGATATTTCTTTTTCTGGTCGCGGCTTTCCCTTGTCTGCGACTGGGAGGCGCCCTTCTGCCGGTCAGACTGTTTGTCGCGGTCGCCGGCACCGCGCAACTGCGCATCGCGCTGGCGCTGCGCTTCTGCAAGCGCGGATAACGGCAGGCTGGAAAACAGTTTATGAAGGTCAATAGCCGGCGCCCTGCCTTCCTCACCTTCAATTATGGTGTTGTCGGGCAGGGAATCGGGGTCGACCTCGGCGCTCATGCGCTCGATATCTTCGTCGGTGAGTCCCAAATCGCGGATGTTTTTCTCAACCATCGGAATACCAAGCTCACGGGCGCATTTAAGACATATACCCTCCGTGGTTGTTTTGTTGTTTTCGATTTTATTTATAAATACCACGGGGATTCGTTTGTGGCATATAGCGCAAAGTTCCATCATTATACCTTATTTCATTTTAGGTTTAAGTATTATATATGTTAGCTGCCGATAAATTTAAAGTCAAGCAGCGACAGCGGATTGTAGTTGGCAAAAAAGTTGGCGATGAATGTATCTGCCAGTGTCGATGAGGTGAACTGGTCGGGCAGTACCTGCGACAGATACGGCAGTGAAATTTTGAGCACGTAGGATATCACCCATGCGTAAAGCGCGCCGATGATAAGACCGATGAGAAGTCCGCCCACACGATTGAGCGCGCTGAGCACAGGCAGCTTGAAAATCAGGTCGAGCAGCCGCATTATGATTGTCAGCGCCAGCGATATGCCGAAAAATAGCATGATAAACGCAAGCGTGTCTGATATAATCACCACCGCAGGCTGCGCAAGAAAATGTGCGAGCGCGGTTGCCGGGTCGGTTGCTCCTGCCACCGAGCTTTGCGCGGAGGCGGCGTCGGCGCCGTAACGCGACAAAAGCGATGCAAACGCGTCGGGCATATCGGCAAACAGCCGGGGAATCGCCTCTCCGCTGTCAAGCGACGGGACGAGAAGCTGTCTTATAAACTCGGCTATCGGCTCTGTAATTTTTTCTGCAAGATAAGTTTCATTGAGCCATGCCGACACCGCCGGCTTGAAATACCACGCGCCGAGCAATGCCGCAATGACGGTTATTATGCCCATTGAGGTGCGGATGAATCCGCGCTTAATTCCTCCTGCCGTGCAGACCACAATAAGCGCGAGAAGTAGCAGATCTATTACCAGAGACATACACGTTTAACTCCGTGATAGGTGATTTAAGTGGAAATGGCGCATACTGTCCGGATGCATTGCCCGTCATCCGGTTGTTTCCTCAGACTCCGCGTTTGCGCCCGATATGTCAAATACCGTTGCTCCGTCAGCGGCGCACATAACCAGTATGCCGTCGGAGTATACAAGCAGCGCAAGCGGGTCGGTCGCGGTGGGAACGGAAGTATAAGTCTCGTCTACAGGGTTCATAATACGCAGCTGGCCGGGCGTTTGAATATAAAAGCGCGTTGAATCAGATGCGGTGCAGAGTATACGCCCGTCGATATTCGCGGTTCCGACGGCAACGCCGCTGCTGTCCCAGAAACGCACGATTTTTTCGTTGCCCAGCACCGTTTTGTTGAACGCGAGCATAGTAAAGTCTGCGGTCATGCCGTATGTTACGGGGATATCGCTGCCGAACAAATAGCGGTTGACCTCGAATCCCTCGGCGTCGTAGAAAATCACGCAGTTGTCAAGCAGTACCGCAAATCCTCCGTTGCGGCTGTAGCAGGCTTTTACGGGCATGGAGCCGACAATGTTTATCGTAGTGGAGGCTGAGTCGGAGCCGGGCGCGACGGTCATAATCTCCGCGCACCATTCGCCGCCCGAATCATAGGAGGAGAGCACCAGCACCTCGCCGCCGTCAGGCCGCATCTTGACGTCCATGATGTGCTTGTCTTTATATATTCTGTTGACAAGCTGGAAATTAGAGTTGTAGACAAACACAGCGCCCTTGTATTCCTCGGTGCGGGTGGCTATCGCGAAATAGCCGTTGTTGGCAACCGAAGCTGCGTTTATCTGCCGGGTAAGCCGTTCGGTGTAGAGCATCGAAAAGGTGTTGAACAGCGAGAAAACCGGGTTTGTGTCGCTGGTGTCGTACACGAGTATATAT
>JAPXNL010000172.1:0-4580 GCA_033808535.1 Clostridia bacterium
GGTCAAGCCCGGGCTTGCCAATGTTGTGATAACGCTGCTCGTCTGGCGCGGGCTGACCGCAGACGGAGCCGCCGTGTCGTTTTCGCGAATCTGTCTTGCCGCACTTCTTTTTGGCGGGCCGGTATCGTTTTTCATCTCGCTTTCAGGCGGAGCGGCGGCGTTTGCGGCGCTGTGCCTGTGCGCATTCATGCTGCGGAGGTTTGTCGGGCTGCTCGGGACTTCGGTGCTCTGCGCCGCAGCACATAATATCGGCCAGCTCGCGGCGGTATCGCTGCTGATGTCGCCCGGTGCGGCCATGGCATATCTGCCCGTCCTGCTTGCCGCAGCGCTTGTCACGGGTACGATTACAGGAATAATACTTATACTGCTCGACCGCGTTAAAATATCAGTTTAAATCACAGGCAAAAGCTATTTTTACCCGAATTTCAAACTATATGCAGCACTGCCGGCTGACTCGCAAAAGAGACAGCCGGCAGTATTCGCTTTATTTTAAGCTACTTTAATTATTTTCTTTTTCTGTTTATTGCAATCACAGCGGAGGAGAGTGCAAGACCGGCAAACGAAGCGATAAGCGCCATGTCCATGGTAGCGGGAGCGGTTGTGACGGGCTCCGCAGCCACATCTTCGGTCACCTCGGGAACCTCAGGCTCGGCGGGAGGCGGTGTGACGATCGCTTCGACAAGCTTCATGCCCGCCCAGTTTATCGGGCACTCTGCGGGGTTGGCATTCTCGGTGAGGTCGGCGTCGTCGCGCAGGCCTCTGTCATGGAAGTTGAGCTGATCCCATGAGCCCGCGAATGTCGTATAGTCGTCCTCGGTGTCAATATTGGGGAGAATGGGAGTGAAGCGGAGCATTTCACCCATCTGCGGACCCTTGGAGCCGCTGACCGTGCCGATATCGGCGAACGGAACGACAAGCTCTACCGTGAGGGTCTTGGTTCCGGCGTCATAGTTGCCGGCGCCCTTCCAGTTCTCCATATTGTTCTGGTTGTTGTTGAAGCCGCCCTCGATCCAGCTGCGCAGAGCGAAGGAGATCTTGCCGTCTTCGGCAACCGCCCAGAAAGGCTCGTAAGCATCTTCCCAGAGATATTCACCCGACTTGTTGTACGCAAGGAACATCAGCGTGCCGTCGCCGTTCCACGGGGCAACGCCGCAGGTCTCGTCTCCCGCCATAATGAAATTGGAATCGAATCTCTGTTCAAGTATGTACAGATTTTCGTCGTCCCACTTGAACTTATAGGTGGCGGACAGCTCGGAAGCGGGTTTGGGGTTGTTTCCGCCCTGCCAGCGGCCGTAATCCTTGAATACCTGGTTGTCAGCGTTGACAACAAGCGCGTGTGCGTCGTCCCATTCGTTGCCGTCGACTTTGCCGTTGACGGTTACGGGATAATAAAGTTTTGCGCACTCATAGATATAACCCGGTTCAAGCGAGGAGACCGGGAAAATGAGTACTGCTGCCATCAGGGCAAGCAGTGCAAGTGTGATTGCTTTTTTCATTTTGGTCCACCATCCTTTTTATATTAATTTTCCGGAATATCACCATCGCTATTATAACATTTGCTTCTTTTTTTGTCAACACATCAGAGCAATTTTTTAACATTTCAGACGAATGTAGTCAACAATGATTTAATAAATTAAGTCAAATAAAACAAAAACAAACTGGGCGCGGCAGCTGTATTTCATCGATTATTTCCAGTCTGCGATCCTTTATGTTATACATCACGGCGCGGCTGTCATCCTGGAAACCGGCGACGACCAGATCTGCGCCCGGCACAAACGCGGCGTCGCGCGGTATATTCCCGCACGCCACGCGGTCAAGCAGCTCAAGCGCCGTTCCGTCCGCAGCGTAAAGCGAAATATTGTTTTTAAACCGGTTTGTCGCAATCAGCAGCACGTCGTCCGGACGGCATCTTATTGCCGCCGCACCTGTCGGACCGTCGCTCCCGTCCGTCAGGCTGTAAAGAGCGTCGAGATTGCCGTCGTCTTTGCTTAAATCAAATGCGGCGACAATGCTTTTCATCTCGCACAGCACATAGGCGTACCTGCCGGATTTGTCAAAAGCCATGTGTCGCGCTCCCGAGCCGGGCGGAGTGTTCAGCCTGCGCTGCTCGCGCGCCGCCTCGCCTTCAAGCGCATATTGTATCGCTGCGTCAAGCCCAAGGTCACACACCCACAGCGTTTCGCCTGCGAAAACGCACTGATGGGCGTGCGGGCCGGCCTGCCGCGACTTGTCCGGACCACTTCCGACGTGTTTTACGAAAATCTGCGGCTCGGACAGTAATCCGTTTTCGTCAAGCGTGCAGACCGCAAAGCTGCCGTCGCCGTAGTTTGCCGCCGCGACGCGGCGTGATGCCGGCTCAAACGCGACATGGCATGTAATCGTGCCGCCCGTGCACACGCGCGACAGCATAAAGAGCGTTCCGTCGCCGTTTATCCTGTAGCTCACAAGCCCGCCGCCGTATCTGCCGTCAAAGCGCTCGACCTCGGAGCAGACGACGAGGTATTTGCCGTCTGCTGCCACGCAATATGACGGCGCGGGCAGTTTTGCCGCAGTGTGCGACGCGCCGAACCGCCCGGCGTTTGTGTCGAGTTCAAGATATATTATCTGATCGGCGTATGTTCCAACATAGCTTTTTACTGTCATTATGCTTTCCTCCACCGCTGTTTGCATTCAGCCCCAAAACTTTTATTTTATCATGGATTTTACCGACTATTTTATACCATTATAACAGCCTCCGCAGGCGAAGTCAACACGACCGCATCTCATCTATCAAGCTGTAAAATCACGGATTTATATAATATTAACAATTTCATTATTTTTATATATTTACAAACAATACCTTGCGTGATACAATATAATTTGAATGCAATTTGCGGGGCCTTTACCGGAGTGTCCCGCCCTGACACCATTTATAATAATTTTTTTTGGGAGGATACAGTAAATCCATGTCAAGAAAAATGCAGACCATGGACGGCAACAATGCGGCGGCGCATGTATCATATGCGTTCACCGAAGTTGCGGCGATTTACCCGATTACGCCCTCGTCCGTTATGGCTGAGGTTACCGATCAGTGGTCGTCCACGGGACGTAAAAATATCTTTGGCCAGCCGGTAAAGGTCGTCGAAATGCAGAGCGAAGCAGGTGCCGCAGGTGCCGTTCACGGCTCGCTTGCCGCCGGCGCGCTGACCACGACTTACACCGCCTCGCAGGGCCTCCTGTTGATGATCCCCAATATGTACAAGATGGCGGGCGAGCTTCTGCCCTCCGTCATTCACGTATCCGCACGCGCAGTGGCATCGCACGCGCTTTCCATTTTCGGCGACCACAGCGACGTTATGGCATGCCGCCAGACCGGCTATGCAATGCTCTGCTCCTGCAACCCGCAGGAAGTTATGGACCTGGGCGCGGTCGCTCACCTGTCGGCGATAAAGGGACGTGTTCCTTTCCTGCATTTCTTCGACGGGTTCCGCACCAGCCATGAGATTCAGAAGATTGAAGTCTGGGATTACAACGAGCTGGCATCGATGGTAGACTACGATGCGCTCGCCGCTTTCCGTGCACGCGCGCTCAATCCCGAGCATCCCATCCTGCGCGGTACTGCTCAGAACCCCGACATCTTCTTCCAGGCGCGCGAGGCGTCCAATATTTACTACAACGCAGTCCCGGCTGTCGTCGAGGACTATATGAACCAGATCAACGCAAAGATCGGTTCCAACTACAAGCTGTTCAACTATTACGGCGCACCGGACGCGGACAAGCTGATTGTTGCCATGGGTTCCGTATGCGATACGGCAGAGGAAACTGTCGATTATCTGATTTCCAAAGGCGAAAAGGTCGGTCTGCTAAAGGTTCGCCTGTATCGCCCGTTCTCAGTCAAGCACTTCCTTGCCGAGATTCCCGCAACCGTCAAGCGCATCGCCATTTTGGACCGCACCAAAGAGCCAGGCGCTATCGCCGAGCCGCTGTTCCTCGACGTCTGCAACGCAGTGCGCGGCTCAGCGTTCGAGAGTGCGCTCATCGTGGGCGGCCGCTATGGTCTCGGCTCGAAGGACACTACCCCGGCCGACATCATCGCCGTTTACCGCAACCTCGATGCGGCAACTCCGAAGGCAAGATTCACGGTTTCCATTGAGGACGACGTCACCGGCCTGTCGCTGCCCGTCGGCGAGAACCCCGACACGGTTCCGGCCGGCACCATCTCCTGCAAATTCTGGGGTATCGGCGCGGACGGTACCGTCGGCGCAAACAAGAACTCCATCAAGATCATCGGCGACCACACCGACAAAAAGGCGCAGGCGTATTTCGCTTACGACTCCAAGAAGTCGGGCGGTCTGACTATATCTCACCTGCGTTTCGGCGATAAGCCCATCCGCTCAACATACTATGTTTCCAAGGCCGACTTTGTCGCCTGCCACAACATCGCATATATCGACAAGTACGACATGACGGGCGACCTCAAGGAGGGCGGAACCTTCCTGCTCAACACCGGCTGGACGCTCGAGGAGCTTGACGCTCGCCTGCCCGCAAAGATAAAGCGCGACATTGCACGCAAGAAGGTCAGATTCTACACCGTCGACGGC
>JAPXNL010000173.1:0-4477 GCA_033808535.1 Clostridia bacterium
TCTTCGAATGACGGCAGAAAGGAGCCCTAAGGCTCCGCCGCAGGTCAAAGCCGTCAGGGGATGTTACCCCGCGCCCCCTCTTGGTGCAAATCCTTGCGTCCGCCGGACACCGCCAGTGGTGTCTGGCGGTATCGTAATCGGAAAGCGTCATACTTGTCGGTAGGCTGCTTCGCCGCGCCCCCCGCGTCCCCCTGCGGCTGCTTAAGCCGCCCGAGGGGTAATGGGACCATCGTCATTCGGAATCGAATGATGCTTGAGGGCTGCGCGGGTTGTGCGGCAGTTGTCGGCGATGCAATGCGTCACGGCGGTGACAAGGGTGTGCACCCGCTCGTAAGATGAGAATAACTAAACAAGGTTAATAAAGTTAAATAAGATTACAAGCACAAAAGTTTTTGAGGGGTTTGGGGAACTTTTTTCAAAAAGTTCCCCAAGACGTTCCCTTGGCGTAAATTTTTACCGGCGGGGTATGGATATTTACGCGCGGATATGTTATAATATGTCGCAAAGTTTTTATTTTACAAATAAAAAAGGAGCGCCGCGTTCACACGCGCAATAAAAGTATGAACGGAGTTTTCAGGTATACCTTCGGAGAGCCGGAGAGCATCACTCCGATCAAATTGTTTTGGGACGACGCCCGGTCGCGTATCATCCCGGGCCGCGAGGAGGATACGGCGGAATACAACCCGCCACTTGACCCGGCATCGATGCGATTCTCTGTGACCGCGCGCGGCGCGGTGCTGACACTGCCACTGCAGCCCGACGAGCAGATTTTCGGGTTGGGCCTGCAGCTCAAATCGGTATGCCAGCGCGGCAGGAAAAAGACTCTGCGTGTCAACAGCGACCCGATCGCCGACCTCGGCGACAGCCACGCGCCCGTCCCGTTCTTCGTTTCAAGCCGGGGCTACGGCGTGCTCGTCGACACCGCGCGCTACGCCACATTCTATTTCGGCACGCATGTCAGACGCGGCATCTCCACCAACGACACCGGCAAGCGCGGCGTGGCAACCGACACCGCCGAGCTCTACGCCGCGCGCAGCTACGACGAGGGTTTGCACACACTGATTGAAGTGCCCGCGGTAAAGGGCATCGAGATCTACGTTTTCTCAGGCCCCGATATTGCGGGCGCTGTTAAACGCTATAACATGTTCTGCGGCGGCGGCGCGATGCCTCCCATGTGGGGGCTCGGCATGTGGTACCGCACCTGGGGACAGGCGGACCGCGCCGGTGTCGAGCGCCAGATGGCGCAGATCCGCGCCGACCGCATGCCCGTCGACGTTTTCGGGTTCGAGCCGGGCTGGCAGACCCACGCATACAGCTGCACATACGTCTGGAACGACGATAAATTTCCCGACCACGACGAGCTGATCGCTAAGCTAAACGAGGCCGGATTCCGTCCCAACCTGTGGACGCATCTCTATGTGCATCCCGACTCGCCGCTCTACGGCGCGCTCGAGCCTACCGCCGGCGACTACAAGGTGTGGGGCGGCATTGTGCCCGACCTTTCGCTCGAGGAGAACCGCCGGATTTTCCGCGACTATTATAAGTCATACTTCCTCGACCGCGGTATATCCGGCTTCAAAATCGACGAGTGCGACGGCAGCGACTTTATCAGAACCCCGTGGTCGTATCCCGAGCAGTCGCAGTTCCCGTCGGGTCTCGACGGCGAGCAGATGCACACGCTGATGGGCATGCTCGCGCAGAAGATGCTCGAGCCCGCTTACCGCGAGAAAAACATGCGCACATACAACAACGTGCGCAGCTCTGGCGCGATGGCGTCGCCCATGCCCTATGTGCTGTACAGCGACCTGTACGACATTGACGACTTCATCCGCGGCGTCGTGACCGCCTGCTACAGCGGCCTGCTGTGGACGCCCGAGGTGCGCCAGTCGCACAGCGAAGCCGAGCTTATCCGCCGCGCGCAGACCGTCGTCATGTCGCCGCAGGCAAATTTTAACTGCTGGATGATACCTCACCCCGACTGGAAGCAGTACGACACCGAGAAGAACCGCCGCGGCGAGTTTTTAGACGACGGCGGCGTGTTCGAGGGCAAGCTGCGCAAGATTTTCGAGCTGCGCATGATGCTGCTGCCGTACTTCTACTCGGCGTTTGCGGAGTATATGCGGACAGGACTGCCGCCGTTCCGCGCATTGACGATGGACTGGCCGGCCGACCGCGAGACTTACGCAATCGAGGACGAGTACATGTGCGGGTCCGACCTGCTCTACGCGCCCATGACGCACAAGCGCAGCTCCCGCTCTGTCTATCTGCCGGCAGGGAAGTGGTACAACTTCTTCACCGGCGAAGAGTACGAGGGCGGACGCCGCTACGAGTTTGCGCCGGAACTGGAGGACATGCTCATTTTCGCGCGTGAAAACTCGATAATCCCGGTCGCGGAGCCGCTGCAGTACGTCGCCGACGACGCGGTGTTCAAAATCTCGCCGAAAAAATTCGGCTGCGGCGACGCAGTTTGCAGGCTGTTCGAGGACGACGGCATAACCTACGACTACGAGCGCGGCGAATACAACATCGTGACGATTGCGTATTCGGGCGGCAGCTACACCGTCACGCGCGAGGGCAATTACGACGGCAAGAGATATGAAATAATCCTGCCGTGAATTTAATCGGCAACCTGAAAAATACAAGCGGCAGATAATTTATAAACAAACGGTATTTTAATTTTACAGGGAGATACACTCATGGAAGAAAAGACAAAAGCCGAAGAGCTGAAAGAAAAGCTTTTTTACAAGAAGCCCGACATATTTGAAAAGCTGGGCGCGGACGGCAGGGCGAAATGCAGTGAGTACGCCGAAGGCTACAAGGCGTTCATCGACGCCGCCAAGACCGAGCGCGAGGCGGTTGCCGAGGGTATCAGACTGACCCGGGCAAAGGGGTTTGTCGAGCACAAGCTCGGCGGCAAGGTCGTGCCGGGCGGCAAATACTACTTCAATAATCATGGCAAGATGCTTTTCGTGTTCACGGTGGGCAGCGAGCCTGCCGACCGCGGTGTGGTTATCTCTGCCGCGCATGTGGACTCGCCGCGCATAGATCTCAAGCCCAACCCGCTCTATGAGGACAGCGGATTTGCGTTCTTCAAGACTCACTATTACGGCGGGATCAAGAAATACCAGTGGACGACCGTGCCGCTTGCGATCCACGGCGTGGTGACGCTGGCCGACGGCAGGACTGTCGACGTGACGATCGGCGAGGATGAGGGCGATCCCGTGCTCTACATCACCGACCTGCTGATCCACCTGTCCAAGGACCAGATGGCGAAGTCGCTTGCCGACGGCATCACAGGCGAGGGGCTGAACATCCTGCTCGGCTCCGAGCCGTACCCCGACTACAAGGGCGACGACAAAATCAAGCTGAACATTCTTGCGATACTGCACGAGAAATACGGGATGACCGAGGCGGATTTCCGCAGCGCCGAGCTGACGATGGTGCCCGCGCTCAAGGCGCGCGATGTGGGGCTGGACCGCAGCTTCATCGGCGCGTACGGGCACGACGACCGCGTTTGCGCGTATCCGGCGCTGACCGCGGTGCTCGATACCGAGGCGCCCCGCCGCACCATAATGGCGATACTCGCCGACAAAGAGGAGATCGGCAGCGTGGGCATCTCGGGCATGCAGTGCCAGGTGTTTGACGATATACTGGAGGATATCGCGGCGTCGGGCGGCATCACCTCGCGCGAGCTGCGCGCGGCGTCGGTGTGCCTGTCGGCTGACGTTAACGCCGCGTTTGACCCCAACTACGGCGATGTTTACGAGCGGCGCAACGCCTCGTTTGCCAACGGCGGCGTGGTGATGACGAAATATACCGGCACGCGCGGCAAGTCGGGCAGCTCCGACGCCAGCGCCGAGCTGATCGGCAAGATCAGTCGCGTGTTCGACAAGGCCGGCGTAGTATGGCAGATCGGCGAGCTGGGCAAGGTCGACCAGGGCGGCGGCGGAACGGTCGCCTGCTACGTTGCGAACCGCAACATCGAGACGGTTGACCTGGGCGTGCCCGTCCTCTCGATGCACGCGCCCTACGAGCTGATCGCGAAAACCGACCTCTACATGACATACCTCGCCTTCCGCGCCTTCAACGCCGAGGGCTGATAAATAGGGGACGCGCGGGGGACTTTTTGAAAAAAGTCCCCCACCCCCCAAAAACTTCTGAACTGGATATTCCTAAACCTGCACATTAGTTAATATAAGCAACCATCGTTTTGCTCAATCGATTTGCCTTATTTCAGCGCCTCACAACCACGACTTAATGTACGCAACTCGCGCCGCCCCTCCGGGGCCCTTACCCCTCGGGGCGGCTTGAGTGGTAATGGTGGACGCGATGTAACGGCTTACCGAAAGCAGAAACTCTAACCGCCCGCCGCCGGACTTCATTAGGGCGTCCGGTGGACGAATGGACTGGCGCCCAGAGGGGCGCGGGGTAACATCCCCTGACGGCTTTGACCTGCGGCGGAGCCTTAGGGCTCCTT
>JAPXNL010000174.1:0-4401 GCA_033808535.1 Clostridia bacterium
GGTGTCCGGCGGTATCATTAACGGTAAGAGTGCGGTGTCCGGCGTTATCCGTCTTTTACAAAAGTACGGCTGGCGCGTCGGGGAGGCATCACCCGCGCTCACCTTGAATTATCGACAGTTATATGTTGTTATTGTAGTAATATAACATTATTTGGCGGCGAAAGCCGCCGTTTTTTGCAAATGCGACAGGACAGCGCCGATTTATGTTGACAAATTTAATCTTTATGGTTACAATGTTGATATCATTAACGCAGATTGCGACCAGTTCCCGGAGGATAAACGCAAATTGACAAGCGATAATATAAAGAGCACGGATACAGGCAGCGGGGATATGACGGCACCGGTCAACTCTGCGGCGCAAACACCGGTCACGGCAGGCGGAACCGCCGGCGACACTGCGGGTACGCCTGCATCCGCTGACGGCGGCGCGTCCTCGCACGGCACACCCGCTGGCACTGCATCCGCAGGCGGTGCGACCGCCGGCGGGGAAGAGGAATACCCGTCCATCAACATGGCGCTGAAAATGTTTTTGTTCGGCGTGTTCATGGTATTCATCACTGTGCCGCTGCTGACTCTGCTCTTGTTCGGCTCGCACGAGGCGCCGCTCGAGAGCGAAAAAGAGGCAAAATTTGTGGCGCCGAGCGTCGGCGGATGGCTTGACGCCTCTTTTCAAAAGGGCTTCGAGGCGTGGTTTTCGACTCACTATCCCTCTCGCTCGATGATGGTTACATTCTACCGCCAGCTAAAGTACGATACCGACAGCCTTGACATTATAAACCTGCGGTTTTTGCAGAAGACGGACGAGGGCACGGGCGACAAGCCGGATACCGGAACAGATACAGAGCAGCCGGTGGACAACGAGAAGCAGATCTGGGAGTACATGTTCGACACCGAAAACAACATGTACGCCGAGATCAATATCCGGCGGCGCGACGAAGCGCCTGTGGAGCCGTCCGGCTTCAAAGGCTCGGACGCAGTGCTCATCGGCAAGTCGGGCTACCTGTTTGAGGCGGCGTATATCGACGAGTATTACGGCTACAGCGAGCCCTACATAAGCGTGACCGACGAGGGGCTTGTGACGCTTGTGGACATGCTCGAGTACATCCAGGACCAGCTTGCCAAGCGCGGCATCACGATGATATACCTGCTCTCCTCGTCGAAGGCGAGCCAGTATGCCGAGTACATTCCCGAATGGTACAAGAACACGCGCTACGCGCCCGACGATTACGTTCGCCCCTACACACGGCTGAAGAAGCTGCTTGCCGAAAGCAAGATAAACTATGTCGACTCGAGCGAGCTGTTCAGGCAGATCGGGCTGTACGCGACCTTCCCCAAGACGGGCATACACTGGAACCACCTCGCGTCGTTTGAGGCGACGCGCGCGGTGATCGACAAGTTCTGCGAGCTTACCGGCATAAACGCGCGCCGGCTGGGCACCAACGGCGTGATCGAATCCACCAAGCCGCCGTCAATAGGCGGCAGCTCCGACGTCGATATCTACAACATCCTGTACGGCACGATTGACAAGTCCGGCTCGATAATGGACGAGTATTACTACACGCCCGACGGATATGTCATCAACCCCGACGACGGCGAGAAGATCGGCGTGCTGGTGCAGGGCGGCAGCTTCACGCACGACGTCATCAACTACCTGCGCAGGTACCGCATTACAAACAAGCTGCAGACCTTCTACTATAACCAGTATTCCGGCCAGGCGAGGTACAGCCCGTTCGGGAAAATGGGCTATGACGCGTGGGACATCCTGCTCGAGGATATAGATCTTGTGATTTTCGAGCAGACCGAGCAGCAGATCCGCGGCCAGTTCCCGACGCGCGAGACCTACGCTGGCGAAACCGGGAACCCGTTCATCGGCAGCAACGTCGTTTACGCTTCGCTGTACTACTATTTAAAGGACAACGAGATAAAATAAGCGGCGCGCAATTGCAAAAGAAATGCCGGAAGGTTTAAATAAATGATATTCAGTTCGACACTATTTCTGTTTATATTCCTGCCAACTGTCCTGCTTGTCTACTATGCCATCCCCTTGCGGTTCATAGCCGCCAAAAACGCGGTGCTGCTCGCGGCTTCGCTGTTCTTTTACGCGTGGGGCGAGCCGAAGAACATTATCCTGATGATTCTGGCTATCGCCTGCAACTATGTGTTCGGGCTGGGCATCGAAAAATGTAGGCAGAACGGGGCAGACTCAGCCTGCCGTCTGATACTGGTGCTGTCGCTGGTATACAACCTCGGTTCGCTGTTCTTCTTCAAATACTTCAACTTCGTCACGGGCGGGATTTTCCCGTTCATCGCGCTGCCGATCGGCATCTCGTTCTTCACGTTCCAGATAATGTCGTACACCATCGACGTATACTGGGGCAACGTGGAGGCGCAGCACAGCATACTCAAGCTGGGGCTGTATATCTCGCTGTTCCCGCAGCTCATCGCGGGGCCGATCGTGCGCTATATCGACGTTGACAAGCAGCTGACCGAGCGCTCATACGACACGGACAAGCTGTTTTGCGGCACCTCGCGCTTCATCATGGGGGTGGCAAAGAAGGTGCTGATCTCCAACACAGTCGCGAGCATGGCCGACATGGCGTTCGGCGTCACGGGCGAGCTCAACGCCGCGACCGCGTGGCTGGGCGCGATCTGCTACGGGCTGCAGATCTACTACGATTTCAGCGGCTACTCGGACATGGCGATAGGGCTCGGGCACATGCTGGGCTTCGATTTTCTGGAGAACTTCAACTACCCGTACATTTCGTGTTCGGTGCAGGAGTTCTGGCGGCGCTGGCATATATCGCTGTCGACCTGGTTCCGCGACTACCTCTACATACCGCTGGGCGGCAACAGGCGGGGCAAGGCGCGGACGTATATCAACCTCGTGATTGTGTTCGCCTGCACGGGCATATGGCACGGCGCGGCGTGGAACTTCCTGATATGGGGACTGTACCACGGGTTCTTCCTTATCATCGAGCGCATCGGGTTCGGAAACGTGCTGAAAAAGCTGCCTGCCTTTGTGGGGCGCATATACACGCTGTTTGTTGTGCTGTTCGGCTGGATACTGTTCCGCGCCGACAACCTGACCGCGGCGCTGAAATACGCGGACGCGATGTTCAACTTCGGCAATATCGGACTGGTGCGCGCCTCCGCGCAGCTTGACAATATAACGGGGATTGCTATCCTGCTTGGAATAATCTTCTCCGCGCCGCTGCTTCCGTGGCTGCGCAGGAAGCTCGAGACGCTGAACGGCGGCAAAACCTCGGCGTATATACTCAACGTCGCAGGCTGCATCGGGCTGTTCCTTTTGTCGGTGGTGTTCCTCACGGGGTCCGACTATAACCCGTTCATATATTTCCGGTTCTAAGAACATATAATAAAAGTGGTGAAGAGGATTTATATGAGTTCCCGTCATATTAAGGCGACTTTATTAACTGTCGCGGCGCTGTTTTTTGCCGCAACCCTCACGTCGTGCGCGCCGAAGTTCGAGGGTATCTACTTTGCCGACGGCGATTACGCCGCGAGCAATATGCTGATTTTCTCGGGCGATGCCGGCGGGCTGCTCGAGAACGGACTGAACGCGGCTGCGAATACTGTGGTGGCGGTTACGATGGGCATCACGGAGCAGGGCACGTACACCATAGCCGGCGATAAAATCACGTTCACGTTCGGCGAAGTGACCTCGACCGCGACCTATGACAAGGAAAACGACGCCATCACCTGGTACGGCGTGACCTACATCAAGCCGAAACCCGTCACGACTGCCGACCCTTACGCCGGTTTGATGGGTTGAATAATTTGTGGGGAACTTTTTGAAAAAAGTTCCCCACACCCTTCAAAAACTTTTGTGCTGGGATTTTGATATTGTATATAACATAATTTTGTTGTTTTCTCTATATCCCTTAATCCCGATTTATTGTTTTTGCCGTAAATTTCTTAGTAATCAAAACTTGCGCCGCCGATCTGGGTCCCTTACCCAAACCGGCGGCGCAATATTTGATTTAAAGTAAACGGTAAAGTTTCTCCGAGCGCGTCCCCCTGCGGTTACTTACAGGTTAGTTTATCAACGCATTAGCTGTCGCCATGCCGAGTCTGGAGCCGTCCTCGGGCTGCTCCATGCCCTCAAACTCCAGCGAGCCGAACGCGTCGCACATCGGTTCATATTCTCTGATAGCGCGGAAGATCGCGCGCACTGGCAGGTCGCCCTGCCCAAGAATCGAGCCGCGCAGCATATACTCGCCCGAGTTGGTCGAAAACCAGTTGCCCGAATCGCACCGGAACAGCCCGCCGCCCAGCGGCAGCTCCTCGGTCTTGCGCACATAGAAGTCCTTGAGATGGAAGAACCTGGTGTAGGGCAGGCACTTTTTAACCGCCACAAGGCAATCTTCATCCACACACGCG
>JAPXNL010000175.1:0-4373 GCA_033808535.1 Clostridia bacterium
GTGTGGGGGAGCTTTTTTCAAAAAGCTCCCCCACATTACAAGCAGTGTATGAACCACTAAAAATACCGCCTACACGGGCAAGTCCTCTATGATCCACGCGCCGTTGGCGACCAGCCAGAGTTGGGGGAAGAAGCGCATTATATTCCAGATCGCCACGCCTCGCAGGCTTTTTTGCGTTGCGAGATTGAGTTTAGCTTCGATGCTCCTCGCATCCTCGAACCACACTTCATGCCGCTGCCCGTCCTCGGACCTGTAGGTGTAGAAAGGCGACATTGCCACGGGGTCAAACATTATTTCGGCATTATACCTGCGCGCAATATCCACGGCTTCAACATTTGAGATCGATCTCGCGCGCGACTCGCCCTCAATAAACGGCAGCGGCCAGACATAGCCGTAATTCGGAACGCCCATGTTGATTTTATCGGCAGGTATCTCCGTCAGCGCATAGTCAACAACGGCGGTCACCATGTTGATAGGTGCGACAGCCATCGGCGGGCTGTATGTATAACCCCATTCATATGTCATCAGCAGCACAAAATCGGCGACAGACCCGATCCCGCCGTAATCGTGCGCCTCATAAAGCAGTCCGGGCTGATCGGCGGATGTTTTCGGCGCAAGCGCCACACCTACCGGAAATCCCGCAGCGTTTGCAGCCTCGGTCACCCGCCGGATAAACGTGGTATAAGCGTCGCGCTCCTCCGGCCTGACGTATTCAAAGTCAATCTCCAGCCCGTAATAACCTTTGGCATTAAGGTTGTTGATAATATTCTCAATCAGCGTCGTCTGTAGACTCGGATTAGTGAGCAACATAGTGGAAAGCTCATTTGAGAACCTGCCCTCTTCCGTGAGCGTAGACAGCATCATCATCGGCGCGACGTTGTATTCCCTTGCCAGCGCGATAAGTTCTTCATCGTCAGGCACCACAAGCCCGCCCGTCGGGGTAAAACCGTATGTAAAAATAGTCAGATAGGTCAGAAAAGGCAGCGTCATTCGCAGCACTTCGCTATCGATAAAGGGATATGCATACCCGTTGGTAGTCAGCTTGCCGCGAATTACGCTGTTGTAGTCTATAACAATCGGCTGACCTTCAAAAATGGTCGGGTTGCCTCTGAGCTGGGGATTATTGCGCAGCAACGCTTTGGCGGTCGTGCCGTATGCTGACGCTATGGTGAAAAGCGTATCGCCGGGCCGGACAATATGAACCTGGTTATAATACAGAATTACAAGCGTCTGACCCGCAACAAGATTAGCCGGATCGGTCAGCATATTGTCGGATATGATCCGCGCGGGCTGTACACCGTATTGCTGCGCAATGGTGTATATTGTATCGCCCGGTGCGACAGTATGTATTACCATCTTATATAAGTTCCTCCCCCGAACTGCCCGGCGCGCCAAAACACACCGGTATCGTATAATAATCATAATAAGTATATGTACATTATATGTTGCGCGTCCGCGCATATTCAGGAGGTATGTGATTTCAGGGGCAAAATCAAAAGTTATTTGCCGGAAAATTTAAAGTTGATTTAAAGTAAGCATATTAAAATAATTACATAGATTGTTATCAGGCAATATTTTTTTGGGAGAACAACCCAATGGGAACTAAATCCGAATACATATATACCTTTAAACGTTATGAGACTAAATATCTGCTCAGCGAGCAGCAATGCCGCGAGCTGCTGGAAGCTACAGCCGGCAGGTTTGAACCCGACAAATACGGGAAGAGCACGATAAGCAATATTTATATGGATACACCTGATTTCCGGCTGATACGCACGTCGCTTGAAAAGCCGATTTATAAAGAAAAGCTGCGGCTCCGCAGCTATAAAACACCATCTGCCGGCGATACAGTCTTTATCGAGCTTAAAAAGAAATACAAGGGCATCGTTTATAAAAGGCGCATAGAAGCGACGCTTGCCCAGGCGGAGGCTTATCTGTATGAAGGCAAGCCATTGCCGGAATCGACACAGATAAGCCGAGAGATCGATTATGTTCTCGGTTTTTATCCCGAGCTTCGTCCCAGAGCCGCATTGTTTTACGACCGCGAAGCGTTTTTCTCGGTGGAAGACCCCAACCTGCGCGTTACAATCGACAGCAATGTGATTGTGCGCTGGAATGACTTATACCTGTCTGCAGGTCCGGGCGGAGATTTGATTATCGACCCTGATCAGCGCCTGATGGAGCTGAAAACCCCAACTTCGATCCCGCTCTGGTTGTCGCATATTCTTGACGAGCTTAAAATATACCCGACATCATTTTCAAAATACGGACGCGCATACCAGCTTTCTGAGCAAAGCAGGTTAAATGATATAACTAACGAATCAATTGAAAGGAAGATAATCTGTGCTTAACAATATTTTCAACAGCGTATACGGTACTACAACCGCCATAACTTTTTCAGTCGGCTCGTTTTTGCTCAGCATGCTGGTTTCGCTGATACTCGGCGCGCTGATCGGTTTGTTTTATACATATAAAAACACCTACACGAAAAGCTTTGTCATAGCCTTAGCGCTGTTGCCCGCGATTGTGCAAACGGTCATTATGCTGGTGAACGGAAATGTCGGCACCGGTATTGCAGTCATGGGCGCGTTCAGCCTCGTGCGTTTCCGCTCCGCGCCCGGCTCCGCAAGGGAGATAGCCAGCATTTTCATGGCGATGGCAGTCGGTCTTGCGACCGGTACAGGCTATCTTGCATTTGCTGCGCTGTTCACGATTATCATATGCGCGGCAAACGTGCTGCTGACCGCTATACGCTTCGGCGAGCCCAAACACCGGTCAGGTGAACGCGAGCTGCGCATCACGATACCCGAAAGCCTTGACTATTCGGACGCGTTCGATGACCTGTTTGAAAAATACACCGACAAATGCGAGCTTATTAGAGTAAGAACCTCCAATCTCGGCAGCCTTTATAAGCTGAACTATCTGCTTCAGTTAAAGGACGTATCGCGTGAAAAGGAATTCATCGACGAATTGCGCTGCCGCAACGGGAACCTTGAGATTACCTGCGGCAAGGTAAGCGAACGCGGACCGATATATATTGACGAACTTTAAAAAATTATTATAATAGTATATTATAGATAAATAGAAAGCGACGGTACAGGCTATGAAAACGGACATAATAAGACGATTTGCCACATTCGCGCTCGCTTCAATATTACTTATCGCGTCCGCGGGATGCAGCGGTTCAAACAATAAAAACGGCAATGGTACAGCCGTGCTTGAAGATGGAGTAAAGCTCGAGGCAGTCGACGTTTCGGGCAAAACACTGCTTTTGACCTCGTCGCAGTCGGCTTCGACACTCCCTGTTCCTGCCACACATGCGACAATGGACACGGAGTTCACCGCCCGCGACAAAGATGTAGGGTACGAGCAGTCGACCGCAACTACCATAAAGCTTGACGGCGCAACCGCGAATATATCGGGCACCGGCGCCGAGTTCTCCGACGGTGATATAAAGATAACCGCTGAGGGCACATATGTGTTCTCCGGCACGCTTGACGACGGCACGATTTTCGTTGAAGCCGAAGATACCGCAAAGGTACAGCTTGTGTTCGACGGCGTGACGGTGAAATGCTCCGATTTCGCCGCGTTATTCATAAAAGAAGCGGACAAGGTGTTCATCACGCTCAACGAAGGAAAGATAAACACACTGACCGACGGCGTGCTCTACACACTGACTGAAGCCAACAGCGTTGTGGACGGCGAACAGAAAAACGTCGACGCGGTTATATTCAGCCGAAGCGACCTTTCGATCAACGGCACAGGCACATTGAATGTGGTCGGCAACTACAAGCACGCGATTGTCTCAAAGGACGATCTTGTAATAACCGGCGGCATACTCAACGTTTCGGCGCCGAACGGCGGCTTGTACGGCAGCGACAGCGTTAAAATCGGCGGCGGCATAATATCCGTCACCGCCGGCTCGGACGGCATCCGCGCCGACAACAATGCCGAGACTGACCGCGGATTTGTCTGCATCGACGGCGGCAGCATTGCAATATTGGCAGGCTCCGACGGCATACAGGCAGCAAGCGCAATATTTATCGAAGGCGGCACGACATTGCTTTCCGCAGTTAAACGGCCAGTCAAGTGCGGCACTGTCGCGATGATAAACGGCGGTACGCTCGCAGCGCTCGGCGGTGAGTTTGACTGCCCGGTGGGCGATTCGTCGACCCAGCCGAACGTGCTGTTTGCGATCGGCTCGACGATAAAAGAAAACACACCGCTTGCCGTCGCGCAAAACGGCGAAACAGTTTCACTCGCCACCTTCAAAACCCTGCGCCCCGCCACGGTGCTGTTCTTTACAACGCCGGGCATAACCGCAGGTACCGAGTACGCGCTTTACAACGGCTGAAAAACTATCACTGATAACC
>JAPXNL010000176.1:0-4340 GCA_033808535.1 Clostridia bacterium
CATGATAGGTCATCTTCTTATGAATTGCTTTTCTTTTTTGTTAATTCTTTTCTTGCACTTGATATGATAATCCATCTCTCAAAAAAAATGTAACCACCGTCATTCAAAGAATGACGGCAGAAAGGAGCCATAAGGCTCCGCCGCAGGTCAATGCCGTAAGGCATTGACCTTTGTATCACGCTTGAGGGGTGTACCCACGGGGACTCCCCCGACGGGGGAAGTATCCCCCGCGCCCCCTCTTGGTGCAGCTTTGTTCGTCCGCCGGACACATGAGGTGTCCGGCGATATCGCATACTGTCAACACTTTCAGCGCGCTCGACTGTCGCTGACTGCTGTTTGCGGATACGTGGATTGCTATAAAAATACCCCACAGTTTCTCTACGGGGCGGGCCTGCCACCCAACTGCCGTTCGTAATTTCGCATATTTATAATAAAATTACTCGGCTATTGCACAACCGCTGTCTGCGGCGACACGAATTTTACACCTCGTACCACGTCATGCCCGACGCGATTTCGGCGACAAGCGGCACGGTGAGGGTTGCGGCGTGCTCCATCTTGTCGCGCAGTATCGCCTCGGCGCGCGGTGCGTCGTCTATACTCGATTCGACGAGCAGCTCGTCGTGCACCTGAAGTATCAGCCGGGCGTCGAGCCCCGCCTCGCGCAGCGCACGGTCGACGTCTATCATCGCGCGCTTTATAATATCCGCCGCCTCGCCCTGGATGGGGCTGTTCATCGCCACGCGCTCGCCGAACGCGACAAGCTGCTTTTTTGTGGCAGCAAGCTCGGGGATATACCGCCGCCTGCCCTGCCGTGTAGCCACGTAGCCGTGCTCGTGCGCGGCAGCCACCGTGCGCTGCATGTACTCGCGCACCTTCGGGTATGTGCGAAAATAGCCCTCGATATATTCGGCGGCTTCGTGGCGCGTGATGTGCAGATCCTGCGACAGCGAGTAGTCTCCGATGCCGTACACGATGCCGAAGTTGACCGCCTTGGCGCGCTTGCGCAGCTCGGGCGTAACCTTATCCGGCGGCACTCCGAACACCTGCGACGCCGTTATTGTGTGTATATCGTCGCCGCGCAAAAACGCGCCTATCATGTTTTCGTCGCCCGATATGTCGGCAAGCAGCCGCAGCTCAATTTGCGAGTAGTCGGCGCCTATCAGGATGCAGCCGTCCTCGGGGATGAAGAATTTGCGCAGTTCGCGGCCCAGTTCGGTGCGGATGGGGATGTTCTGCAGGTTCGGATCGGTCGAGGAAAGCCTGCCTGTCGCGGCGACCGTCTGGTTGAAGCTGGTGTGCACCCTGCCGTTTTCGTCGGTGACGCGCAGCAGCCCCTCCGCATATGTCGAGCGCAGCTTTGTCACCTGCCGGTATTCAAGCAGGTTGTCGACGACTTCGGAGTAGGGGCGCAGCCGCTCGAGCGTTTCGGCGTCTGTCGACCAGCCGGTTTTGGTCTTTCTGCCCGACGGCAGGCCAAGCCGCTCGAAAAGCACCTCTCCGAGCTGCTTTGGCGAGTTGAGGTTGAACACATATCCTGCCGCGTCGTAGACCGCCAACTCGTATTTCTCTGCCATAGCCGCGAGCTTCTTCGAAAACTCGGCGATGCCAGCGCGGTCGATTTTAAATCCCGTGATTTCCATGCGGTAAAGCACTTCGGCAAGCGGCAGTTCAAGCTCGTAAAACAGCTTTTCCTGCCCGCTGTCGGCAAGTGCGCGCGAAAGCGGCTCGCGCAGCCTGTCGAGCACATTGCACGTCTTCGCGCCGGCCGGCATGCCGCCCAGATACCTGTCGGACAGCTTTACCGGCTCGTATGAGTTTGCCCCCGAATCGACAACATAGGCGGCGAGCAATGTGTCAAACGCCGGGTCAATCCCGGTTATATTGTAAGCGCTGAGCGCGTGGCGCAGCGCCTTTGTGTCGTGAGCGCTGATTTTGTGCGTTTTGAAAAACTCTGCCGACTCGGCCGCCGGGCAAGAGTAAGCCTCGCCGCCCGACACCGCCGTGACAGTATCGCCGGCAAGCTCCACCGTCCATACCTTTGCATTGTCGAGCGCGGCAAACGCGGCTCCGTCGAGCGCGACAGGTTCGGCGGGCGCTTCCGCGGTTTCTGCTCCGCCATTTGCGGCGGGAGCATCTTCGCGCAGCCCCATCTTGTCGATCAGGCTGGTAAACTCAAGCTCGGTAAACAATGCCAGCAATTCCGGACGGCGCACGCCCGTATATTTTACATCTTCGAGCGTAAACGGCAGCGGAGCCTCGCGCGAGATAGCCGCGAGTTGGCGCGACATAAACGCCGACTCGCGCCCTGCGGCAAGCTTTTCGTTTACCGATGCCGAAACTTCGGGCACAGGCAGCTTTGAATAGAGGTTTTCGAGCGTGCCGTACGTCGCGATCAGCTTCTGCGCGGTCTTTTCGCCTACTCCCTTCACGCCGGGTATGTTGTCGGAGGTGTCGCCCATTAGCGACTTTTCGTCGATGTAATTCTCAGGCGGCACGCCGTAGTCGGCGATGAATTTCTCGCGGTCGTAGACCACGGTCTCGCGCGTTTTGGCGTACAGCACATTCACGTTGCCGGTGATAAGCTGCATGGCGTCGCGGTCGCCGGTCGCGATCCATGTCATAAGCTCCGGGTCGCGCGCCGACTCGGCAGCGAGCGTGCCGAGTATATCGTCAGCCTCCCAGCCGGGGATGCCGCAGATAACAAAGCCCAGCGCCTCGGCCACCTTTTTGGCGTATGGCAGCTGGACGGCAAGCTCATCCGCCATGCCCTTCCGCGTCGCTTTGTAGCCTTCAAACAGCGCGTGGCGGAACGTGGGCGCGGGCATGTCGAACGCCACGACCGCATAATCGGGTTTATATGTTTCGAGGTGTTTCTGCAGTGAGGTCGTAAAGCCGTATACGGCATGGGTATAAAGCCCCGCGGAGTTGGTCAGCGGCTTTATGGCGTAAAACGCGCGGTTGAGCAGGCTGTTGCCGTCAACCACGAGCAGTGTTTTCTGCGTTTTCATCCTGTCGTTCACCTCGGTTTTATAGTCAGAAATACCCGTTTGATATGCGGTCGAAGCATTTAAATACGCCAATTTTTGCAAACGCAGGCCCGCATAACGGAATAATATATAGTAAGGCAGGCGCCTGCGTAACTTTCGATTATATTGTATCCGCAAAATATGACCCAGTCGCAAGCATTTTTCAACATATCTGTTAAATGTTTCTTCAATAATATTTTACAAACCGCACAACTGCAACCGAATATTAAAAAATTCTTTATTGATTTAAAAGGCGTATAGTGGTATCATAACCTGAGTAAATTAAATTCTGAGCAAAAACGAGGACATTAAAATCTAAATGAAAACAACCAACGGGCGTCCGGTCCGCGTGCTGCTTGTCTACCCCGACTATACCGACCGCGACCAGAAGTTCCGGTCGAGCGGTGGCAGCTACAGCGAGGGGCTTGCCTCAATCTCGGCGGTTTTAAAGCAGGGCGGGCATGAGGTCGGGCTGATGCACCTGCTCAACCTGCATTCGGAGAGCGACTTCAAGCGCCGGCTGCGCGACCTGGGTGAGTATGACGTCATCGGATTTGCAGTCCGCACGACCGCATTCCCCGACTGCAAGGAGTATATAAAGTGGACACGGGAAGAGTGCCCCGACGTCTTTATACTCTGCGGCGGCTATCACTGCACGCTTGTGCCCGACGAGGTGCTGGCTGTGGACGGGGTCGACAGCGTCTGCGTCGGCGACGGCGAATATGCGATGCTCGAGCTGTGCGACAAAATGCGCGACGGGCTTGACTATGCCGGTGTCGAGAGCCTGTATTTCAAGCTGCCCGACGGCTCGCACAAGCACAATCCCATCCGCCCGCTGTTTGCAGACCTTGACAGATTGCCTATACCCGACTTCGACCTTTTCGATTTTCCCAATCTCGAAGCCTCAAAGGTGGGCACCGCAATCGTCGTGGTCAGCCGCGGCTGCTTTTATAACTGCACCTACTGCGGCAACGGCAACTTCCGCAAGGTTTACCCCAACAAAAAGATATACGCGCGATTCCGCTCGCCGGAGAACGCTATTTTATACCTCAAAACGCTGCTGTCAAAATACCCGTTTATCCACACCATCAATTTCCGCGACGCGATTTTCAATATGTTCCCCGACTGGTTCGACAGGTTCATCGAGCTTTACAAGCGTGAGATCGGCCTGCCGTGCACGGGCAACATACGCTTTGACATCCTCACGGAGGACACCGTCCGCCGCATGAAAGAGGCGGGGTTTTACACTATCGATATGGGGCTTGAGAGCGGCGACCAGGAAATGCGCTTCAAATACCTGCGCCGCTATCAGAC
>JAPXNL010000177.1:0-4334 GCA_033808535.1 Clostridia bacterium
CCGCTGAAGTATGCGAAGGCGTTTGCGGCGCTGATAACGCGGCTGCGCGGCTACATAGAGTTTGACCGCGGCGAGCTTGCGACGCTTTACACCCTCTGCGGCGGCGGCGATACCGCACCGCTCGAGTCGGCGGGATTTTTGGCAGATGCATCGGAGCTTGGCTGGGATGCTGCGGTTGAGAAGCTGTGCGGTCGCGTTTATATTGACGATGATACGCGCGCCGCGCTGGCAGAGTTCGGCGGAATACTCGGCAAAACCGGCGTAGATGAGCAGCTCCGCAACTGCGACCGCGCCGTATCAAGGCTGAACGCCATAATCGACGCCCGGGCGCCAGAAGCCGCAAAGAAGGCAAAGCTCTGGCGCACGCTCGGCGCCTCCGGAGCACTGACGATTGCTGTAATACTTATCTGATATATAAATTACCGGCTTAACAGATTTTATGTAATGAGAGGACAGTATGGATATTGACCTGCTTATCAGAGTTGCAGGCGTGGCGCTTATCGTCTGCGCAGCCTATGTGATTATAAAGAAAGCCGTCGGGGAAGAACATGCGATGCTTATATCTGTTGTGGGCGTCGTGATAGTGCTGATCGTGCTGGTCGGCAAGATTTCAGAGCTGCTCGACACGATACGCAGTCTTTTCGGGTTATGATAATCCAGATTTGCGGCGGCGCGCTGATTATCGTCTTTTCCGCGGTAGTTATAAAGCAGTTTAAACCCGAGCTGGCTTTGCCTGTGACGGCAGCGGGCAGTGTGATTTTCCTTGTGACCATAATTGCTCGGTTTGCGCCGCAAGTGGAATTCATCGATGGATTATGGATTGCCGAAGGTTTGAGGGGATATGCTGCGCCGCTGGTTAAATCGCTGGGTATTGCGCTTATCGCGCAGACTGCGTCGGATATATGCAAGGATATGGGGGAGAATAGCGCGGCGTCAAAGGTTGAGCTGGCGGGCAAGGCTGAGATAATGCTGCTCTGCCTGCCACTGATAAACGAACTGCTGGGATTTGCGCGGGAGCTGCTGCTCGGATAACGCGGCTTATACGGCGGGAGTGTGAAAAGACATGAAGCTGAAATTTTTAATTATGACCGCATTACTCGTATTTCTGATGCTGCCCTGTGTCTACGCTGAGGATGGCAGCGCTGACGCGGAAGATTTGATCGGAGTATACAGTGACAGCTCGCTTGAGGGGTTTTCGGAAATCCTGCCCGAACCGGCGTCGGACATGGGAAGCGACGCGGACGAGATAGCGGAGAGTTTTACGATCGGCAGCGTCATAGATATGATTTTTTCAGAGCTTGGCGAGCTTGTAGAGCCGCTTACGCGCCAGCTTGCGCTGCTGCTCGGCGTTGTGATAATGATTTCGGCGGTGAACGCCGCGAAAGCGTCGTTTTCAAACGCGGGGCTGACCTCGGCGCTCGAATATGCGACACTGCTGTGCGCCGTGCTCGCCGCCTATAATGCCGTATCAAATGTATGGGAGCGGCTGACTGAGACCATGACGAATCTGACCGCCTTCATGACTGGACTTATTCCCATGATGGGCACGCTCTACGTCGCGGGAGGCAATGTGACTGCGGCTGCGGTCAGCTCGGCGGGACTGATGACGCTGACAGCCTTTTGCGAGCAGCTTTCCTATTATGTCCTGTGGCCGGTGCTGCGCGTCTGTTTCGGGCTCGCGCTGATAACGGGGCTCGGCGGGCAGGTATGCATTTCGGGTGTGTCGCATACGCTGCGCAATATGTTTACCACGACGCTGGCTTTTATTATGGCGATGCTGACTTTTGTGCTCAGCTATCAAACCAACCTCGCGCTGTCGGCGGACAATCTGTCGGCAAGAGCCCTGAAGTTTGCGGCGTCGAGCTACATACCCGTCGTCGGAGGTGCGCTCGGCGATGCAATACGAGCCATCGGCGGGAGCATAGGCATGCTTCGTTCGACGCTCGGCACCGCGTCGGTGGCGGTGATATTCGCGCTGATAATCCCGGCGATATTGCAGATTTACCTGTGCAGGTTCACGCTTTCTCTGACGGCAGCCGCCGCAAAGCTCACCGGCTGCGATCGTGAGAGTGCATTCTTTGAAGATATGCGCGGCATGCTCGGATTCGGGCTTGCGATACTCATCTCGTGCGCGGTGATGTTTTTGTTATTTGTGACAATGTTCTCGCGCTCCGCGGTCGGCATATTGCAGTAGTGCCGCGGACGTCGTTATGGATATAAAAAATCGCGCGGCAACCCGCCGCGGTGACTCGGGATAAAAAGCCATGAACGAAATTTATTCCTACATATATTCGCTTGCTGTCGCCGCGTCGGCGGCGGGTATCGCGACCGCGCTTGCGCCCGACGAGGGACAACTTAAAAAGTATGTCAAATACGTCGCCGCACTCTGCGTGCTCATCATGCTTGCGCTGCCGGCTAAAAATGCGATTGCGGCGATCGCCGGCGGGGTGCAGGATGCGATGTCGGCGCTTGAAATCAAAACCGATGCCGGCGACTCGGAAAGCAGCGCAGAAGCTGCGATAATAGCGCAGACAAAGCAGAATATCGAAGCGGGTTTGAGTATGCTATTGGCGGCAAAACTGGGCTGTAGCGCCGACGCGGTGACGGTCGCCGTAACTCTTGACACTTCAGATCCCCAGGCTATTGTAGTTGCGAGCGTTGATGCACGCGCCCCGGCGGAGTATAAAACGATCGGAATCGAGATATGGCTCGCGGAGCAAACCGGCTGCGCGGCGGGAAATGTGGTGGTCGAATGGATATCATCGGAAAGCTGAAGAACATCAAAGGCATATGGCTCCTTGGCGCCGTGTTTTTCATCGGAGTCGCGCTCATCGTCGTAAGCTCCGTCGACTATACGCTCGGTCGCCCGAAAGAGGACACGCCGCGGACGGACATAATCGATACCTCCGATTACGTCGACAAACTGGAAGCGGAGGTCGAAGCGCTGCTTGAGCGTGTCGACGGCGCGGGTGGCGTCAGCGTGCTCATCACGCTGGAGTCGGACAGCGAAAATGTTTACGCATACGACAGCAAAAACGGTTCGCGCGAGTATCTGACCACCGGCAACGGCTCGTCGGAGTCGCCGGTGCTGCTGCGCCGCATGACGCCGCGGCTGCGCGGCATAGCCGTGGTATGCTCAGGCGGCAACGACCCGATTGTGCAGCAGAAACTGATATCATTGCTCTGCGCTTTGTTCGACCTGCCGTCAACAAAAGTATTCGTATCGGGTTAAAATTGTTGTCATAAACTACACGATTCGTTCATATTATTTTCTCAAGATAACTTAATGCAGAAAACGCTGAGAGGAGATATTTCGATGACACAATCAATTAAGGATAAGGTTGCGGATATGGGGCGCAGGTTCCGCGATCTGTTTACGCCGAAGGCAAAACGCAGGCTTGCGATCGCACTTTCTGCCGTGCTTATCGGCGGAGCGGTTTACCTGAACTGGCTGTTCTTCTTCGGAGGCCAAAAAGACGGGGTTTATGACGACATCGACGCTGCAACCGGCGGCGGCGCCTCCGACATTCTCGGCGCAGCAGTTGAGGCGGGCGCTGATACTGCAGGTGATGCAATGGCAGATGACAACGCACAGAGCGTGGCAAGCTATTTCGCCGTGACGACGATCAACCGCCAGCGCGCGCGCGACGAAGCAATTGAGGTGCTTCAAAGCATCGTTGAAGACGTCAACGTCTCCGAACAGGATAAGAGCCGGGCACTGGATGACATACGCACGATCGCGGCGAACATCGAACACGAGGCAAACATCGAAACTCTTATCGAAGCAAAGGGCTTCAACGACTGCGTCGCCGTTATCAACAGTGGAAAATGCACAATAGTGGTGGAATCCTCTGGCCTGCTTCCCAACCAGATAGCGCAGATACAGGAAATTGTATACCAGCAGACAGCAATCCCGCCTGCTAACCTCACGATTATCGAAAAGAGCGCGTGACACCGGGGTAGATGACCGGCTCCCGCCGTTCGGCTGGGGGCCGGTTGTCGTTTGATTTTCTTTGTGCAAGCAGTTTCAGTAATATTCGTTGCGGGAAAACGCACAAATATTACATTATTGTTACAAATAGCTTTAAGAGGAAACTTTTCACGGCTCATGCGTCAATAACTATGTATATACCATATTATAACAGGCGAAAAATTTGATTTTCGCCTGTTGAATTGGCTCGAAATTTGTGTTATCATATATTTTGAATAACTGTACGCACCGCATATGCGGTGTTATGAATCCGATAACCTTTTAACACATATAAAAATTGAAAGGAAAGGACACCGAACTGCAGGGTCCGCGGTTGGCAAAAATGAAGCCCCATGTTACATAT
>JAPXNL010000178.1:0-4327 GCA_033808535.1 Clostridia bacterium
GCCTTATGGCTCCTTTCTGCCGTCTTTCGAAGAATGACGGTGGTTACATTTTTTTGAGAAGCAAAGAAAGTAACATAAATATTCATTATAAGATGTGTAACACGTTTTAATATACGCGATACGCGCGCAGCAGGCGCTTAAAAACGCCGAACGGCAAACAGGGCGCCGAGAGGTATCATGAGATTGATACATCGGACGCCCCGTTTGCCGTTTTAATCTGTACGGTCTATTATAGCACTGCGGGGCAAATTTGTATATATCAATATTTTATGAATTTTACAGTCGTTTTTTGTGAGAAATTTGGACTCTGCCTTATAATTCCACAACTGCTAATTTTATCAGCCGACCGTTTCCTCGAACGCGCCGGCAAAGGCGTCGAGCTCGGCCAGCGCCGCCTCGCGCGTCGTGCCGCCGGCAGCGTAATACAGCTTAAGCTGCGGCTCGGTGCCCGACGGGCGTATGACTACCGAGCAGCCGCCGGAATAGTTGAATTTCAGCACATCGGACGGGGGCAGCTTCACCTCGCGCGTTCCGCCGTCGATTTTCCTTGTGTCGCCGTTCTTGTAGTCCTCGACCGAGAGCAGCTCCCTGCCGGGGATCTCTTGGGGCGGCGCTTCGCGCAGCCGTTTCATGATGTCGCGCATTTTAGCCGCGCCGGCCGCGCCTTCGTAGCGCACGTTGACCAGGCGCGTTTCGGTGAACCCGTAGCGACGGCTGAGGTCGTCGAGCACGTCGGCGAACGTCATGCCGTGCGCGGCGAAATACTCCGCCGCCTGGCACACGAGCAGCGAGGTCGAAACGCCGTCCTTGTCGCGCACAAAGCCGCCGCAGAGGTAGCCGCAGCTCTCCTCGAAGCCGAAAATGTAGCGGTCGAGCTGACCGTCGCGCTCAAGCAATGTGAGCTGCTCGCCGATGTACTTAAATCCCGTCAGCACGTCGATGACCTCAGCGCCGAAATCTGCTGCGATGCGGTTTGCGAGGTCGGTCGTCACTATGGTCTTGATGACGATCGGCGACCGCGGCAGGGTATCGGTCTCGCGCTTGCGCGTCAGCACATAATAGAGCAGCACGACGCCCAGCTCGTTGCCGTTGAGCAGCCGGTAGCTCCCGTCGGCCTGCTTCACCGCCACGCCGACGCGGTCGCAGTCGGGGTCGGTCGCAAGCAGCAGGTCGGCGGATTTCTCGCGGCAGAGCGCCAGTCCCGGCTCGAGCGCCTGCGACAGCTCGGGGTTGGGATACGGGCAGGTCGGGAAATCGCCGTCGGGCTCGCTCTGCTCGGGCACGATTGTGACGTTTTCAAAACCGGCGTCGGCAAGGATGCGCGGCACGCATTTGATACCGGTGCCGCACAGGGGCGTGTAGACATATTTCAGCACGCGGCGGCGAGCCTCTTCGGGCGGGACCTGGCCGGCGGCGTCTGCGATAAACGAGTCCACAACCGTTTCGTCGATGAATTTTATCGTGCCGGCGGCGACAAGCTCGTCAAAACTCTTGGTGATCGGCGCGAAATAGTCGCAGCGCGTCATCTGCTTGTAGATTGCGGACGCGTCCTCCGGAGTGAGCTGGCAGCCGTCGGAGCCGTAGACCTTGAACCCGTTGTATATCGCGGGGTTGTGGCTGGCGGTCACTACGATACCGGCGGTGCAGCCCAGCTTTCGCACCGCGTATGAGAGCGCGGGCGTGGGCATTATGTGCCGGAATATACGCACCGCGATTCCCGCCTCGGCGAGTATACGCGCCGAAGTCTGCGCAAACAGCTCCGAGTTGCGGCGGCTGTCGTAGGCTATCGCGACCGTGGCGGGTTTGCCGGACAGCAGCTCGAGCAGCGCGCGGCGGCGCAGGTGCGCGGCGAGCCCGCGTGCGCAGCGCCCGACCGTAAATACGTTCATGCGGTTGGTGCCGGCGCCCAGTACTCCGCGCAGGCCGCCCGTGCCGAACTCGAGCTCGGTATAGAACCGGTCGTTTATCGCCTGCTCGTCGCCCGATATTTCGATAAGCTCGGTATGAAGCTCAGGCATAGATTTTGTATGCATGAGCCATTGGTCGTATGCTGAGTATATATCCATATACTTAGTCAAATACCTTTCCGGGTAAACATATATTGACGCGGGAGAAAGATATTCCCGCGGACCCAACTATTATTATATGGTATAAAAGCGTGATTTTCGGTAATTTTCTGTATATTTTTTATAAATTCAATCGCGTGGTTTTATGGCTTGTGTTTTATAAAGATGCTCCCTGCCGGCGGAATTCTAACCGTTCGCGATACAGCCAGGCGCCATAGGCGGAAGGACGTCTTTAACCGTTCGAGATACCGCCGGACACCGCCAGTGGTGTCCGGCGGTGTCGCTGACCGGTAGTGTTGCTGCCTGTTTGTTGCTTCGCGGCCTTAAGTGGTTCCGTTGTCGTTTGGTTTAGCTGATTTATTGCATACGGCAGCAGACGTGTGGTGCAACCGTCGTTTGGCCGCACCGCCCGGCGGTAAGTCCAGTTTGGTGAGCGACACTATTATACTCTCGGCGTGCTTTGCCCATGCGGGATCGACGCCGATATCGTGGTAGGTGGGGTAGTCCTTTGCGATCCACGCCTTGTTTTTGTCAAAGATCCCGCACATCTCGGCGGCGCGCCTGCCGATGAGCTCGAGGTCGCCGGTCGGCAGCACCTTCTGGATGTCCACAGGCGAGTGGAACACGGCGCGGTCGCCGAACTCCGCGGACAGCGTCTCTGCCGGGTATGCGTCGGGCTGGTCGAACTGGAACACGTCGACGCCCGCTTCGATGAACATGGGGATAAATTTATATATGTAGCCGCAGGAGTGCATGAAAATCGCGATGCCGCGCTCGTGGTATGCGTCGAAGATGCGCTTGTACTGCGGGAAGAACAGCTCGCGGAAGGTTTCGGGCGAGACAAACGTGGAGGTCTGAGTGCCCCAGTCGTCGCCGAACATCGCGCAGTCGATGCCGCAGCCGGCGATGGTGTCGAGCACCGCAAGCTCGTGTTCGACGATGCGGTCGAGGAACGCGGTGACCATCTCGGGCTCGAGCGCGGTGTCGGCAAGCGCGTTTGCCATCAGCCGCGCGTCGCGCAGCGCCGAAAACAGCGACGCGCCGCCGGTCATGACGTATTTTTCGCACGCCTCGAGGTTCATCGCAAGCAGTTTGTCGCGGCGGGTGAAGTCTATCTCGGGCATTTTGTACTGCTCAAAGTCGTCCCAGTCGACGATCGCGCCGCGGATGCACTCGCCCTTTGTCTTGCCGTTGAAGCGGCCGTATATGTTGCCGAACCTGTCGCGGCGCACCTCGCCGCCAAAACCGGTGAGCTTCTTCAGCTCCTCGTGGTCGCCCCAGTCTGCGTACGGGTCGGGCGGAGCGGGCAGATATGCCCTGCCGCCGACTCCCGTGAAATCGTTGTGCTCGCTGTTAAAATTCCAGCCGATGCGAGGCGCGTCGCGGTGCGATACTACGCGGCGGATAATCTCGCGCGGCGTCATGTTAGCTGCCATTATAATACCTCTCGATATAACGTATAAGCCTTATTCGTCGTGTGAATTATAACATAGTCAGCTTGACAAAATTATGAATACATAGTAAAATAATAAAAACTAATGTGAACGGAACAGTAATAATATGATAATCGGACTTTCTTCTTACAGCATGGTTAACCGAATCTACTCCGGCGAGATGGATGTATTGCAGGTGATGGAGTTCGCCTCTCAAAACGGCGCGCAGCATTTCGAGCTCGTGCCGTTCGGGTACACCTTACGCGACGACAAGACCGGCGCCGTAAATGAGGAGCTTATAGAGCGTGTGCGCGCGAAATCGGCGGAGCTTGCGCTGCCGCTGTCCAATTACGCGATACTTGCCGACCTGCTCAAGCCGGACGAGGCCGAGCGCGATGCGGAGATGGAGCGCGTCAAGCGGCATATCGACGTGGCGGCGAAGCTTGGCGTGCCGTTCATGCGGCACGATGTGTCGTCGTTCCGCCGTCCGCTGGAGCAGAACACGCCCGCCGAGTTTGACCGGCTGTTTGCGCTGATGGCAGACGAGGTGCGCGCGCTCTCGGAGTATGCGGAGCAGTACGGCATAACGACGCTTGTCGAGAATCACGGGTTTTTCGTCAACGGCGGCGACCGGATGGTGAGGCTGGCGGAGGCGGTGAACCGTCCGAACTTCGGCATACTGTGCGACACGGGCAACTTCGCGTGTGTGGATGAAGATTGCCTTGTGGCGGTTAAAAAGTGCCTGCCCTACACCAGGTTCTTCCATCTCAAGGACTTCTATGTGCGCAAGACCGAGGAGCTGCCGCTGGGCGGCGGGCTGTTCCGCTG
>JAPXNL010000179.1:0-4264 GCA_033808535.1 Clostridia bacterium
GCGCAAGTTCGTCCCGGCTGGAGATATACAGCTTTTCATAAATTTCCATCATGATATTCTTGAGCCTGCCGACGGAAATACCATACTGAGCGGCGATTTTGGCGTAAGGAACGCGGCGGGCCACCATCTGTGCCAGGTGGCATTCCCGCAGGGAAAGAAGCAAGGTGATATTGTCCTTGGTGAAATTGTTGTGAAAGGTGACCCAGTTTTTAACCGTGCGCTTCCACTGTTCGATGACGACATTGAAGCAGTGGGGAAATTCTTGCTCCAGACACTTCTCCATAAGGCCGCCGAAATCGGCGACATGTTCCGCAAAGGGCGTGATAAAGCCGTGGGGCAGGGCGAGGCGCATGGCTTCCAGCAGCCAGCGCCAGGCCTCGTCGTCGCGTCCCAGGTAGTGACAGGCAACAGCGCATACGACCCGCAGGTAAATTTCTGAAAACGTGATGCCCTGCTCCTGTATGCAACAGGTCAGTGCAGTTTGGGCCACGGCCAGCGCGATTTCATATTTTCCGATACACATAAAATATTTTGCGCGCAAATAGAGCATATACGTCGGCGGCGCCTGCACCCGGAAGGCGCTGAAATCCCCCTCTGAAAGCCACTTGGGAACCATATTCGGGGTGGCCACGCTGACGGCGACACTGGCCAACGCAAGCACTGCGATAGCGGAACCGACATTGCCGGGGCCCATATCCGCATATCTTTTAAGATATGCCTCAATCTGTTGATACGCGGGATAGTCGCCCAGGCTGATAGCCGCCGCGACCGCCGCCAGGGAGGCGCGCAATCTTGCCGCCTCGTCCCCTTGGGTTTTTTCGTAGCAGCGCATGACGCGCGCAAAATCGCCCCGCAGATAAGAAAGCTCCGCCTCGTATTGACGCCGCGGCTTTTCCTCGCGCACCGCGTCCAAAATAGCGTCGGGGTTATGTATGGGCATGGGAACGGTGGTGGCCGCCAGAAGATGGGCAAGATCCTCCGAAAGCGAGGGCCGGGGAGCCGGCTGCTCACGGCGCCGTTTATCGGCAGGCCGCACGGCATGCTCCGGTATCAGCCACAGATTGCCCCTTTTGACAGCCCCCTCTATTCTGTTTTCCGCGCAATACAGGGTTACAATCCGGGTGCCCAGCCCCCATTTCTCCGCGGCCTCCTTCACGGTAAAGTAAAGCATAACGCCCACCTCATTTATTCCATAATCCATAATTCTACAATCAGTATATTACTTTTATTTGCATATTGCAAATAAAAGTAATATACAAGAGTCAATCTAAAATTGAAAATAGCGGATTAATCGGAACCACACCAGCCTGCTGGGGAAACTCCCGTAATTTTAATATAGTTCTGATTGGAGAAAAAGTCAAGTTAATATTGAGATTAAGTCCCCGCCCGTACTATACTCAACATTTCTTCGCCGGTTATCAATTTTTTTTGGTAATCGGCTTTTGCTTTGGTTTGGACGCAGCCTTTGACCACGCCCGGAATTCCTCCCGCGTCATATCCTTGCCAGACCGCTCGGAAACAAGCTTTCCGTCGGCGCGGTAAAAGCGGGAGTAGATCTTATTGTACTCCGTCTCGAATTTCTGCAGATAAGCCTTATTCAAGCGGCTCTACGAGGACAATGTGCTGGGTCGTATTACCAACGAGCAGTTCCGGATGCTGTCCACCGACTACACCAATGAGCAGGACAGCCTGAAGGAACGAATTCCCCAGGCTGTGGAGCGAATAAACAAACTCCAGGAGTCTATCTCCAATGTCTCCCGGTTTGTTGAGAAAGCCAAACGCTATACCGAGATTCCGGAGCTGACCGGCGAGCTTCTGCACCTGTTTATCGAGCGCATTGAAGTGGGCGAACGCGGCGAGCGTTATTCCAGAACAGCGGAACAGGAGATTGTCATCCGCTACCGAGACATCGGCGTCCTCGGCGCATTTGCGGAAGATTCACGGAAAATAGCCGTCTAACGGCAAAGGCAGACAGCGGAATCTGCTGCCTGCCTTAACCAATATCCATGGTTCATAAAATGTCCCTGTGGAAATACGCCTAACCCCTCGCCGTTTTTCTTATAAGCAGTCATAATCTCAAGAAGTTCCTCGATTTAACACAGACGTCGCCGGTGTCGGTAAAACGGTGCTTCTCACATGCGGAAATCGCAATATCGATATCGTCAGGGGCAAGCTTGCGCGCGCGGTTGTCGTGCCGGACCTTCTCGCCCTGCCGGACAAAGCAGTAGAATCCTTTTTCCTTTTCGGGCGGCGGCTCGCCGTTTGACACCACATAAGCATAGACAGCCACACAACACTTTTTACAGCCCTCCGCCAAAGCGGCGGCTTTTTCCTGCCAGTCCGCCGCCACCGCGTCTACGTCCGCATCCGGCGAGATTTGATGCACGTGCATTTCAATGTAGTGTGTGCCGTGATAGTTACCTTCCTTAAGGTTTACCACCCAGCCGCGGTCATAGTAAAATTTGTCGGTGTAAAAATCGTTTGGGGTGACTAAATTCACATAATTTGAGCAGTGTACGCCCGAGCCATAACTGCGGAGATTTTCGAGAAACTCTTTACGCGTTATCTCTTTCATGATTAACCTCCTATCAGTATATTTAGCCATGCGCCTTCAGGCGCAACCCGAGCGAGCGCACCGGTGCAGGTATTCGAGAAGCTTCAGCAATTCTCCACGTAATACGCCTTTGCCGACGAGATGCTGTGCCCGTCCTCGCAGGCTGTTATCTCCACGGTCAGCTCCGACGCCTTTATCGCCGGGAACTGCAGTATGCGCTTGTATCCGACCGTGCGCCCCTCATAAAGCTGCACCTGCCCGCCCGTCACAGGTATGTTCGCCGTAACTCTGAAGTTCTTGATGCGCTCGCCGCGCGCCAAATCCTCGCACAGCACAAGGTGGTTGACGAGCCTGTGCCCGTCCAGCTTCACTATGTATTTGTCGCCCCGGCGCTCAAACCCGGTCGAAACGGGGGTGCTGAACCGGCGGCGGATCTCCGCGCCGAACTCGAGCAGGCGGGCGGCGTCGGGCTCGGGCAGTTTTCCGTCGCGGCCGGGACCGATATTGATGAGCAGGTTAGAGCCGCAGCCAACCGAGAGGTAGTACAGCCCCATCAGTTCGTCGACGCTTTTGACCGTGTGCGCGTCGTGGTCGCTGTAGAACCAGTTGAACTGCCTCATGCGGCAGTCGCACTCGGCGGGCAGGAACACCGCGGTGCCGTCCGAGCCGCGCACGATATTGCTGTTGCCGATGCCGGCGACGCCCTCCTCGTTTTCGACCCAGCGCGTGTCGGGGTCCCACATATTGAAGATGATAATTTCGGGCTGCATCGAGCGTATCGCCGCGATTATACGGTCGCGGTCGAACTGGTGGCCCTCCGAGCCGCAGCCGTCAAACCACAGGTAGTCGATTTTGCCATATCCTGTGAGCAGCTCGCCAATCTGCCCGATGAAGTAGTCGTCGTACTCGCGCGGGGACATATGGATCGAGCCGTACTGCGCGGGCGAGTAGTACAGCCCGATTTTTATGCCGTAGCGGCGGCAGGCGTCGGTGAAATCGCGCACGACGTCGCCTTTGCCGTCCATATAGGGCGTGTTGGCGATCGAGTAGTCGGTGTACTTCGACGGCCAGTTGGCAAACCCGTCATGGTGCTTGCAGACGAGTATCGCGTACTTGGCGCCCGCGTCGCGCATGGTGCGGATCCAGCTGTCGCAGTCGACGGTCGGCGGGTTGAAGCCCGAGAGGGGCATTTCCCTGCCGTCCCAGTCGCGGTGACCCTCGTAGAATGTGCGGATGCCGAAGTGGAAGAAAACGCCGAATTCCCAGCTTAAAAATTCAAGCTGTTTTTGCGATGGGAGTATAACGCTCATCGATTTTCACCTCTGTTGAAAATAGTTAATGGTATAAAAATAGTTAAAGCCCCGCGGGAGCGGAGCTTACGGCTATTATAGTCTGATCGCTGCGGTGGGCGATGCGGGACTTGGTATTTGGTTGTTAGGTGCTATTTTTGGGAAGCATTTTCACACGAATATGCGATATGCACCACCGACAGTTTATGTCTATGTTACTTTCTTTGCTTGTGTAAAGTAACCACGTCATTCTTCGAATGATGGCAGAAACGCCCCTAAGGCTCCGCCGCAGGTCAATGCCGTAGGCATTGACCTTGGTATCACGCTTGAGGGGAGCACCCACGGGGATTCTCCGACGGGGGAGGTATCCCCCGCGCCCCCTCTTGGTGCCATGCCATTCGTCCGCCGGACGCCCTAATGA
>JAPXNL010000180.1:0-4253 GCA_033808535.1 Clostridia bacterium
TTTTGCATCTATAAACGAACCGGCTTTTGTCGGTTGCCACTGTTTCGCAGTTGCCAAACACTTCCGTCAGTTTTTTTCGGGCGCTCTCGGCTCCGTGCTTTTTGAGCAGCACGGTGTAAAGACATCCGCCCGGGTTAAGATGTTCGGGCGCGCCCTCGTACATTTCGTACATCACGTCCTTGCCGGCATGCACGGGCGGGTTGATCACTATCGTGTCAAACGTGCCGTCAACATCTGAATAGCAGTCTGAGACAAACACGCGCACGGGCACTCCGTTGAGCTTTGCGTTCTCCTCCGCCAGCCGGACGGCGCGGGGATTGACGTCAACCTGCGTTACATCTAGCCCGTACTCGCCGCAAAGCAGTATGCCTATGCAGCCGTAGCCGCAGCCCATGTCGAGCAGACTGCCACAAAGCGGCGGCATGTGACGCAGCATATAGGCTGTGTTGCCGTCGATTTCGCCGGGCGAAAACACGCCTGCGTCGGTGACAAACGTATACTCACGCGACTTGAAATAGCATTTGAACTCTTTGGGTTCGTGGGGCAGCGCCGGGTCGTCAATGAAATAGTGGCTTGTGCGGCTCATTTAGTTTCATCGCCGCCGCCTGAATTATGCGTTCTGCGCCTGTTCTGGCGTTTGGACAGGCTTACCACCAGTATTACTATAACGGCGACTATTACCGCCAGCACGAGCAGCGTCGGCAGCGCGTAGACAAGCCCGACAGCGAAATCCTGCATCCCATCGGCGAAGTCCGTCCACGACTCGACAAAGGAATTATACAGCCGCTCGCCGAAGGTTTTGGGCGCCTCAGTTATCTTCTGGTACTCGACGACTTCATGCAGCGTCACGTTTATCGTCGCCATGGAAACGGATTTGTCATAGCGCTGCAGCATCGAGTTCAGGTTCTCTATCTGATACCGCACCTCCGACAGCTTATCCTCGAGCTTGAGCATATACTCAAGGTCGTCGGCGTTCTCAAGCATGGAAAGCAGCCGCTCCTCCTGCGTGAGCAGCGAATCGAGCCGGGCTTTCGAATCGAAATAGGTGTCAGTGATATCAGCAGAGCTCTCCTGCCGGCTCAACACGTTGAAGCTGTCTGAGAGCTTGCCTACATACGCATCAAGCCCTTCTGCCGGCACACGCAGCGTAAATGTCGCGTTGCGCGTCACGTTGCCGTAGTCGTTGTAGCTTTTGCCCGTGACATACGACGATTCCACATATCCGCCCGCTGCCGCGGTCATTGACGTGATTTCGTTTATGGCAGTGTCAAATTCCTTGGTCTCAAGGCTGAGCGAGACGGTTTTTATAATCTTGCGCGTATCGTCGACGTTGGGGGATTTATCGGATATATACGAATAGTCCTCATCCCGCGGCGGCGCTCCGGTCACGGCTTCAGAGTATTCGCCGGCTGAGCCCATTGATGTGCCCCCGTAACTTGGCTCAGCCTGCGACGCGTCAGCAGTGTTTTTTGCTGCCGAGCATCCTGCCACATAAATCGCCGCGACTGCTGCAAGCAGCACAGCGAATATCCGAACATACAGTCTTTTCATGGCACATCCCCGTTTTCGTTTAATATAAAAATTTGGTATCAATAATCCGGTTTCGCAATATCAGCCCAGCTTCGCCAGCGCCGCCTCTATGCCGGTCAAAGTATCGCGCCATTTATCGAGCTTTGCGCGCTCGGCTTCGACAACCGCGGCGGGCGCTTTGGAGGTGAAACCTTCGTTTGCCAGCTTGCTCTCTGCCCGTTTGATTTCGTTTTCGGCGTTTGCTTTTTCTTTGTTGAGTCGCGCGCGCTCCGCCTCAAAATCGACCATCTCGGCAAGCGGTATATACACCGTCGCGGCGCTTGTAACTATTGTAACTGCGTCCGCGCCGAGATCCTCATGGCTGGCGCCGGCAGGTCTGAATATAACCTCCGAAGCGTATGCTAGCTTTGTAAAGAACGCGGTGTTCTGCTCGCCGAACACCTTTGTGTCGTCGGAGTAGATATACAGCCGCGATTTCTTTGCCGGTGGAACGTTCATCTCCGAGCGGCGGTTGCGGATAGCGCGTATCGCCTCGATGACCGCGTTCATGTGCTCCTCGTCGTCCTCAAAGCATAGCGAGTCTTTCTTCTCCGGATACGGCGCTATCATGATGCTCTCGCTGTCATGCGGCAAAGCAAGGTAAATCTCTTCTGTGATAAATGGCAAAAACGGGTGCAGCAGCTTCATCGTTTCCGACAGCACATATGCAATCACGTTCTGCGCGACGATGTTGGAGCGCGAGCCCTTGTCGGCAAAGCGCGGCTTAAGTAGCTCTATATACCAGTCGCAGAATATGTCCCAGATGAAGTCGTACAGCTTCGAGAGCGCGACGCCCAGCTCGTATGCGTCAAGGTTGGTGCGAACCTCTTGTATCAGGTTGTTGAGCTTCGAGAGTATCCACCTGTCCTCGAGCGCCAGCTCATCCACCGCCGGCAGTGAAATCTCGTCTATGTCCAGGTTCATGAGCACGAAGCGCGCCGCGTTCCAAATCTTGTTGTTGAAGTTGCGGGCGGCTTCGATCTTTTCGTCCGAGAACCGCATATCATTGCCGGGCGAGTTGCCGGTCGCCAGTGCAAAGCGCAGCGCGTCGGCTCCGTATTGTTCGATTATATCGATCGGATCGATGCCGTTGCCAAGCGATTTTGACATCTTGCGCCCCTGCGCGTCTCTGATGAGTCCATGGATAAAGACGTCCGGGAACGGTATTTGTTCCATGCTGAACAGACCCATGAATATCATCTTGGAAACCCAGAATGTGATGATATCATACGCCGTCACAAGCACCGATGTGGGATAGAAGTCGCGCAGGTCATTCGTTTTCTCGGGCCAGCCGAGCGTCGAGAAAGGCCAGAGTGCCGACGAGAACCATGTGTCAAGCACATTCTCGTCCTGCGTCACACTCTTCGAGCCGCACTTCGGGCAGACGGTGATGTCCTCCTCCGAGACTGTCATCTCGCCGCAGTCGGCGCAGTAGAACGCCGGGATTCTGTGTCCCCACCAGAGCTGGCGCGATATGCACCAGTCGTGGATGTTCTCCATCCAGTTGAGGTATATCTTCGAAAATCTGTCGGGAATGTAGCGGATTTCACCGTCTTTAACAACCTTTATCGCCGGCTCGGCAAGCGGTTTCATTTTGACAAACCACTGCCTGGACGCCAGCGGCTCGACAACCGTGCTGCAGCGATAGCAGTGACCGACATTGTGGCTGTGCTTTTCGGTCTTGACAAGCAGACCGCACGCTTCAAGGTCGGCTATAACCGCCTTGCGCGCCGCATAGCGGTAGAGCCCGCAGTATTTGCCGCCGTTTTCGTTGACGCGCGCCTTTTCGTCGAATATATTTACCTGCTCAAGCCCGTGGCGCTGGCCCATCTCAAAGTCGTTGGGGTCGTGGCAGGGCGTCACCTTGACGCAGCCGGTACCGAACGTGCTGTCGACATACTCGTCGGCGAACACCGGGATAGCGCGGTTCATAAGCGGCAGCAGCACGTTCTTGCCGATGAGATGACTGTAACGCTCGTCTTCGGGATGGACTGCCACGCCTGTGTCGCCCAGCATCGTCTCGGGACGGGTCGTCGCGACAACGATATATTCGCCCGTCTGCTCACCGTCGTCACCCAAAATCGGGTAGCGGATGTACCAGAAGCTGCCCTCAAGCTCGCGGTGGTCGACCTCGGTGTCGGCAAGCGCCGTGTTGCAGCTCGGACACCAGTTGATGATGCGGTATCCGCGGTAGATAAGCCCTTTATTGTAGAGGTCGACGAATGTTTTACGCACCGCGGCGGGCAGACTGCCCGACATCGTAAACCGCTCGCGCGTGAAGTCGCACGACGCACCCAGCCGCTTGAGCTGCTTTATAATCCTGTCGCCGTACTTCTCTTTCCACTCCCAGACGAGCTCCACAAACTTTTCGCGGCCAAGATCGTGGCGTGAAAGACCCTTCTCCTTGCGCAGCATCTCCTCAACTTTAATCTGCGTGGCGATGCCCGCATGGTCGGTGCCCGGCACCCAGAGTGTGCGATAGCCCTGCATGCGTTTTGTGCGGACTATAATATCCTGCAAAGTATTGTTCAGCGCGTGCCCCATGTGGAGCTGGCCGGTGACGTTGGGCGGCGGGATCACGACCGAGAATACCGGCCTGCCGTCGGGTTCGGGCGACGGCGTGAAGTAGCCCTGCCTCTCCCAGTTTTCATATATCCGGCCTTCAAGCGCGGATGGGTCATAGG
>JAPXNL010000181.1:0-4184 GCA_033808535.1 Clostridia bacterium
GTTTATAGCGGTCATCCCCCGCATGGGGGATGTGGGTTGAAATAACTTCAATTTTTCCGTTATTACCGGTGCCCTCAGTCATCCCCCGCATGGGGGATGTGGGTTGAAATCATTTATTCGGATCGTCGATAATATATAAAATCGGTCATCCCCCGCATGGGGGATGTGGGTTGAAATTCAACCAATAGTTTTATGGTGGCGAGATAGTTTTGTCATCCCCCGCATGGGGGATGTGGGTTGAAATAGCTTCGACCATGATCTTGTATTGCTCGGACGACTTGTCATCCCCCGCATGGGGGATGTGGGTTGAAATCCCTTTGCAACGGCAGCTATGTTAATTGCTACGCGTCATCCCCCGCATGGGGGATGTGGGTTGAAAATCAATTTTTGTCTCGTCAGTTAGTAAACCCCCGCACGGATGTTTATACTAACGATAAAATGATTGATTGCTGTTGCATTTCGTACTTTCAATTTGTATAATTTACATCATAAGAGCAGCTTTCCGAGATTATCTGTTTTATGGAAGAAGGAGCGGGTCATGAATAATTTCAGTAAAGCTAAATGGATTTGGCATAACTCGTACCGGGGCACTAATGTTTACGTTAACTTTGAAGACGAATTTACTCTCAGTGACATTCCGTCCGACTGCCGGATTAAAATCAGCTGCGACCGAAATTACATGCTTTACATAAACGGCAGTTTTGTCGACTGCGGTCAGTATTCGGTCTACGAAGATATGAAATTCTACGACGAGCTGGATATTGCGCCCTTTGTAAAAACCGGCAGAAATACTTTGCTCGCCGTAATTTATTATCAGGGCGCAAGCTGTTCTACCTACCGGCGCGGTGAACCGGGTCTTATCTTCGAAGTCACCGCCGACGGTGAGATCGTTTGCGCTTCGTCAGAGCTGACAATGGCGTATAAAAACAGCGCTTTTGCAGACGGAGGCGAAATCGAAATGGTATCAGGCCAGCTCGGGTTCAGTTTCCATTTCGACGCCACGCTGGAAAACGAGCGAACCGGTCTGAGGCCGGCAGATATTGTGCAAAAAACCATGGATATAAGCCCCCGACCAATCGAAAAGCTGAAAATTGACCCTCCCATGAAAGCCGGACTTATCAACAAGGGAGTTTTTTTCGACACCGAAACAGGTACCCCGGCGCAGAAGATGCAGTCTGCGGCGCTGTCGGTTCAGTATCTCTGCGGCAGCAAGCCGCTGCCGTCGGAGGACGGGGTTAAGTTCGCAGCAGGGATGGGTGAAATCGGACCCGAGCCCGACGGTGTTTTTGCGATTATCGATCTTGGCGGTGAAAGCACGGGATTTCTCTCGCTCGACATCGACGTTCCGCACGATTGTGACATTTATATAGGATGGGGCGAGCATCTCGCCGATCTGCGCGTGCGCAGCTACGTCGGCGGGCGTCACTTTGCGGCTTTATACCGTGCGCACGCCGGACGCAACCGATTTGAAAACCCGCTGCTGCGCTGCGGACTGCGCTATCTCGAGCTGCATATATACGCAAAGGAATGCACTCTCCACTACGCCGGAATCCGCCCGACCCTATACCCGCTTCCCGATCCCGCTAAGCCGCCTGTTTCCGATTATCTGCACCGGAAAATCTACGATGTCTGCTGCCATACACTTCTGCTCTGCATGCACGAGCATTACGAAGACTGCCCGTGGCGCGAACAGGCGCTTTACACGATGGACTCGCGAAACCAGATGCTCTGCGGTTACTACGCATTCGGCGAAACGAGGTTCGCGCGGGCGTCGCTTGCGCTGATTGCCCATTCGATACGCGAGGACAACATGCTCGAGCTTTGCTCGCCGGCAGAGGTCCCGATAACGATACCGTCGTTTTCGGCTATTTTCCTGGTACAGCTTCAGGAGTATCTTGATTTCTCGGGCGACACTGATTTTGCCGCCGAAACTCTGCCGGTTGCCGAGCACATTGCGGGTGAGTTCATACGCCGCGCCGAAAATGAAAAAGGCCTCATAAAATGCTTTGGCGAGCAGAAATACTGGAACTTCTACGAATGGCAGTCCGGACTCGAGGGCTCGATTATGGGATCGGTTCCGGAGGAACAGCGCACATATGATGCGCCGCTCAATGCTTTTGTTTCGCTCGCACTTCAGTCGCTTGCAAAAATCTGCGCGAGACTCGGACTTGCCGAAAAGGAAAAATACTACCGCGATGCATATCTCAAACTTAACGAAGCGATAAATGCCGAATTCTTTGACGAAAGCCGCGGGTGCTACGCCTCGTTTCTGCTTGATGACAGGATTTCGCACTACAGCGAGCTTACCAACTCGCTCATCGTCTGCGCCGGGGCAGTTCCGGAAAAGCGGCTCGGATCGGTTCTCGATGCGATAGCGGGCGGGAAACTGATACCCGTGACGCTCAGCCACAGCATTTTCAAGTACGACGCGCTCATGCATAACAGGGAGAAATACGGCCAGTTTGTGCTTGACGATATCGCCGAGCTTTGGGGCAAAATGCTCTATTCGGGTGCTACGAGCTTTTGGGAAACCATAGATGGGGAAGCCGCTTTCGGCAATGCCGGCAGTCTGTGCCACGGCTGGTCGGCTATACCGGTGTATATTTATTTTAAGTATTTTGGTAATCCGGCCGCATGAATCAAATCAAGGGCAGATACTTTTGCCGCATGTCGGAGACATTACATAATGATTTTCAAAAAAGCGGATCTAAGTGAAAAAGAGGCAATTTTGGCGCTGTATCGTTCAGTGATAGACTCTGAGTTTACCACATGGGATGATGAATACCCGGACAGTGATGTGATAGAAAGCGACTGTACTGCCGGTACGCTGTATGTCATGGCAGACGGCGATAAACTTGCAGGCGCGATTTCGATTGTGCCCGAAAACGAGCTTGACTGGCTGCCTTTGTGGAATCTCAGGGTAAAAGCAAGAGAGATTGCGCGCATAGCAGTGTCTCCGGCATATCAGGGACATGGGTTAGCGTTAGAGATGCTCAAAGAAGCGGAGAAAATCCTGAAGGAAAGCGGATGCCAAGCCGTGCACCTGCTTGTCGCCTGCAAAAACCTGCCGGCTTATAAAACCTATATGAAAGCGGGCTACACTGTCTGCGGAAAATGCGATTTGTATGGGCATACGTTTTACGCGTGTGAGAAGAAGCTGAGTTGATAGGCGGCATTAAAGCGCATCTGTAGCGAATGGTTAAATATTTTTAACTTCACTTTGGATTGTTGTTTGAAAGTCTTGAAATCCTCCGCAGTTTAGCGCATAATATAGTAATCATCACAAAACTGCGGAGCAAGCGAAACACAAATGACAACCACTAAAACAATCAAAGAGAAATACGCGGAGCCAACCCGTACCCCAAATAAAGCTGCGGCGACACGCACAAAGCCGCAAATCACACGCGCGCCGCAAAGACGCACGGTACGGGCAGGTATATGAGGGGCTCGGTATTTTCCGGCAGCTCGAAACGCCTGTTTTTGCTCTGCTTTTTTACCTACTCGGTTATATATATCGGACGCAAGAATTTCTCCGTGTGCATACCGGGCATGGTGGAACTCGGAGTGATAGACAAAGTGCTGGGCGGCACGACGGGCACGGCATTCCTCGCGGTTTATGCCTGCGGCCAGCTTATAAACGGCCTGCTCGGCGACAGGGTTAACCCCAAATACATGATGGCGGGCGGGCTTATGGGCGCCGCCGCCGCGAATATCGCCATGGGTGTAAACAGGATCCCCGCGCTTTTTCCGGTAATATGGGGAATAAACGGCTACTGCTGCTCAATGATATGGGCGCCGCTGCTGCGCAGCCTGTCGGAGAATCTCAACTATAGTGAACGGCAGGCGGCAGGCGCCGCAATATCTTCAGCCATACCCACGGGCACGGTTATCTCGTATCTTGTCTGCGCTGTCGTGCTGAGCGTCTCCGATTGGCGGGTCGCCTTTATCAGCTGCGGCGCTATACTTGCGGTATCCTCGGTGCTGCTTTATGTTAATCTGACAGCGCTCTCAAAACAAAAGGCAGCACAGCATACGCCGGAGCATGCCGCCGTGCCGGCAGTCGAAACGGGCGCGGAAAACGAGGCGGTCTCCGGGCATCTTGCGAAGCTGAAGCATATGAGCCTGCCGCTGCTGGTTATATCAACCGGACTGTATTTTTCGGTCGGCGGCATCCTCATCAACGG
>JAPXNL010000182.1:0-2790 GCA_033808535.1 Clostridia bacterium
GCTCACTTCGTTCTCTCCGATATAGTCAAACAGGTTCTCTGCATCTCCAATTATAAGTTTTATATTTTGCAGCTCCAGCGCTTTTACTTTTTCGGCTGCAAGCAGTATCACATCGGGCACGCGCTCCATTGCAAGAAACTGTTTATCTGGTTCACGCTGCGCCGCCTGGACGATGAATCCGCCCTTTCCGCAGCCGATCTCAAGCTCATACGGCTTGCGCACGAGCTCTGCCGAATTTGTTATTATATAATCAGCGCAAGCGGCAAGCCGCTCGGCACAATGCTTTTTTTTCCGCATCCGCATATTGAATTTCCCCGTCGGATTTGATATAATGATTTTAAGTCAACGCAGGTATTATATCACAGCACGACGGCTTTTGCAAGCAGCAGCTCTAATGCGCGCCGGTCAGGCGTGCAACGCTGTTTTTTAAACCGTTTATTTTAGAATCGGAGGTCAAACCGCGATGCCGCAGATGACAAAACGCGAATTTTTAGCAGCGCTCGCCGATTCGCTGTATGCATACAGCGACTTGACTGACGAGATGGTACAGCGCCAGGTAATGCAATTCGAACGCTATTTCTCGCGCATGTCGGAAGAGGAAGCGCAGGCTGCGATCGCCGATTTCGACAGTACCGAAGAAATAGCCGCCAATATATACAAGCTTTTAAAAGAACGACTCCAAACCGCAGGAGCCGGGGAGCCGCCGCATGTTCGAGAATATGACCACACCGCTTCGTATTACACTGTCGTCGACAGCCAGACTGAGCCGGTCACAGACGCAGACTCTGATACAGGCGCAGACTCTGATACAGACGCGGATGCAGACGCAGGCGCGACCGCGATATACAGCACTGTCGGGCAAAATTCCGATCGCGCAGCACTCGACGAAAACGGTGAAACCGGCGGCGACACGAAAAAAATCGACCGCATCGACGTTGTCCGGCAAACAGCCAGCCGCACCGGACATGAGAGAACGCGCACAGTCCGCAATGTGACAATCGAGTCCTCCGTCGGCGATGACCGATACGACAGCCATTACGGTGAATACGAAGGCACGCACCTCGACTTTACATCGCTTGACGATTACCCGACGCAGACTTCGCCGATGTTCTGGGTGTTGTTTGTGCTCACATTTCCGTTATGGGGTGTGATTGCGCTGACGGTGCTTGCGCTTTTTCTGCTGTGTTTTGCTACGCTTGCAGCGCTGATCGTCGGACTTGTCGCAGCAATGATAGGGGTAGCCGCTGTGGGAACCGGGATTTCGCTGTTCGGAATCATCTATGGAGTCACGCAAACGTTCGACGTATTTCCCGCAGGACTGTTTGAGATAGGACTCGGTGTCACAATCGGCGGAATAGCTATGTTTGTCGGAATCGCTATATACAACATCGCGATACGGTTTTTGCCGTTTGTCATGAGCAAGCTTATAGTGTTCCTCAAATTTGTCGTGCGGTCCGCAGGACGCCTGTTTCAGCGGATCAAAAAGGAGTGTGCGACACATTGAGACCTACATCGATTATTTTTCTCTGCCTTGCAGTACTGCTTATCGTTGGCGGCATTGTTACCTGCTACATTGCAGCCGGAATGGCACGCGACGAGGGCATTGAGCTGTTCGAGTCTGCTGAATCCGCCGGTGGCAAATCCGAAATTATACAACTCGCAGAAGACGGGCTGAATAAAATATCGCTGATACTCAAGGATGCCGATGTCAGCATTTATGGCGGTGCGGCAGAACCTTATGTCGAGCTTGTTAACTACAAGCCCGGCTCATACAGCTATGGAATGGCAAACGGAATACTCACCGTGGACGAGTCCATTGGTATTTTGCAGCTTTTGAATTTCGGTGAATCGAAGGTCAATTTCGGCGGGCTCCGCCAGTATCTCGTGCGCAGAGACACCGAAACCGGCAGAAAATCCATAAACGTTTACCTGCCCGACACTTATCTGATCAAACATATTGAAGTCAAACTGGACAGCGGCAATATCAGTGTAAACAAAGTAAAAAACCGCTCCGACTTTTCACTTAAAATTGCAAACGGAAATCTGCTTTTTGAAGGAAACAGCAGCAACTCTGCCATTACGCTTGATATCGGAACCGGAGATGCCGTATTCCGCGATTCCGCGCTTTTGTCGCTCAACGCAGCGTTGAAACGCGGCGATTTAAGCTACTTTGCTTATAATTTCGCTTACCAGACCTATGAAATAACCACCGGCGGCGGAGCTGTTTATGTGGAAGGCGTGGATAAGGGCGAAACGTATACTTCGTCGACGCCTATGGCATTTATCAAAATCAATGCTGAAGTAAAAAACGGCGATGTCTATCTTGGTACCAAAGACCCAAACGCACCGGAAGATGCAGCAGACAGTGAAACAACTGCCGATTTGCCGCCAGAAACAGCCGGTGAAACAACCGCAGGGTAAAAAATGCATAAAAAATATGCCCGGCATAATTTTCCAGATTCAAGAATGCATATCACTACAAGCCGACGCTAATACTAACCAAGCAATGAACGAAACTTGAACAGGAGATTTTATCATGCTTGACAAGATAGCGTTGGTTCTTGCAATTATAGGCGGTATCAACTGGGGCAGTATCGGACTGTTCCGGTTTGATATCATCGGTTGGATCTGCGGAGGACAGACTTCGCTTGTCAGCCGCATTATCTACACACTTGTCGGATTAGCAGCACTCTGGTGCATTTCGCTTCTTTTCCGCAGCGAAACAGATGTGGTTGACGAGACTGACCGCTGAAACCAGACCCACTATACACTAAAATTATAACGCCGCGG
>JAPXNL010000182.1:2800-4178 GCA_033808535.1 Clostridia bacterium
CATATGCCACTCCGGACCGCGACGTGTTTTATTTTTCACTGGAAAATATTAATACAACAAATGTCGTTATTGACATAACAGATGAATTATGTTAATATGTCGATAATTCTGGTAAGTGAGGTTATCTGATTATGTCAAAATCAAAAGTTAAAATTGCTTCCCTGCTGCTGGCGCTGATGTTGATATTTTCAACATTAGCAGCATGTGCCGGCAGCACGGACACTGCGGCTGATACAACTGCTTCTGAGACGGCGTCAAGCGGGGAGACAACCGAAACCGATATAGTCTACTCTGCAAACGTGCCCGAAGGCTTAAACTATGGCGGCGCGGACTTCAACATCATGGTTTTCGGTGAAACAACTGTTGTGTGGTACGACGTTGATTTCGCCGCCGACGAAGAGAACGGCGAGCTTATAAATGACGCAACCTATCAGCGTATGCGGGCAGCAGAAGAAAAGCTCGGCATCAAAATCAACGACATAAAGGGCGGCGTCCACGGCGACTCAAGCGTACTCAGAGCCAGTGTTATGGCAAACAACGGCGCCTATGACTGCGCGTTTGTCAACATGTTCGGTGCGGCGAACGTGTCTCAGGGCGGTTTTGTTATGAACCTTAAGAACATCGATACGCTTGAACTCGCGCAGCCGTGGTGGGATCAGAATGCGGTAAACGACCTTTCTATAGCGAAAAAGCTTTATATGGTGACCGGTGACATTGAGATAATGTACAAGAAGTCGATCGGCATCATCCTGTTCAACAAGCAGATGATAAGCGATTATGGACTTGATCTCCCCTACAATCTCGTCACCGAAAAGAAATGGACCATCGACAAGATGATCGAGATGGCGAGAGGTACGTCCAAAGACCTAAACGGCGACGGCAAACGCGATAAGAACGACCAGTTCGGATTTTTGTATTATTCCGACGTTATTGCGCTCGGAATAATCGGCGGCGGCGTTGAAATGGTAACGAAGGATGAAAACGACCTGCCGACACTCACATTCTTCAGCGACCGCACCGTCAGCATCTGGGAAAAATACACCTCGCTGTTCTATGATACAGAGCTTTCCTACACGGATAATAACGAGGATGTGCTAAAGCCCATGTTCATCGCCGGTCAGGCGCTGTTCGACTACAACGAATTCCACGCTATCGAGCAGCTTCGCCAGATGGATACAGACTTCGGCATCCTTCCCATACCGCTTTATGATGAAAACCAGGACAGCTACTACCACACAATCAACCCGCACGTCGGCTCTGTGCTTGTGGTGCCTGTCGACTGCCCGGACCTTGAGCGTGTCGGTTATACCCTAGACGTGCTCGGCGCTGAGTCGAAAAACATTCTGACGCCTGCATACTATGAGGTCTACCTTAAGAC
>JAPXNL010000183.1:0-4096 GCA_033808535.1 Clostridia bacterium
GGAGGATATTATATAATGGAAAACATAATGATAATCAAAACGCAGAATCGGCGCGAGAACGTGCCGTCGCTGCAAAGGATACTCACAGATTTCGGCTGTCTTATCAAAATGCGCCTTGGTCTGCATGAGGCGGGGAATGTCTGCTCCGATGAGGGACTTATCATCCTCCACCTTATAGACGACGAAAACGAGATAAAATCATTTGAGGAAGCGCTCTCCAAACTCGAGCACATAAAATACAAGCTGGTGAAAATCTGAATTGATTTATGCCATTTTACACGCGCCCCGCAGGTCTGAATTGACTTGCGGGGCGTTTTTTAACTATTATCGGAACCTTCCTTTATTTATGAGTTAATCTATCGCCCCGTCTATGCGTGCGGCAAGCGCTTCACGCGAAACGATGCGGCGCAGATAGCGGTGTTTACCGCTTGGGTCGGGTATAAAGCTTGTTATGCCGTCGTCGGCGACGGTGATTTTCCCCCACGCCGACAGCTCAAACTCATTGCCGCAGCCGTATATGGCATACAGCGCCGATGCCGGATCCCACGAGTCGCGCCCGCCGCCGCTGCCGTGCAGTATATATGCAAGCGACGACGGTTTTTCGCACCCGTATTTTTTCACCATCACACCGCCGGAATACACCTGCAGCCCCGCCTCAAACGGCAATGCAGTCACGGGAACGGGCGAGAGCGCGAACACATTTTTCGCACCCTTTTTGTCCATTACGATGTTGAACTCCGGGCACGGCTGCTGGCCGCCCTCAAACGGATCAAACCAGCCGCCCATTATAACTATTTCTTCCAGCTTGAGCATGGCAAGCGTCACCCCGTCAAGCGGCGAGATTTCGTCCGGCTCGGACCGCAAAAACGCGCTTATGTTGGGCAGCGGGCCGGTTGCCAGGAGTGTCATGCGCTCAGCCGAACCTGCAAGCAATGCGCGAATGAGCGTCACTGCGTCTGAAACCGGCTCCGCTTTGACCGAAAACGCCTGTGCAACTTCCGCCGAATAAATATCGTTGTTGGGGTAATAACCGTCGAATGGATTGCACAGTGTACCCATCGGCACATTCCCGCGCCCGTATTGGGCAAGTATCGCCGCTGCGCAGGCAGGCGCTGTTGCATATGGAGAGGAGAGCGTCACCGCAGCAAGCTCGCATTCGCCGCGCCGCGCGGCAGAAAGCAGCAGGCACAGCGCGCCCACATCGTCACAATCGCAGCCGATATCGGTGTCAAATATTAATTTTTTCATTGCATTTTACCCACATTTAATTTTTTATCCTGTTATTTACAGCTATTATAATCAAATCGCGAAGCGTAGTCAATAATCAAATCACAGATGCATGGTTAAATTAAAAATTATGTCCTGAGGTGAGTCGATATCACACCGCATGAGATTAAAGCACTGGCAAGAGAGTTCCTGCGAAAAAGCGGCATACTTCCGCCGCTTGCCGCAATGTCGACGATGGCATTGCTCGTCGCCGCGTCCTGCAAGACCGCCGTAAAGGCGTTTTTCACTTTGCCCTCGATAGGGTTTATCACAGCCGGCAGCACTATAACGCCCGATACGCCCGTCGGAAGCGTGCTGACCGAGCAGATGACCGGCGCCGCATTTGCAGCGCTCGACATCGCCGCTGCGCTTTCATGCGACCTGCTGATGCTTGCCGCGCTCGCACCCATTGCTGCCGGAATGATGCTCTGCGTGCTGCGCGCCGCCCGTGAATCAGAGCTGCCCGGCACCGGCACACAGCGCGGCCTGTCGTCGTATGGAGCCGGCGGGCTGGGCTATTTCTTTGCAACCGCCCGCAATTACCGGCGCGCGCTGACGCTGGCTACATCGACGGTGATGCGCGTCGCGTTCTGGACAGCGCTCACCGTGCTTCCTCTGTGGGTCGTTACGGAGCGGGATAAAGTGCTTGCATTCGCAGAGGCGTATCTTCCCGCGGAGTTCCATCTGCTTCCCGTCGCGATCGCACTGTCGGCGCTGACGGCACTGATCGGACTGTTCGTCCGGACGCGCAGATACGCCGCCTCACTGATTTATGTCGACGACCCGACGCTGTCTCTGCGGGCTGCGGCACGCCGCTCGGCAAAACTGATGCGCGGTCACCGAGCGGAGGCTGCTGCTTTCGAGCTTGGCTTTTTACTCTGGTGGGCGGCAGGCTTTTTCACACTCGGCATCGTGCTGGCACTTTACGCGTTGCCGTATTACCTTTGCTGCCGCGTTATTTTCTACCGGCGCATAGAGGCGCTGGCGGATTTACAACGAGCGAAAAAAGGGGTATAATAGTTACATTTACGGCGAACCTTTTTGCCTTGCATGACACTATATATATGCAACCGGTTGCAATATTCGGGAAAGGAACGGCAGCGTGACAGAGTTTATTGACGACGAGCTGATGAGCGCTACATTTATGTACTGCCTTCGCAGGCTTGGCAGCACTGCCGATGCGGAGGATCTGGCGCAGGACATCATGTGCGAGGCGCTTGCGGGGCTGAAAAAGAGCAGCCATATCGAAAACTTGGACGCGTGGTACTGGACGCTTGCGCGCAACAGGCTGTGCGTATATCTGCGCAAGAAGAAATACAATGCTGCGCCGATTGAGGAGTTCGGCGGCATCATCGCGCCGGACACCTCGCCCTGCGACGCGATTATAGGCGCCGAGGACAACGCGCGGCTCAACGCGGCGCTCTCACGCCTTTCGGCGATCCACCGCAAGGTAATCGTCGCGTTTTATCTGCGCGGCGAGAGCATCGCACAGATCGCGCGCCGCCTGAATGTTCCCGAAGGCACTGTAAAGAGGCGTCTTCACGACGCAAGAAATGATGCAAGGAAAGGGTTTGATGAGATGGAGAAGACAGGCAGATCAGCATTTGCTCCGGCGGATCTGGATCTTTCGGGCGGATACGGGGTTCCCGTCTATTGGGACAAGATCAGCGACACCATGACAAAGCAGATCTTTGTCGTGTGCCGCGAGAAGGCGCACACCGTGCGTGAGATCGCCGACGAAATCGGCGTAGCGCCCGCTTATTTTGAGGATAAGCTTAAGTATTTGGTTGAAAACAAATTCATAAAAGAAACCCAGCCCGGCCGGTATTTAACCGACTTTATAATCATACCCAGGCAGGCGAAATACGACTTCGTATACGAAAGCTCGGTAATTTTTGAAAACATCGGGGCGGAGCTTACCGACACTATCGCATCGGTTATGGACAGAATCCGCTCACTCGGATTCTACGGCTGCGACTTCGAGTTTTCATATCTGCTCTGGATACTGTATGTCTGTGCTGCGAGCGCGCTGTCGAACGAAATGCTCGACGCCTACCGCAAAAAGTGGGACGTGCCGTCTGGGAACGGGAAACCCTACCGCATAGACGGAAGCGTGCAGATGCCTGATGAAACGATAAAATACAGAAAAATCAAAAAGGTAAGCTGGAGTAACCTACATAAGAATTTCACCACATCGGATTATAGGGAAGTCTGCCACGCAAATCTATATGAATATGAGCCGTTCCCCGACCGTGACAATATAATAACGGAGCAAAACGCCGACCCTGTGATGAAAATCTTCGATAATCCGGCGTTTAGGTTAACCCCCGTTCAGGAAGAGATGGCCGCGGAGCTCATCGGAAAAGGCTATATCAGGCGCGACGGCTCGGGGCTTCACCTGACGATGCCTGTTATGACATACGGGCAGAAAAGCGTAATCGAACAGATGCTTGTCGAGCCGGTCAAGCCGTTGGCAGAGAAGTATCTGGAGCCGATGTCAAAGCTGCTCGAGCGTGTCATACTCCCGCATATACGCGAGGATTTGCTTGAAGAATATGTCAACTGGAAGGTCAGCGTCAGTTTCTATCCGATTGGCAATGTGTTCTACTACGGCATGTATGAGGGCAAGACGCTTATGATGCCGGAAGACTTCAGGAGCACCGCCGCCGGAATCGCGCTGTACTACAGAAAATAAAACACAAGAAAACATAATAAGCTGCGGCAAGCTACCGCAGCTTTTTTATGTAGATGGATTATCATATCAAGTGCAAGAAAAGAATTAACAAAAAAGAAAAGCAATTCATAAGAAGATGACCTATCATGGTAAATG
>JAPXNL010000184.1:0-4079 GCA_033808535.1 Clostridia bacterium
TTGGGCGCGCGGCGGTTTATGATGCAGTACCCGATAAAAAGCATGACCGCGCCAAACCCAAGGTAAATCAGCCCCGCGCCGATCACCGTGGCAAGGCTGAGCGACGAGTACAGCTCCGTGTACGATTCCGCTTCGGGCTGCATGGCGAACATGGAAACGACGCTGAACAGGTTGTTGATGAAGTGGAACAGCATCGTCAGGAACATCGACTGGGTTTTGATCGCAATATACGCGAACACGCAGCCGAGCATCATCGTCGGCAAAAAGCGATACGGGTCGAGGTGGAATATGCCGAACAGCAGTCCGTTCAAAAGCACAATTGCGGAGGTGCTTTTCAGCGTTTTGAGCGACGAGAGGATGAACCCCCTGTGCATCGCCTCCTCGCATATAGCGGGCATGACCGCGACAATCAGCACCGCCATCGCCGGCGACACGCTTGTTCCCATCTGCGAAAGCGATTCGGCGGTGTAGCCGATCTCCGGGAAGAAGTACTGCGTCAGCAGCAGCGGCGGGATCATCACGACATATGTGCCTACGTAAAGAAACGCGCCGCCGAAGAACTCGCGGATAGGCGGCAGGCGCAGCGGGAAGGTCTCCCTGAAGCCCGGCCGCGTGATTAGAAAAGCCGCGGCGGTCAGCGCGAGCAGCATCAGCTCGGTCAGCGCCAGCCCTGTTATGCCAAACTCAAGCTGGAGCGGCGCCGCTACAAACACGAGCGCGACAAGCGCCACGCCCATCAGGAGCAGCCCGTGATAAGGTTTCAGACGGCGGTAATCCATAATAGTATACTCCGTATTAACAATAGCATCGGTTGTCAAATACGCCGGCGCGGCGTGCGCGCAGGAGGGTGTGCCGTTGGCACAGGATTATGCATTGTTATGCGTACGCGGTTGGTATTATGCTGAAAGTAGTGTATGAGGTGATGCGGGGGACACTTCCCCCGCGCGGCGTCAGCCGCCGGATGTCATAAGGGCGTCCGCCAGACACCGCCAGTTGTGTCCGGCGGTGTATATTACTGTTAGGGTTGTTGCCTGCCGGTTTCTTCCACGCCTACGGTGGGTGCTATCGACATTCGGTATACATAATTGTTAGTCGGTTCCTATCTGTGCTCCCGCTTGGTGCAACCGGCGTTTGCATAAACTCGCGTTGCGCGGCACGCCGTCGCATACGCCGGCAAGCGGCTTGCTTACATAATTATATGCCGTTTTCGTGACAGTCAGACTGTCGCGCAAGATAATGCTATATAACCGAATCGGGCGGAGATAATCTCCGCCCGAACCTGCAACTCCGACCCGGTTCAGCCGGAGAGTTTGGTATAGTTGATTTTGATGCCCGGTCCCATTGTCGAGGCGACAACGCAGCTCTTTATATATTGACCCTTCGCGGCGGCGGGCTTCGCTCTGATGATCGCGCTCACAAGCGCGTTGAAGTTCTCAGCCAGCTTCTCCGGTCCGAACGACGCGCGTCCGATCGGACAGTGGATGATGTTGGTCTTGTCGAGCCTGTACTCGATCTTACCGGCCTTGGCTTCGCGCACCGCGCGGCCTATATCCGTGGTAACTGTACCGGCCTTGGGGTTCGGCATAAGTCCTTTCGGACCCAGCAGCCTGCCCAGACGCCCGATGACGCCCATCATGTCGGGGGTAGCGATGACGACGTCGAATTCGAACCAGTTCTCGTTCTGGATCTTCGCGACATAGTCCTCCGCGCCGACGTAATCTGCGCCGGCCTCTTCGGCTTCCTTCGCCCTGTCGCCCTTGGCGAACACGAGCGTGCGCACGGTTTTGCCCGTTCCGTTGGGGAGCACGACCGCGCCGCGCACCTGCTGGTCAGCGTGGCGGCTGTCAACGCCCAGACGGACGTGCAGCTCTATGGTTTCGTCAAATTTTGCTCTTGCTGTCTTGCAGACCAGATCCAGCGCCTCTGCGGGATCGTAAAGCCTGGAGCGGTCGATGAGCTTTGCGCTCTCTATATACTTCTTTCCTGCAGCCATTGTATTCGTCCTCCTCCTCAGTCTACAACGGTAACGCCCATGGATTTGGCGGTACCTTCGACCATTTTCATTGCAGCCTCAAGAGAAGCGGCGTTCAGATCAGGCATTTTGGTTTCGGCAATCTGCTTAATCTGCTCGCGGGTGATTTTCGCGACAGTTGTCTTACCGGGAGTGCCGGCACCGCTCTCGATGCCGCATGCCTTCTTAATGAGGATGGATGCAGGTGGGGTCTTGGTGATAAACGTAAAGGTGCGGTCGGCGTAAACCGTGATAACGACCGGGATTATCAGACCCATCTGGCTCTTGGTACGCTCGTTGAACTCTTTTGTGAAGTTCGGGATGGAAACACCGTACTGGCCGAGCGCGGGGCCGACGGGGGGCTGGGGTGTAGCCTTTCCGGCTTCAAGCTGGAGCTTTATATAGCCCACAATTTTCTTTGCCATTTGTTTTATTTACCTCCATATGTGGTTTATGCGGAAGAAATGAAGATTTTTCTTCCTCCCACTTAATAAGGGAACCTGTTTGTGCGGCGGAGCCTCCGCCTTCAGTTTTTCTCCACGATGTCCGAGTCAAGCTCGACCGGTGTTTCGCGCCCGAACATTGACACAAGCACCTTTATCTTTCTCTTGTCCTCGGAAATCTCCTGCACTGTGCCTATATAGCCTTTGAGCGGGCCGCTCTTTACGGTCACGCTGTCGCCGACGTCGTAATCGAGCGACAAAACGCGCGTCTCGACGCCGATCGCCTCCACTTCCTTGTCCGAGAGAGGCACGGGCTTCGAGCCCGGACCGACGAAACCGGTCACGCCGCGGATGTTGCGGACAATGTGCCACGTTTCGTCCGTCATAATCATTTTTATAAGCACATAGCTGGGGAATATTTTGTTTTCCACTTCTTTTGTGACGGGATTGCCCGTTTCGTCGGTACCCGTCTGCTCGACGACTTTTTCGACGGGAACGCGGATATCGCAGATCATATGCCCGAGCCCGCGGTTCTCGACGATCTTCTCGAGGTTTGCTTTGACTTTGTTCTCGTAGCCCGCATAAGTATGGGCTACATACCAGTTCATCTCCGAACTAATTTCGTTTATGTCGCTCATTTTCTGTCAGATCAGCCTGCCTATCGCAAGCAGCGCGGACGAAAACGCAAAATCGAGTGAGCTGATGACGATGCTGAAAACCGCTATTGCGACAACCACCAGAACCGTGCTCCGGATGGTATCCTCGCGGCTGTACCAGACGACCTTTTTCAGCTCGCTCTTGTTCTCTCGAATGAACCTGGAGAAACGGTCGAGCAGCCCCGACTTCTGCTTTTTCTCTTTCGCCGCAGGCTTTTTCTCTTCGCTTTCGGCGGCTTTCACATCGGCGGCTGTTTTCTCTTTATCGGCCATTTCATTTACTCCTTATCTGGACTCTCTGTGAACAGTGTGCTTGCGGCAGAACCTGCAATACTTGTTCATTTCGAGTCTGTCGGGGTCATTCTTCTTGTTCTTAGTAGTGTCGTAATTCCGCCTCTTGCATTCACTGCAAACGGTTGTGATTTTGACTCTCAAGTTGCTACCTCCCGAATTATTTCAGCGCCGCACGACGCCGATATATTATTCTCCCTCAAGCGGAGAGCTCCGCCCGTCCGGATATGGGCGCAAAAAAATAATAGCACAAAAAAACCTCTCCGACGAGGTAAATAGATTATAACACATAATTGTTATATCTGTCAATAGCACAGCGCAATAAAATAAGGTAAAAATTTTAAAAATAACACTTATTATTTGCTGTTATGCCGCCTGAACGGCGGTGCACTGCGCGCACCGTTGCCTTGCTTTTATGAATTACGCTTAAACCTGTATTCAAGGGAGCGGTGAGGCTCGGCTGTTCGAGATACCGCCGGACACCACCGGCGGTGTCCGGCGGTCGCACAAGTCTGCGACCAGAGGAGGCGCGGGGGAAACCTCCCCCCGTTAGGGGGAGTCCCCGTGGGTACTCCCCTCAAGCGTGATACCATGGTCAATGCCGTACGGCATTGACCTGCGGCGGAGCCTTATGGCTCCTTTCTGCCGTCATTCGAAGAATGACGGTGGTTACATTTT
>JAPXNL010000185.1:0-4065 GCA_033808535.1 Clostridia bacterium
CTTCCGTACATGGTTGCCGTTTGGTTGTTGGAATCTACCTGTGAGTCGCCGAGGAACATTATTTTCTGACCCGCGATGCTGACCGAGAAAATCATCGAAGACAGGTTGTAAATTTTCGTGGATGTAAAGGTTCTTCTGGCGTTAACATAGTCCTCGACGGTATAAAGCACCTCGATCTCCGCGTCGGCAATATTATATACCTGCCTTGTTTACCGCTGAGTTTCGATAATAAGCGGATATGGTGCCCGACACGCGGCGTATAAGTGTTTCATTACCGGATTCGACTGACTTGGCATCTGCTTCCGAAGGGAAATTGTAAATGATCCGTTCAAGCGTCACCTTTGATGAATAAAGCTCGGCAAATCGACAGAAGCCACCGGTATGATCGCCGTGGGAATGGGTCATTATCCAGGCGGCAATTATTATTTTGTCCTTATCTGGCGCATTGTTCAGCAGCGAGGCGTATATCGCCTGTGCGAACGCGTCGGTAGCGACTCCGCCGTCGATTACAATAAACCTGCCGTCAGAAAGCTGAATTACAAAGCACATCAGCCCCGCGCCCGAGTCGACGCCAAGATACATGCTGGTATTGCTGAAGCGCCGTCCTATCATAATCAGTTTAGGTGAGGTCAGAGCGGTATAACTTCCGTCATCGCCCACAAAAAGATTCTCCAAAGGCTCGGTTATAATGCGAACGGTTTTGTTGAACGGGGTATAATAAACGTTTATCGCATTACTGTCGTCGTTGTATATGGCAAACAGGTTGCCTGCCGCGGTGCGCTCGCTGTGCTTTGTATAGCCGCATACCTCAAGCTTGCCGAGATAATTCCGGTAGGCTTCCTCGGTGGACTTTGTTATGACTACCTGATACGCATGGTCGCCGCTATATGTGATTGCTGCGGGAAACGCGTCGTCGAATGACGGAAGGTTGTTAAGGCTTCGATTATAAACCCCGGCAAAGTTGTCGGCGTCGGTCAGGGTCAGCGACATCCGGTCGGCGCTTAACTTTTCGCCCAGTATAGCTATGAAGCGCTCTGCCAAATCGCCGATCGCAAAGTCGGTCCATGCGGCCACGATGATTTTTTTGCCGGTTATCCTTATTGTATACTCACCGTAGTTTAAGGAATTCAGGGTATTAACGGTATCCGGATATTTCGTCCGCCCCACTATAATTTCGGGGACAGAGGGGTCGGCGACATCGAAATCGTCGATGATTTCAGGGGCGGCTCCGGCGCACATATCTGCTATAGCTTTTCGGATTGCCATGGCTGCGTCGATCTCCGCCCGCGAGGCGCCGTCACCGCGCACGACCCGTATCTGCGGCACTCCCTCCGCTATTACATCGACAGAACTTGGCAGAACCGCCTCGGTCGTCTCTTCCGGCCCGGGGGTGCTTTCGTGTGAGGGGGAGTAGGAGTTGCAGCCGAAAATTGCAACCGGGACAAGCACACACAAGAATAAGACTAAAGAAATTCTTTTTTTAATCATTAAGTAATCAGTCCATATCGGCGATAGCAGCCTCAATATCCGATCTGAGTTTATTTTCAATTGTTTTGAATGTGGACACGATATTCGTACTGCCGTATGTATTCAGGTTGTAGAGAATATTCGTACAGGTCCCGAAGTTGTTTGCCATGGCGATATCTATCGCGCCGCTGGCATACGCCAGGTCTATCATTTCGATGGCTACCGGATCCTGAGCAGCCTTGTAGTGCAGAACGGTTTTAATGTGCTTGTCAACGATATTGTTATAGGACAGCGCGCCGAGCGTCTCAAGTATCAATGCCGTCCTTTCAGGGTCTTGGGCGCTCGACGGGATAACAAAACCATCGGTCGCGCTGTAAACGGGTGTTATGAACTTTTCCTGAGACGCCTCATATTTCGGGATTACCGCGATGCCGTACTCGGTCTCGCTTTGGCGGCACACGTTGACTTCATTTGAGCCGGTGGTCAGGAAAAGCGCGCGGCCGGAGTTGAAAACCGCCAGGTAATTCGCAATCGAACTTGTATTCGTATAGCCGGCGTACCGGTTAGGGGAAGCGCCCGAGATTGCGGCTATGGGGCTGGTTATGAATGCAATATGTTTCGAAACTATATTGGAGGGACAATGACAACTATACGAGATATTGCTTCAGTAGCGGGAGTAAATCCTTCCACTGTGTCGAAAGCGCTGCGCGGCAGCAGCGATATAAACCCCGAAACCGCCGAGAATATCCGGAACATCGCCGCGGGACTCGGGTACAATATGGAAAAGCTTCGCAAAGCAACTCCCGACACAAAGACAATCGGCGTCGTATTCCCCGAGCTTGGAAGCCAGTACTACTGCGGAATCTTTGATTCCTTCCGTTTCAGCATGAAAAAAGAGGGCTACCGCGTCATAACAATGCTCACCGACTTTGATTCGGTCGAGGAACAGGAAAGCTCAATCAGGTATTTAACCGCCTGCCGTGTCAGCGGAATCCTTTATCTGACCGAGAGCATCTTTCACCCCGAGCGCATAAAACCGCTTTTCGAAAAGTCGCCGGCAAAAGCGGTCATGATAACCATGATGAGCGGCATTGATTTCTGCGACGTCATCAGCGTGAACCACTCGCTCGGTGTGCGCATCGCCATCAATCATCTGTATAAGCTGGGGCACCGGAGGATCGCCTTTATCGGCGAAGAAAACACGGTAATCAGGCAGATCGCCTTCCATGAATCAATGAGCGAGTTTGGGATTGCCCTCGAGCCCCGGAACATAATCGTCAACAAGTCGCGCTTTGAGGAATGCGGATATCTCGCCATGAAGGAGCTGTTAGAGCAGCCGCCAGAGGAGCGCCCCACCGCCTGCTTCGCAGCTTACGACGACATTGCGTACGGCGCCATAAAAGCACTGGATGAGGCCGGACTCACGGTTCCCGAAGATATGTCGATTATAGGAGTTGACAACAAAAAAATTTCACATTATATGCATGTGCCCCTTTCAAGCATAGACACACCTGTCGAGGAGGTGGGAAGCGCGGCGGCAAAGTTTCTTCTGCGAAGAATAAAGGGCGACAACTCACCTCTGCAAACTATTCTCTTTTCACCAAAACTGTGCCTGAGAAGCTCCACCGCCCCGGTTGCGGTATCCGTAGAAGAATAATATTTCATTAAAAAATGGTTGTGCGGAAGGAAAATGAGCGATGGAGGAAACCGATATGACATGTCTGAAACTCTTAAACCGCGGTATGGGAAACGAAAGCTATGAGATACTTGAGCGTTCACTGTCACGCCGGCTGACCGAGCGCGGGCTCGGCCTGAGTCACGGCGCCTCCGACTACATAATTGAAGTGAAGGTCGATCCCCTTTACCAAAACGATAGATACACCATTGAGCCGCGCGAGGGCGGGGCGACGCTTGTCGCGGCAAACAATTGCGCGCTCCACGCCGCGGTCGGCCGGCTGCTGCTCGAATCGAGCTTTGACGGGGCGGGCGGTTTTATTCCCTGCAATAAGTCGATTGATTTCACCTCCGCAAAGCCGCTGCGCGGCATGTATTTCGCGACCCACTTCTACAACTTCTATCATGTCGCCCCCATCGAGGAGGTTTTTTGCGTCATCGAGGATCTTGCGCTCCGGGGCTGCAACAGCCTGCTCGTATGGTTCGATATGCACCACTACACCTCGATGTCCGACCCCGAGGCGCAGGAAATGACAAGGCGGCTGCGCGACATACTCGGATACGCCAACCGCATAGGCATCTCGGGTGCCCTGACCATGCTCTCGAACGAAGGCTTCGCCAGCTCCCCTGTGGAGCTGCGCGCCGAATGGGAGGTTCAGGGAGATTATCACACCCGGCCGGGAGGCCACTACCACGTCGAGATCTGCCCCTCGAAGGAAGGCGGCATCGACGAAATACTCCGCGAGCGCCGCGAAATGCTCTCCTGTTTCTCCGACCTCGACATACGTTATGTGGTCTACTGGCCCTACGACCAGGGGGGCTGCACCTGCGCCGCCTGCCAGCCCTGGGGCGCGAACGGATTTTTAAAGCTTCTTCCGCACTTCAGCAATCTCATCCGCGAGATGATGCCGAACACAAAGGTCT
>JAPXNL010000186.1:0-4034 GCA_033808535.1 Clostridia bacterium
AACATACGTGAAAAATCTCCCTGACAATATAATATATAATTTATTTTACTAAAAAGCGTTTTATTTTGCGCGACGAGGTTTTCTCAAACTCGGTCTCGCGCGTGTCGACGGCGCGTATCTGCTTGTAGACCGGAAGCGTGCGGTTAAGCTCCGTGACGGAGGCGCGCAGCGCTTCTGCCTTTTCTTCCGCCGTTTTCCCCGCAAAATATTCGGGGTCGGGATATATCACGGCGGTGAGCACAACCTCGCCCGATTCGTTTTTGCGCCCGAGCACGACACACTCTGCGACGCCCGGAACATGCGAAAGCTTTTCCTCAAGCTCCTCGGGGAAGATGTTTTTACCGTTGGAGAGAATGATGACATTCTTTTTGCGCCCGGTGATATAAATATAACCGTCGGAGTCCATATATCCCACATCGCCGGTGCGGAACCACCCGTCGGGCGTGAACGCCTCACGCGTGGCCTCCTCGTTGCGGTAGTAGCCGAGCATGACGTTTTCGCCTTTGACAAGTATCTCGCCGCAGGGTCCTGCCGGTCGCCGTTTTTTGTCGGCTTTGTCGTTTTCATATGTCACGGCGTCGCCGCCCTCGGTGTCAATCTTAACCTGACAGCCGACAACAGGCTGTCCGACCGAGTTGTAGCGCACCTTGCCGGGCGAGTTGACCGACACCAGCGGCGCGCATTCGGTGATACCGTAGCCCTCGAGCAGGATGATGCCGAATGTGTAGAAGTCCTTGACCAGCTGAGGTGAGAGCGGGGCGCCGCCGCAGACGATGCTGCGCAGGTTTCCGCCGAACGACTCGGTAATTCTGCCGAAAAACCTGTCGCGGACGTCTATTCCGAGTGCCAGGAGCAGGTTTGCGAGCTTCATCGCAAACTCGACCTTGCGCCGCATGCCCTTTTTGTCGATCTCCGCCCAGATACGCTTGTGGATGGTTTCCACAAAAAGCGGCACCAGCATGAGCGCGTTTGGCTTGAAATATGCAAACGAGCGCAATGTGTTTTTCAGGCTGTCGTTGATGAATATCGACGCGCCGAGGTTCTGGATGGCGAAGTGGCCGCAGGTGACCTCGTATGAGTGGTGCATCGGCAGGACGGATACGAACCTGTTGCGGTCGTCGTATTCCATCGACTGGCAGGATGCGTTAGTCGCGGCAGTCAGATTGCGCTGCGAGAGCATGACGCCCTTGCTTGTCCCGGTCGTGCCGGAGGTAAACAGGATGGCGCACATGCGTTCCATGTCAATGACATGCGAGGTAAACCGCGTGTCGCCCGCCTCAAGCAGCTCTTTGCCACGAGCGAGCAGCGACTGCATGGGATACACCCCGTCGCCGCCCTCATCACCGCCGTGAATCGGGATGAAAAACTTCACGCCGGGCGCAAGCTCGCGTATATGCTTCACGCGGGGTGCGATTGACGCGGTATAAACAAGCGCGGACGCTTCGGAGAAGTTGAGAAAACCGGCTATATCCTCATCCGGCAGGTCGCGGTCGAGCGGTATGATAACCCCGCCGCCGTTGACCGTCGCATAATAGGCGGTCATATAGTGCGGGTGCGTGTCGCCGATAACCGCGACGCGGCCGCCCAAGAGACCCAGTTCGGCAAACGCTGTGCCAAGCCGGATTATGTGCTCGAGATTGTCACGGTATGTGAACCGGCGCAGCTCGCCGCCCTCGCGATATTCATACAGCGTCTTGTCGCCGAAAAGTTCGGCGCTTGACACCACAAGATGGCGCAAATCCGTTATGACTTTTGGTTTTCGGATTGCTTTAAGCTTATTTTTCAAATCTTTACTACGCTCCGTACGATTATAAAAGCTGGCTTATGTATACGCAGCCTGGTTTGGTTGGTTTGTAACACGTCCGGGCATACAATTTATTATATTATCCCCCTCTGTTTTTGTCAAGGAATTTTTGTTATCAATTTGGTTTACTTATGTTAAATCTGCACCGCTGTCAGGTAATTATTCACAAAAACATAGGTGCAAATGTATTTACAAAGCGTATTCGGTATGATATAATCGGCTATAATACAAATACGCGCAAATATAGCAATTTTTATTTAATCAGCGGAGGGAATGCGATGAAAACCTGTGTCAGCTCATACAGCTTCGGCAGATACTTTGAATCTTTCGGCGCGGAGGGAGTAATAGAAAAGGCAAAGGATTTCGGGTTTGCCGCAATTGAGTTCACCGACGGAGGCTGGACGGACAATCTGTCGCTCGATACGGCGAAACGCGTGCGCGCAAAAGCGGAGGAACTGGGACTCGAGATTCCGGCGTTCTGTGTCGGCGCGGATTTTTTGAACGGCGACACCGACGCGACGCTCGAACACCTGCGCCGCTGCGTGGACTTTGCCGCCGCGCTCGGAGCGCATGCGATGAGGCATGACGTGGCGCAGCAGCCGCGCATCCGCAAATACCATATAGGCTACAATGACGTGCTGCCGACACTTGCGAGTGCCTGCCGCGAGGTGACAAAGTACGCCGAACAGCTCGGCATCCGCACAATGACCGAAAACCACGGCTATTTCTCGCAGGACGCCGGCAGGGTAGAGTCGCTCATCAACGTGGTAGGGCACCCGAATTTCGGCGCGCTTATCGACGTCGGCAACTTCATGTGCGCAGACGAAGACCCGGTCGTGTCGGTGGGAATCATGGCGCCGTACGCCTTCCACGTCCATGTAAAAGACTTCCATTTCAAGCCGGGCGTGCTCGATTATCCTGGAAAGGGCTGGTTTATCACGCGCTCGGGCAACTACCTGCGCGGTGCTATTATCGGCCATGGCGACGCAAAGGTTCAGCAGAGCATAGGAATACTGCGGCGCTCGGGATATGACGGCTATGTTTCAATCGAGTTTGAGGGCATCGAGGACAACCTGCTCGGCATCAAGCTTGGACTTGAAAATCTAGAAAGATATCTTGACTCAAAATGAGATTTCCGGTTAAAAATAGAGAAGGCGGCAAAAAGGAAAAAATTCCTCGCCCGCGTGAGGAGAAGAAGCTGGCGCTCACGGTTATCGCGGTGTGTGTTGTGGCGCTGGCTGTGCTGGCGGCGCTTAATCTGATTGATTTCGACGCGCTGTACGCAAGGATGTTTGCACCGAAGCCGCTTTCGGATTCGACCGGACGGACAATCGAGTTTGCCAAACCAAACTACAGCGAGAACATCTTCGAAGACGCAGAATACATGGCGCAGAACCGCTATCTGCGTTATACTGAAGGACCGCTTTCGACGCTCATCACCGACGAAAACTACGCACAGTACGGCGACGCGGTCGTGTTGCTGCACAATTACCTTGAGTCTATAATCGCCGGCGATGCGGACTCTTTGCCGGGGTATTTTACCGACGACTATAAGAAGAAAAACACGCTGCCCGAAAAGTTCACGATGCAGAAGATTTATGACGCCGAGATCGAATTCCGGTCCAGAAACGTCATAAACAAGGGTGAGCCCGATCAGATCACGCGCTTTGAGTATATCGTGCGCTATAAAATCATGGACAACAACGGCACGTTCCGGCGCGACGTGGGCAGCGATGCGGCAGTGCCCGAAATATTCGAGGTACTCTTGTATGACAGCACGGATGAGATTCTGATAAACAGTATCACAAAAGTTTCGCGGGTCGCCGGCTGAGTCGTCCCGCAGCGGGGAGGGAAGCGGCGTGACAGCTATAATGCCTGTATTCTGGCTTGCCGCGCTGGTATTGTCGGCTGTGTGCGGACTGTACGGCGGGAGAGTTGCCGCAATGTTTGCGTATCCGTCCGCGGCGGGACTGCTGGCCGCAGCCGCACCCCTTCCGGCGCGGCTACAGCTCGCGGTATTTGCTGTCGTATTGTTCATTGTGGCAGCGGCAAAAGCGGCGAAAAATCAGTTTACAAAAAATTCATAGACAAAAACGCAAAATATCCTTGCAAAATTCGGGACAGTATGGTATAATACTGACTGTCCCGAAAAGCGGCCTGTTAGTCAAGGGGTTAAGACGCCGCCCTCTCACGGCGGAAACGGGAGTTCGAATCTCCCACAAGTCACCAT
>JAPXNL010000187.1:0-3883 GCA_033808535.1 Clostridia bacterium
AATTTACCACTTTGTATAATGATATGCAACATTTTAATTTATGGGCAAAAACGGAGGAGGGTGTTAGATTTTATGCGGCTATTTTACTAATATTTCATCACAAAAAGAAATTTCAAGTTTAAATGCGCATGGAATATATTGAATATAAACCATAATGAAATATAATGTTATATAATATGGTGATTAATGATATAAGAGGGAAGTATAATGAAAGCAGTAGAAATAAAATCGGTAAGTGATATGCTCACGATATTAGATAAATATAGATTTCAGTTCGGTTATAAAGGTTATGCTTTTATTTTTCGAGGACATGAAGATGCTTCATATCCATTAATTCCGGGAATTTATCGTTGTTTTAGAGAAACACAATTTGCACATTTTTTTAATGGGAAAATAGAGGCAGGAGAACCAATATATACAAGTGGTAATAAAAAAGATTTAAGGAATATTAATGAATATTAAAAGAACTTAAACTTAATATAAGTGAAAAAACAGTTTTCCCGGTCTTGACGGTATCGGTAGATATATTGAGCAACAATACCGAAGGAATCCGGATGATGAATGTGACTTAATGCCATAATTAACCCAATCTCGCATTCATTATATTCTAAACGACTTAACGCGACAGCGCCCGCCACTTTTTGCCATGCATAAATTATAACCAGCGCAGGCAATACTCATAGCACGATGATTTAATAGTGCAGGAGTGTTGCCTGTTAATGTTTTACGGCAAAGTTGAAATCTGCGGGGTTGACACCTCAAAGCTTAAGACGCTGACCGAAGATGAGAAAAAAGAGCTGCTTGCCGCTGCAGCAAAAGGCGACAAGGAAGCGCGACAAAAGCTCATCGCCGGAAATCTCAGGCTGGTGCTCAGCATCATCCAGCGGTTCACTAACCGCGGCGAGAACCTGGACGACCTGTTCCAGGTCGGCTGCATCGGTCTGATAAAAGCGGTGGACAACTTCAATACCGAGCTCGACGTGCGGTTTTCGACTTACGCGGTTCCCATGATAATCGGGGAACTGAAAAGGTATCTGAGAGATAACAACTCCATACGGGTCAGCAGGTCGACACGCGACCTTGCGTATCGGGCGCTGTCCGTACGGGAGCGTCTGTCAAAATCGATGGCGCGCGAGCCCACGGTTGACGATATCGTCGCAGAGCTGCAAAAGGAAGGCGACACACACCGTCGCGAAGAGATCATCGACGCGCTGGAGGCGATAATCGATCCTGTTTCGCTGTATGATCCGGTTTACGGTTCCGACGGAGGAAGCGATTCCGTCTGCGTCATGGATACCTTGAGCGACAACGGGGGTACGGAGGAGATATGGCTCGACGACATCGCGCTGCGCGAGGCAATGCGCACACTGTCCGACCGCGAGAAAGCAATTCTGGGGCTCCGGTTCTTCGGCGGCAAGACCCAAATGGAGATTGCAAGCGAGATCGGAATATCTCAGGCACAGGTATCGCGGCTCGAGAAAGGCGCATTGGAACGTATGCGACGATGTCTGTGACAACAGTGTTGCAGGCAGGCATACTGACAGGCAGTCGGATTAACGGGCGGACAACCGCACTGCGCAAACAAAATCCGGCGCCTGTACATAAAAAACTTGACATCCGGACGCCGATATGGTATAATCTGCGCAAATGGCTCCGGATGAACCGGGGCAGATACCGCAGAAGCGGCAAAAGTCCAAATGTGCACATATAAAACTGCATATGCCCGCGGCAGCGGGTTAGCGATACCATGGAGGCGTCGGATGTGTTTCCGGCGCGCGTTTTGTTTATGGAGCATTTTATCAAGGAGTGACTGTATTTGAACACGAAAACAAACCTCTTGCGGCTGCTCTATTCGGCAGTCGGCATCGCGCTTTGCGTTGTCCTGCCGTTTCTCACGATGAATAATCAGCATCTGGGTCAGGCACTTTCGCCCATGCACATTCCCGCGCTGCTTGCCGGCTTTATATGCGGGCCGGTTTACGGCTTGGCGGTCGGCGCGATTGGTCCGCTTCTTCGCTCGGTATTGGTAGGTCAGCCGCCGCTGGTTCCGTATGCAGCCGCAATGGCGTTTGAGCTTGCCGCATACGGCGCGATGACGGGCATTTTTTACCGTCTGCTGCCGAAAAAAACCCCCTACATATACATTACGCTTGTCGTGTCGATGATATTGGGACGCTTTGTAGGCGGACTAGCTTCGACATTGCTCTTCGTGATGGGGCTGAGCTCCAATAAGCTGACGATAGCAGCTTTCTTCACCCAGTATTTTGTCGGCACACTGCCCGGCATAATACTGCACATAATTATAATTCCGCCGATAGTATGGGCGCTGAAGCGCGCAAAATTGCTTGCAAGCGGTAATGAAAAGGCGGAGAAGGCGGTCGATGCAGAGTAACCTACCTGACGAAATCATCCGCGCGCACGCGTCGCGCTATCCGCTCATGCAGCCGCACGACGCCATAAAGCTGTGTTATCAGGCGTGCTTTGGCGCGGAACATATGATTTTAAACGTAAACGGCGCAAAGGAATACCTGAATCGCGAGTACGAGCAGGCGCTGCCCGACGACAGCGAGCTTTTCGAGCAGCTGCCCGGCGGTTATGCACGCCTGCACCTCGGCGCGGCAAAGCGCGAGGGAATAGCGGCGGAGCTGATATTCGCTTTGTTTTATGCGACAGCCGCCGCACCGCAGCCGGAGGACGCGCAACAGCGATTCAAGGAATTGCTTGACACAATTGCTTTGCTTGCCGACGACGGCACGTTTGAGTTTTCGCGGCATGAGCTTGAAGCTTACCTTTTGGAATACTTGAGCGATGAGCCCGAACAATCGCCGGTCAGACACAGCGGCGTTTACCGTTATGTTTACTCGCCGCGTTATCGGGTTGTCGACGCGCGGTATGTGCCGCTTATCGGGCTGTGCAAGGCGATCTACGATTCGGCGGTTTCGGCTTCTGCAATAATTGAAAAAGTGCCTGACACGCTGTTGCCGAAGCGGCGCCGCACGATTGTCGCGATCGACGGGCGATGCGCCTCGGGCAAATCGACCGCGGCGGATTTGATCGCGCGCGCATTCGGCGCGGAGATTGTGCGCTGTGACGACTTTTTTCTGCCGCCGGAGTTGCGCAAGCCTGAGCGGTACGCTGAGCCGGGAGGGAACATACACTATGAGCGTTTCGCCCATGAGGTGCTGGCTAAATTATCCGACTGCAAGCCATTTGAATACGGCGTGTTCGACTGTTCTGCGGGACGCATATCGCGCACCGTGCGTGTGGGCGATTCGCCGTTTGTGATCGTTGAGGGCGCGTATTCGATGCATCCGCGGTTCGGGCGGTATTATACGCTTTCGGCGTTTTTCGATTTGTCGCGCGAAACGCAGCGGGAACGCATAATTGCGCGCGACGGTAAAGGCGCATGGCAGGCGTTTGAGCAGAAATGGATCCCGCTTGAGGAGGCATATATCGCTGCGACGAACGCCGACAGGCGCGCGGATATTATCGTCCGGACATGATGACGGTTAGTTTGCATCAAGTTATTAGTATTTATATGTGAGGAGCTTTTTGAAAAAAGCGGAGCTTTGAAAAAGCTCTCCACACCCCTCAAAAACTTTTATACTGGATATAATTATACTATTATTTTCAGTTGTACTGTTGATATATTATTATATCAATAATGCCTCCGCCGATATGGGTCCCTTACCCAAACCGGCGGCTGCGTGATAGCTGGGGGACGCGTTATGTGGGGAACATTTTGAAAAAGCTCCCCACACCCCTCAAAACTTTTATACTGAATATTGTTATACTATTAATTTCAGTTGTACTGTTGATATATTATAATATCAATATTGCCGCCGCCGATATGAACCCCTTACCCAAATCGGCGGCTGCGTTT
>JAPXNL010000188.1:0-3872 GCA_033808535.1 Clostridia bacterium
GGGCTCGTCGGAATCGGTCCCTCAGGAGGTGCTCGACGCGAGGGTCGTGTACCGCGAGCTTTACCAGAAATTCAAAGTGCAGATCGAGCCTGAGGCAAAGAAAATCTGCCAGCTTGGCGGTCTTTTCGTAATCGGTACCGAACGCCATGAGAGCCGCCGCATAGACAACCAGCTTCGCGGACGTTCCGGCCGTCAGGGCGACCCCGGCGAGTCGCGCTTTTTCCTTTCGCTTGAAGACGACCTGATGCGTCTGTTCGGTTCGGAGCGCATCATCGGCCTTGTCGAGCGGCTGGGATTGCCCGAAGATCAGCCAATCGAGGCGAGGATACTCTCCAACTCTATTGAAAACGCCCAGAAGCAGCTTGAGGGCAACAACTTCCAGCGCCGCAAGACAGTGCTTGAATACGACGACGTCATGAACCAGCAGCGCACGATAATCTACAAGCAGCGTCAGAAGGTGCTCGACGGCGGCGACCTCCGCGAAGATATAATAAACATGATAAACGGCTCCATAGATTCCGCCGCCGCGCGTTTCCTTGTCGGCGAAGACCAGACTCAGTGGGATATCGAGGGGCTAAAAAGCAAATACTTCGGCCTGCTTTGCGGACCCGACGACTTCAACTATTCCGAGGAAGAGCTTAGAACTCTTACGCCCGAGGATATCACCGAAGTGCTGCGCGACCGCGCGATGAAGCTCTACGCTTCAAAGGAAGAGCTGTTCGCTGACAGAATGCGCGAGATCGAGCGTGTGCTGCTGCTCAAAAACGTCGATACAAAGTGGATGGAGCATCTCGACGCGATGGACGACTTAAAAGACAGCGTCCAGCTTAACGCCTACGCACAGCGCAGCCCGATAAACGAGTTCCGTATTATCGGCGCCGAGATGTTTGACGAGATGATCGAGTCCATCCGCGATGATACGATCCGTATGGTGCTCTCGGTCATGCCGCGCGAGCGCGAGATCAAGCGCGTTGAAGTGTCGAGAGTAACAGGTGAAGGCTTCTCAGGCGGGCAAATGGAGAAACCGAAGCCCAAGGTAGTTAAAAAATCCGAAAAAGTCGGACGCAACGACCCGTGTCCCTGCGGCAGCGGCAAAAAGTATAAAAAATGCTGCGGCGCAGCCGAGAACACGAACACAGATTGACTTTCAGAAGAAACCGTCAGTCAGGAACCCCCGTCAGCAGCAAGATGTACTTGTAATCAGCGACGGACGCATGCGATGCCGGGGCGTTCAGACAGCACGTGATTAAATGGGATGAGAGAGCAATGGGAATTGTAAAATTACCGGGCGGGCGGAAGGCGAATCCTGTCGCACGCGCATTTGCGCGCTGCGCTGCGGGCGCGTTGTTTTTGCTCAACCCTAATTTCCATCTCATAGATTTACTGCCCGACGCGATCGGCTATCTTTTAATCGTTTTGGGTCTGCGCGCCATTGAGCCTGTTTCGCCGTCAATCGAAGAAGCGAGAGCGCGATTTTCCATGCTGCTCCGCGTATCGGTTGTCCGGATAACGGCACTGCCGCTCACATTTGTGGTCGGTTACGACGAAAAGACATTCATTCTGGTATTCACGTTTGCCTTCGCGCTTGTCGAAACCATTTATCTTTTGCCCGCGTTTCACTATTTGTACGACGGCACTTCATACCTTGCGCTGCGTTATGGCTCGGCACCGGCAAAAACAAAACCGCCCCGCATAATATCGGCGGTGTTTGCCGTCGGACGCGCGGCGCTGAATGTCCTGCCGGAGCTGCAGTATCTGCCCATGCAGTATGAGGAGGATTTGGGGCTGAACCCGACATATCAGCCGTTCAGGCTGTCGCAGCTCAGCCACATGCTGATACTGGTCAACATAGTATTCACGCTGCTGCTCGCCACCATATGGGTTATAAGATTCAGAGGGTATTTAAAGCGCCTGCGCCGGGATTCTGCGCTCGACGAGTCTATGACGGCAGAGCTTGCGGCACAGCCGCGCGACGCCGGAGCTGAGCTGCTTCGCAGGCTTAAGCCGGCGCTATCGCTTATTACTGTAGCGATGTTTGCGTGCCTCGACTTCTATGCGGACGGGTACAACCTGATACCGGATGTTATTTCTGCACTGCTCCTGCTGGCGGCAGCGATGTATCTGTACCGGGCAAAAGAGTGCACACGCACACTGCCTGCCATAGCGTCAGTTTACACCGGATTGACCGCGGTGCTGGGTGTTTTAAATTATGTGTACGCCGGTAAATATTACGCTTTTGCGACCGTAAAGCAGCCTGACGCGCTGCGCGTGCAGGCGGTTCAGACAATTTATGCGGGCGTATGCTCGGCAGTGTTTGTGGCGCTGATGTGTATGCTTTGCCTTGCACTCATAGGGGTGACAAGCCGTCACGCCGGACTGTTCGCAGAGCCGGAGTTTCGCACGAAAAACGCAAAAACCCAGCGCGAACGGCTGCGTGTCCGCAATATGCTGTGGGCATGTTTTGTGTTGGCGGTCATAGCCGAGGGAGCATCAGCCGTATATGGCGCGCTGGTGATAAAACATTCGGTGCTGTGGATGCCTGCCGCCGCGCTGACCATGGCGCTGGGCGCACTCACCGCTGTGACAACAGGCAACCTGTACTACCAGACAGAGCTGCGCCACGGCAAAAACAACTTCTGAACAAAACGCTGCCTGTAAATCAGGGGTGCATTATCCGAACATAAAACAATCGCCGTCCGGGTTTCAACCGGACGGCGATATTTTTATTTTTTTATTATTCGGTGACGTCGGCGTTGTCGGCGACAAAGGCAGGTACAATTTCATTCACTAACAGATACAGCTTAACATATCCGATACCGAAGGTTTCCACATAACCGTCAAAACCGGCGGCCTTGATATCTTCGTCGGTTACGGTCAGGCCTTCTTTTTCGGCGATCGCCTGAACTATAATATAATTCGTTGCAGTATCCTTGAAAATTTCGGCACGCGATTCAATGTAGGCGTCAAGCGTATCATAGCCGGTGTAGATACTTACAAATGAATCGACATCCAAGCCGGTAGACGCTGCTTCTCCTTTGAAATAGGCAATCTCCTGGTTTTTGACATAATCAAGCACGGACGCGGGAATCTCGCTGCATTCGACATCAGCCATCAGCTCGCCGAAGAACTGCGCCTTTTGCCTGGAAATAATCCAGTCTTTTATATCGGCAATCAGCTCTTCCTTGGTATTGAAACCGTAATCGGAGGCGATCTCGTCGGTCAGCTCGGTGGTCAGCGGTGCGCCCTTAATATAGTTGATTGTAACGGTGAAAACCGCGTCTTTGCCGCTCAGCTCGGTGTTGTTCTCATACGGGTCGGGGAAGGTGACTTCAATATCAAATGTCTCGCCCGGCTTGTGTCCGATGAGCTGCTCAAGAAAGTCATCTATATACTGGGTGACGCCGATAGTAACGTCGGTGCCCTGTCCTTTTGTGCTGCCGCCTTCAAACTCGACACCGTCGACTTTGCCGACATAGTCGATGTTGACTGTGTCGCCGTCTGCGATTGCGCGGTCGGTAATTTTCTCATACTCGGTATAGTTTGCAAGTATGCCGTCTATCTGCTCTTTCAAAGCCTCGTCGGAGGCGACGAAAACAGAGGGGGAGATCGGCACGCCCTTATATTCCGGCAGTGTTACATAATCGGATGCCTTGACATTTTCAAAAAAGCCTTCGTCGGTCAGACCCTCGCTGTTGTTGATGTTCGTGGTTTCGGAAGATGTGGTTCCGGTTCCGTCGTTGTTTGAGGCGTCCCCGCATGATGCAAGCGACACCGCAATCAGCACCGCCAGAATGCAGGCTGCTATGTTTTTAAATCTCATTATTTTTTAAACTCCCCTTTTTAATATTCACAGAATTAGTATGGTTTAATAT
>JAPXNL010000189.1:0-3859 GCA_033808535.1 Clostridia bacterium
GGAATATACAGGCGGTTAAGTACAATTTATTAATTTGTATATATCTCAATATAAAGTTCAAAAGTTTTAGAAGGGCGCGGGAAAACTTTTTTCAAAAAGTTTCCCGAGACGCTCCCCCGCTAACCTGCAACCACTAATGAACATATATCAACCATGACCACAAATGCAAGAGTTATATCAATAAACGGCGGGCAGGCGACTGTCGCGGTCGAGCGCTCGTCCGCGTGCTCGAGCTGTCCCTCGCGCGCGGGCTGCTGCGGCTGCGCCGAGACCGTCATCGTGACGGTACAAAACGACGCTGGCGCCCGTCCCGGCAACCGGGTGGAGGTTTACTCCCCCGACACGAAAATAAACCTGCTCTCGATGCTCGCCTTTTTCATACCCGTCGCGCTGCCGCTGGCAGGCTTCGCGATCGTCTCGTATTTTCTGGGCGACACGGCGGGCTATATCGCGATGGCTGCGCTGTTCGCCGCCTCGATTGCCGGCGTGATTGCAGCCGACCGCCTGTTTTTGCGCGGCCGCACCGCGGCGCGCATTGTGCGGGTGCTTGATGATGATTATAATAATAAATAAATAGATTAGAATAAGGTATGAAAATTGAGAACGAACAAAAAATGGAGTGTATTGTTTAACCGGGAACAACAAGGCAATGTGTCAGCCGCGCTCGCCCAGGCCCTCGGCCTGCTCGAGCCGACCGCAATCCTGCTTTACAACCGAGGATTTACCACGCCCGAGAGCGCGGAGAAATTCCTGCGCCGCGACGAAATCAAATTCCACGACCCTTTCCTGCTCGACGGCATGGAACAGGCCTGCCGCCGCATCGAGCGCGCGCTTGCATCCGGCGAGCGCATCGTAATCTACGGCGACTACGATGTGGACGGCGTGACGTCCGTCAGCATGCTGCTGCTCTACCTGCGCTCGCGCGGCGCCGACGCCGGCTACTATATCCCCAACCGCTCGGGCGAGGGCTATGGCATCAACTACGCCGCGCTCGTCCAGCTTGCGGGCGAGGGCTGCCGGCTGCTTATCACCGTCGATACGGGCATCACCGCCGTTTCGGAGATCGAAGAGGCGCGCGCACTCGGCATGGACGTCATCGTCACCGACCATCACGAGTGCCCCGCACAGCTGCCCGACGCCGTCGCGGTCCTCAACCCCAAACGCTCGGGCAGCCGCTACCCGTTCCCCGAGCTTGCGGGCGTCGGCGTGGTGTTCAAGCTGATAAGCGCGCTCGAGTACCGCCGCCACCAAAGCGCAGGCGACAGTGCGTGCGGCGTGTCGCGCGCGGGCAGCGCGTTTACTCAGGCTGCTGACAGCGTGATACGCACAGGCGGAACATACGCTCAAGCCGCGGACAGCGTGGTAAACGCAGGCGGTGCATCCGCTCAAGCCGCGAACGCCGCGGCAGACGCGGGGTGCGCGCGTCTGAACGGGGAGTCAGCCAATAACATGGGCTGCGATGCGCGTTCAGACGGGGAATCCACTAATAACGCGGGCGGCGATGTCCGCTCCGGCAGGGAGTCTGTTAACGAGGCTGGTGCCGTAGCAAACGCGGGCGATACATTTGCGCAGGCTGCGGACCGTGTGATAAACACCGACGGCACTTATACCCAAGCCGCAGACAATGTGGTGCGCGAGAGCGGAAATGCGAGCGGCGCGGCTAACGCGGGCGGGGAGTCTATTCCGGACATGGAGCCTGCGCAAAACGCGGGCGACGACTGGCTGCGCGCGCTCTGCGAAAACTACATAGACCTTGCGGCGCTGGGCACCGTCGCCGACGTCATGCCGCTGGTCGACGAAAACCGGTTAATCGTCACGCTCGGCCTGCGCTTCATCGAGAAGACCAGGCGGCCGGGGCTTGCGGCGCTGCTTGAGCTGGCGGGCGTCACGCCGCAGCCGGGAACGCGCGGGACTTCAAAGCGTAAGCGCATCACCTCCTCGCTTGTCGGCTACGTTATCGCGCCGCGCATAAACGCCGCCGGGCGCATTTCCTGCGCATCAAAGGCTGTCGAGCTGTTTTTGACCGAATCGCCCGGCGAGGCGAAGAAAATCGCGGCGGAGCTTTGCGACACCAACCGCGAACGCCAGAACGAAGAAAACAGCATCATCGAGCAGACATACAGAAAAATCGAAAAGGAGCACGATTTTGACCGCGACCGCGTCATCGTGCTCGCCGAAAACGACTGGCACCACGGCGTTATCGGCATCGTGTCGTCGCGCATCACCGAGCACTATAACCTGCCGTCGATTTTGATCTCGTTCGACGGCTCCGACAGCGAGGGCGACCCGGGCGCGGACATCGGCAAGGGTTCAGGCCGCAGCATCAAGGGGCTGAATCTTGTGGAGGCGCTCAACTACTGCTCCGACCTGCTCGTCAAGTTCGGCGGGCACGAGCTGGCGGCGGGTCTGTCTATCGAGCGCGCCAAGCTGCCCGAGTTTAGGCGCCGCATCAACGAATATGCGCGCGCGCATCTCACCGAGGGCGACCTTGCCACGACCATCGACGTCGACTGCGAACTGAGACCCAACGAAATCACGCTGCGTCAAGCCAATGAGCTTTACCTGCTCGAGCCGTTCGGCATCGCAAACCCGGTGCCGGTGTTCGCGCTGCGAAACGCGCGCATCGCCGATGTTTCATCCATCGGCTCGGGCAAGCACACGAAGCTGACTTTGGACAACGCGCACGGTGCTGACCCGCTCACCGCGATATGTTTCGGCGTGCCGCCCGCTTTGTTCGATTTCTATACCGGCGACATCTGCGATCTGATATTCAACCTCGGCATAAACGAATTCATGGGGACACAGACGGCGCAGCTCATCGTGCGCGACATCGACGGCAGCGCCGGATACAAGGAGGATCGCGAGCGCGAGCGGGCGCTTTACGAGGAAATCAAGGACGGGAGCGCCGTCGTGACCGGCCTGGACTTTGTTCCGACCCGCGACGACTTTGCCTCTGTCTACCTTTATATCAAGCATGAGATAAGGCAGGGTTCGGACATTTTGAGCCTGCACAAAATCTGCCGCCATTTCGAAGGCGTGCGCCCGATCAATCCCGTTAAGCTGCGGTTTATAATCGACATATTGCGCGAGACGAATATACTGGGTGTAGAGCGTGTCGGCACCGACAACCCTCACTCAGGCGCGCACGCGGTGAAAATGGTTGCCTCGCGCTGTGTCGAGCTTTACAGGTTTAAGATACACTCGTTTGCAAATAAAGTGAATCTCGAAAAATCGACAATTTACAGGCGGCTCAGATCGCGGCAGAGCAAATAAAGAGCGGTAGCAACAGGCATCTTCCCCAAATGGCGGTGGTCAATCTGCGCCGCGTTCCTGCCGCCGATAACTGATAAATCCATTGCCGCCCATATATAAAAAGAGAGTACGGAAAAACATATGAACACCGCACAACAGGACGCCGTGCGACCTGAACCAAACCCTTATGCCGGCATTGAAAAGCTGCTTTTTACGCTTGAGAAAACCGGCAAAAAATACGACATAGAAAAAATCAAGCGCGCGTACCTTTTTGCAAAGGAGCAGCACGAAGGCCAGTTCCGCTACAGCGGCGAGGCGTACATCTCCCACCCGGTAGCGGTCGCAGAAATCGTGGCAAGCCTTGAGCTTGACACCGATTCGCTGTGCGCGGCACTTCTGCATGACACCTGCGAGGACTGCAATGTCGACATTTCGGTCATCAAGTCCAGGTTCGGGCCGGATGTGGCGGCGCTTGTCGACGGTCTGACCAAGCTGGTACAGATTCCGTTTGCCGACAAGGAAAACGAGCACATCGAGAACCTGCGCAAGATGTTCCTTGCCATGTCGAAAGATGTGCGCGTCATATTCATCAAGCTGCGCGACAGGC
>JAPXNL010000190.1:0-3851 GCA_033808535.1 Clostridia bacterium
CCTCCGGCCACACCTCAATGATGCCGGCGGGCGCGTCGTAGCCGCCGCAGAACAGCCCGAACGCCTGCGCGCCCTCCCACCAGTCGGCATACAGCCCGTTCTCGTCTTCGTCCGGCGCGACCGGAAACTGCTCGCACGGCTCAAACACAAAGCTCGCGGCAAACAGCCCGCGCTCCGAGGTAATCTTCGCCGCATAGCGCCCGGGCGATGTGTATGACATGTCGAACCGGTATCCCCGCCACTTCTCAGGCGGCAGGAATCTTATTTCAAACTCGTCAGTCACTTGCAATCTCCACTTCTGCGTAAGCTATGGTTTTGCGGTTGTATGTGTAGATGATGTGCAGCCTATCGCCGTTGGCTATTATCGCGGGGTATGAAAACTCGCCCTCGCCCTGTTCAAGGTCGCAGAGCTTCTCCCAGTTTTCGCCGTTGTCGTGCGTGCTGAAAAGTGAGAGCGGCGTGCGCCTGCCCCAGTTGTCGCCGACGGGATTGCAGCAGAGCACGACCTCGCCGGTGCCCGTGAGCGCGCAGTCAAGCCCGCTGTTGTTGTTGGGCACTGCCGTCGGCGCCGCGGGCGACCATGTGCGCCCGTAGTCGTCCGACACGGTGCGGTAAACGTGCCCGAACGCCGAGCGAGCGAGCATATACACGCGGCCGGGGTGGCGCGGGTCCTCCCACGCCGAGGGCTGGATAAGCCCGTCGGAGCCGGGCGCAAGCTCCTCCCGTGAGCGTATCAGCCTGCCGCCCGCGCAAAACGCAATCGGCTGAGACAGCGTCCACTCGCCGCCGGCGGGCAGGATGTCGGCGTAGATCTGCCATCGCTTCTCTGTATCCTCGACCGAGTCGGGCGCGAGCAGGTCGCCGTTTGACAGGCGTATCGGCTTGTTTTTCACCGGTCCGCGCGGGAAGCTGTCGCCCGGCACAAGCTCCGTCGGCTGCGACCACGCCCTGCCGTCGGCGCTGTGCGTTACCATCGTGCGCCATGTGCGCGGCGATGAGCCGGTCTTGTACCAGAGTGTCAGGCTGTCGCCATCGGAGTACAGCACCGGGTTCCAGTGCGGCTCCCCGTCGTCGGGCGAGGCGGGAACAGGCTCCGACCAGCCGCCCCCGGTGCTCAGCGCTGTCCAGATGCGCACGTCGCACCTGCCCTCGCCGCTGCCGCCGAACCACGCAACCGCGAGCGTGCCGCCGTGCGCCGCTATCGTGGAAGCATGCACGGAGAGGTATGAGGGGTTTCCGGGCCCGAAAATAAACTCGCGCCGGACTATGTTCAGTTTCATCAACGCACCTCACCTCGTTTTACTTACCTAATTATACCTAGCCCGTCGCGACTGTCAAGTGAAAATGCGCCGCGCGTGTTGACTTGGCAGCGGTGCGGTGGTATAATCTGTAAAAAGGCGCGCCACAAAGGCGCGGAAAATGACGGAGGATACGCGAAATGAAAACGCTCATCGCATTTTATACATTCGGCGGAGAAACGCGCAGGGAAGCAATTCGCATTGCGGCGGAGACGGAAGGCGCGGTGCTCTGCGAAATCAGGGAAAAGCGAAACCGCAGCGTGATAGGCTCGTTTTTCGGGTGCACTAAGGCAATGAGGCACAAGCCGTCGAAAATCAAGCCCGTCGGCGAAAACTTTACCGATTACGACCGCATAATAATCGGCGCGCCGATTTGGGCAGACTATCCCGCGCCCGCATGGAACGCCATTGTCGATCTGCTGCCGCCCGGCAAGGAAGTCGAGCTGTTCTTCTGCTCAATGAGCGGCGGCTCGGGCAAAAGCAAGCAGAGCAACATCGAAATGGTAGAGAAAAAAGGCTGCAAGGTCGTCTCCTACCGCGATGTTCTGACAGGTAAGGGAATTGTAAAGGAAAAAAGACAGAACTGACGTTAAGTTTAAGGGGAAACGAGGCGGGGAACTTTTTTAAAAAAGTTCCCCGCACCCCTTCTTACCGCTCCGGAAGGAAAGAGCTATGCAATGAAGATTGCAGACAAATACGGATTTGTTATGAGTTAAAATACAAATTGCATTTTCCCGCGAAATATGGTAATATAAGAATATAAGTTTCGCCGCAGGGAGGGCTTTAATTGAAAATATACGAGTCTGCCGAAAACTATCTTGAAACCATATATATACTGACAAAGCGCAACGGTTCGGTGCGCTCGATAGACATTGCGGCGGAGCTTGAATACACAAAGCCAAGCGTGAGCGTGGCAATGAAAAACCTGCGCGAAAACGGCTATATAGAGGTCGATTCAGACGGATACATCACGCTGACCGAGCAGGGCAAGGAGATAGCTGCGAGGATGTACGAGCGCCACACGCTGCTGTCGAAATGGCTTGTCCACATCGGCGTGGATGAAAGCGTCGCGGTCGAGGACGCCTGCCGCATCGAGCATGTGCTCAGCCGCGAGAGCTTCGAGGCGATCAAAAAGCACATCTGCGAAGAGGGTTTGTGCTGAAATCTTTAAATAAAAAATCAACCGCATGCAGGGCATAGTCGCTTTGCATGCGGTTTTTTATGCGTTTCATGCCTATTTTTGCATCGGAACGCCCTCTGGCTCCGGCACAGTGCCGTTACAAAGCACCGTCACCGATTTTTACAAGCCGATCAAACTCGGTGGCTGTCACGATGCGCCTATCGCCAGCCCCTGCACATAGCGGACCGCGCGGATATAGTTGTCCTCGCTTGCAAGGTGCTCGATAATCATCGGCATATCGGGGTTGACCTCATCCGCTGCGGCGATATAGGCGGCGATATCGAACCCGCCGGTGCCGGGGAAGGTCTCCTCAAGCGAAATCGTCAGGCGATTGCGCAACGCAACATCCTTGACATGGCAGCTTAAAATCCTGTCGCCCAGCAGCGCAAATGTGCGGCGCGTAAATTCGGCGCTGTTAAAGTATCTTTCCGGGCAGTTTATCATGTTCACCATGTCCATATGCACGCCGAATGCGGGGCTGTCGATGTCGGCGATGAGCTTCCGGTAGCTTTCCGGGCTGTCGGGGTACATCCACGGCATTGTCTCAAGCGCGTATTTGGCGCGCTTCGGCTTAGCGGCGTCAATAATGGCTCGCACGCTCTCGACTATCGCCGCGTAGGTTTCGGGCGCGTAGTTTCCCTTGTAGCCGCCGTCCCACACCTCGCCCGCCGCGCCCGCAATGTTGACGCAGCAGAGCGCGCCGACATAGTCGGCAAGCTCGAGCTGCCGTGCGCAGAAATTCACGTTTCGGGCGCGCAGCCCGGGGTCGGATGCGATCGGGTTGCACCATGCGCCTACCTCGGCGATGACAAGCGCCGCATCTCGCGCGGCCTCTGCGTACGCGTCGATGAGCTTTGTATCGGCGTCATATCCGAGCGGGAACACGACGGCACCCAGTCCCAGAGCCTTATGTTTTTTCGCCCACTCCTCGGGCGAGGAATGCGAAAGCTGTGCCGCGATGCCGAGTTTCATATAATCACCTCTTAATACAGATTACTTTTCGGTGCTGCCCTCGTATGTGCCGAGCAGCCGCCACTTCAGGCCGCCGGCGACGATAAAGTTGGCAAGTGACTGCATAACAGTTCGGTTGTGATGTTGTACGGGTCAAATGCAGGGTCGCCCGCCCAAATAATTAAGCGTTTTGAGTATCGGATAAGCGTCACCCGTAAAATCATTCCAGCAGCAGAGGATGCCGTTGCATGAAAATCGCAGCTCTATGAGATGGTAAGCCGTATCCCATGCAGCTCCTTTTATAAAAAATTCATTTGCTGAGTCATCATGCGACCATTGAAAAATCATTATGTTTTTATCGGCGCAGTCAGATGCACTAATCGGTTCGACGGAGGTAGTGTCGGCGCTGTCTCTTATACACA
>JAPXNL010000191.1:0-3826 GCA_033808535.1 Clostridia bacterium
TGTAGGCGCGGCGCTCGGACAGGCTGGCAACGGCTGCTCAAAGAAATAAGCCGGCAGCAGCCGGGCATCGGAGTAAAATACAAGCAATACCCATACAAACGACTTTTTACATTTTTTAACTGTACTTTTGAAAGACTAAAGTATATAATATAGGTAATACAAAAAGATCCGGTCAGGCTGCGGGAGACCGGGAGGGTTTATGCCTCCGGCTCATACCCCGTCCTCCTGACCTGTCGTAAAATTACGGGTGGTAGATAAAAATGAAGGACGGATTTGTAAAACTCGCGCTGGCGGTGCCCCCTCTTCGCGTCGGCGACTGCGAGTATAACATCGATGAGGCGATACGGCTCGCATATGCCGCATCGGACGGCGGCGCCGTTGTCGCGCTGTTTCCGGAGCTGTGTGTGACCGGTTACAGCTGCTCCGATCTTTTCTACCACTCCGCGCTCCTTGACAGTGCAGAGGATGCGCTGATGACTTTTTCAGCCGAAACGACAGGGCTTGACACGCTGTTTTTCATCGGCGTGCCTGTCGGCGTGCACGGCAAAATCTATAACTGCTGCGCGGTATTTCACCGCGGCAGGCTGCTCGGTCTGATACCGAAAACGTCCCTGCCAAACTACAACGAGTTTTACGAAGCGCGGCAGTTTACGCCTGCGCCCGATAAAGTATTCGAGCTAGATTTTACTGATCAGCGCTGCCCGTTCGGCACAAAACTGCTGTTTGCGCATGAGAGACTGCGCGAGCTTGTCATCGGCGCGGAAATCTGTGAGGATATGTGGTGCCAGACCCCGCCCTCCGCATCACATTGCGCGGCGGGCGCGACGCTGATATGCAATATTTCGGCTTCACCCGAATCGGTGGCCAAACCCGAATACAGGCGGGAGCTCACCCGTATGCACTCGGGCAGGCATTTGTGCGCATATGCCTATACCTCGGCAGGCCCTGACGAGTCGACAACCGACCTTATCTACTCCGGACACGCATTTGTATGCGAATACGGATCGGTTATAGCCGAAAACCCGCCGTTCGGCGGCGCGGAGCTGACTTTCGCCGAAGTTGACGTCAGGCGCATAGCATACGAGCGGCGCAAACTTTCCAGTTTTTCAAGCTCCCACAACCCCGAATATACTTATATAACTTTCAATACAAAGCTGCGCGAAACAAAACTGACGCGCACTTTCACACGCACGCCATTTGTGCCGGCAAGCCGTGACGACCGCGACAAGCGGTGCAGCCTGATACTTGACATGCAGGCTGCGGCGCTTGCCAAACGGCTGCGCCACGCAGGCTCGAAAACGGCGGTTGTGGGCATTTCCGGCGGTCTCGATTCGACGCTGGCGCTGATTGTGACGGTACGCACGCTCGACAGGCTGGGCAGACCGCGCACCGACGCGTATGGCATCACGATGCCGTGCTTTGGTACCGGCACTCGCACAAAAAGCAACGCCGAACGGCTTTGCAGACTGCTCGGCGTAACTTTCCGCGATATTCCGATAGATAAATCAGTATCGCAGCACTTGGCCGACATCGGGCACGATGCAGAGACTTATGACATAACATACGAAAACGCGCAGGCGCGCGAACGCACTCAGGTACTGATGGACATAGCCAACCAAACCGGCGGGCTTGTTGTCGGGACGGGCGACCTGTCCGAGATGGCGCTGGGCTGGTCAACGTATAACGGCGACCATATGTCTATGTACAACGTAAACTGCTCGGTGCCGAAAACGCTTGTGCGCTACCTCGTTGCATATTATGCCGACATCTGCGGCAATGCCGAGCTTGCCGCGACACTGCGCGATATTCTCGACACGCCCGTGTCGCCCGAGCTTATCCCGTCCAAAGACGGCGAGATTTCGCAGCGCACCGAGGAGATCATAGGCGAATACGAGCTGCACGATTTCTTCCTCTACTATATGATTCGCTGCGGGTTCGACCCGGCAAAAACTTTGCGCGTCGCAAAACTCGCGTTTGACGGCAAATACGATGAGGAGCACATCGAAAAGACGCTGAGGCTGTTCGTTCGGCGCTTCTTTGCCCAGCAGTTCAAACGCTCCTGCACACCTGACGGCGTGAAACTCGGTACTGTTTCACTCTCGCCGCGGGGCGACTGGCGCATGCCCTCCGACGCTTCGCCTGCCGCGTGGATGTCGCTGCTGTAAATCACCTGAAAATATTATGTCCGCAGGGGGACTGTATCCCTCTGCGGCACTTTATATGCATATATCGGATAAGTAATAACTGAAAGGATACTGTGTATGAAACGGTTGGTTTCGCTTTGCCTGCTGCTGTCGCTGGCTCTGACCTCTTTTGCCGGCTGTGCCGGCAACGGCGGCGCGCAGTCGGAGACCGAAAGCATCGCAGCTGACTCTACCGCGGCACCTGAAACGGAATCCGTCACCGAACCGGAGGTCGATCCGGCGCTCAAGCGGGCAGAAACGGTATTCGACGCATTTATCGCGCAGTATTACGACAAAGGCAAGTTCAAAGACGCGCATTTCTGGGACAACGCAGAAATATTTGAGACCGTCATAGATGCATACGAGATCACCCGCGACGAAAAATACCGCGCCTACATAGACGAAATATCCGCCGCGACACTTGGTCAGTACGGCAAGAAGTGGACCTGGAATGAGTACAACGACGATATTATGTGGCTTTGCATCGCATATTCACGCGCATACCTACTGACAGGCGAAGCCGACTATCTGAAGTATGCTAAAACAAACTTCGATTCGGTCTGGACTCGCGCGTACAGCGATGACCTCGGCGGCGGGCTCTGGTGGCGGACGGACAACCAAAGCAAAAACTCCTGCGTCTGCGGTCCCGGCGCGATTGCGGCGTGTCTGCTCGGAAAAGCTACCGGCAACGACTCGTATTACGATAAAGCTAAACAGGTCCTTGACTGGCAGATCGAAAACCTGTATCAACCCGGGGTAGGCAAAGTTTACGACAACATCGGCATCGACGGCTCGATAAACAAATGGGCGTCCACATATAATCAGGGCACGTTTGTCGGCGCGTGCCTGCTGCTGTACCAGCACAACGGAGAAGAAACATACCTGAAACACGCCGAAAAAGCCGCAACCTACGCTATGAGGTCGATGTATACTTATAAGGTTATGAACAACGAAACAGAGGGCGGCGACCTCATCGGCTTTAAGGGGATTTTGACCCGCTGGATCAGCAGGTATGCCGTATTTGCAAATGACAAAGAGATTTTTGACTGGCTGAAGCTCAACGCGGAGGCAGCATGGAAGAACCGCAACTCGAAAAATCTCATCTGGACCGCGTGGGGAGAAAAAACCTCAAATAAAACAGCAGGTTACGACGTTTTCGGCATGAGCACCGCGGTCGCGCTGATGTTCAACTGCCTGCTTGAAAGAGAGCTATCCTAATAATTCCAAGAAAAGCCGCCGATAGCGGCTTTTTTACAGTTTAAGCTCCATTCGCTTCATCAACTCATGCATACCCATGCGCTCATAAAACGCGACAGCACCTGTGTTAAACGAATACACATTTAAAAACAGGTTATGGCACCGCGGTCGCGGGCGGTTTCTTCACAGCGGTTAAACAAGGCTTCTCCCACGCCGTGACAGCGGTACTTTTCGAGCACGCAGATGTCATCTATGTAGAAGCTGTCATAGTCAATATAAGTCGGGTGACCGCGATATCTCATTATGGCGGCAAACACATATCCGATAACCTCGCCCTATGACTCCGCTGTGTATACAAAGCAGTCGGGATTTTTAAGCTTCTCGGCAAACTACTCGTCGGTGAAATACCGCGCTTCGGTGCGGAACAAGTCAGGCCTGCCGTCGTG
>JAPXNL010000192.1:0-3769 GCA_033808535.1 Clostridia bacterium
GTTTACCACTTTGCTCACAGCTCTACTGCTGCTACTGATGACGTCCTGCCGCTACCGAATAAAATCAATTTTGGGTGTTTTCAAACTGCACTTTTCTTGACAAGTCCACAAAGAGTTCAGCAAAATAACGATAAATTTCAAAAATACTCAAGCCGCCGATTTGGGAAAGGGACCCATACGGCGGCGCAAATTGTGCATTGTAAGAAGTCATGGGAAAACTGAAAAGCCGCGTTCAAAAATATTTGCCCAAAGGTTTTTGAGGGGTTCGGGGGACTTTTTTCAAAAAGTCACCCGAGCGCGTCCCCCGTTCTCCCGGTCCCCCTGCGGCTGCTTAAGTTGACCATTTCATCATTTATTTAAAAAATATGACTGTACAAAAAGCGCAAAATATGCTATCATATTAAATTAAAAGATAAAGCTGCAAAAAATGCCGCAACCGGAGAGTATAATGCGATTTTTCAGAACCTTCCCTTTCCTCGCGATTTTGGCTGCCTGTATCCTTCTGCTTTGCGCCTGCCGGGGCAGCACCGGCGCAGACGACAGCGACGTGGAAACTGTCACACTGATAGAAGGCGGCACGACCGACTATGTAATCGTGCGCCCGGATATCGCCTCGCAGACTGTAGTCGACGCCGCGGTGCGCCTGAAAAACGCGATCCTCGACGCGACCGGCGTCGAGCCGAAGATTAACACCGACTGGGTGAAGCGAGGCGAGGAGGTCGTGCCCGCAGCACGCGAGATTCTGGTGGGAAAAACCAACCGCGCGCAGTCTGTCGCGGCGCTCGAATCGCTGTCCGGGCGGGGATACTATGCGGGGCTGGACGGCGAATACCTGATTTTGACCGGCACGGACGACGAGATGACCGCCGCGGCGGTCGATGCCTTTATCGCAAAATACCTCACCGGGAAAAGCGCGCTTGCCGTGCCCGTCGGATACGCCGAGAAGCTCGCCTGTCCGGCAGCGTTCGCGCCGGCTGACGGCGATACGGGCGTGGCGCTTGTTCCGGTGTTTTCTTTTGCGGCGGGAGACGCCGGCGAATACACTGTCGAGGTGCTTGAGCCCGACGGGCGGGACTGGAAACCCGCATTTCTGGGTAAAATAAGCGCAGACGCCGGCCAGACCGTGAATTTTTCGGACGACACACGGCCGCTTGACCCGTGCTCGGTCTACAGATGGAGCGTGACCGGCGGGGGCATGACAGCAGACGGAGGGATTTTCATGACCGAATACGACTATGCCAACCATCCGGCGAACGCCGGCAGAAACTATGCCTTCGACGGCTCAATGTCGGAGGAAGTGCTCCACAACTACCTCTCCCGCGCGACCAACCATTTTTATTTCGAGCACACCGACGAGTCTTGGCTCGGGCAGAACAAGCGGTTCGTGCTGAACACCGGCGCGAAGTTCATCGGGCGCGCCTCGACGATATGGGTGATGTCCCCGCACGACGAGGCTGCGATAGCAAAATACGCAGAAGCTATCGCCGACCTGCACGCAGCCGACCCCGACGTGATATTCGAGGCGTGCATTTTCGAGACGACGTTCACATCCATAAACGATATACCCGTCCCCGCGTGGGTGTTCGAGGCGTTCGGACTGCCGCCCGAGCAGCGCAACTTCAGCTATGACGCCATGCTCTTCCCCGAGGGCGACTTTATCGACATGTGGGGGGACGGCGGCAGCGTGCCCGACATGCGTCAGCTTGAGACGCAGATGTGGTTTTACTATCGCGCCGTGCTTTTCATCAATGCTGGGTTCGAGGCGCTGCACATGGGTCAGGTGCACCTCATCGGGTCGCGCGACAACCGCTTCGAAAACTGGACGAAGGTCTGCAACATGATCCGCGACTATGCGTCGCAGCACGCGCGCAGGCACTTTGTGCTGCTCAACGCGCACACGCACGGCATTGTCGGCTCCGACGGCAAGCTGCTGTTTGACTTCCACCGCTACCCGTCACGCTGCAAGGTACCCGACTCCGAGACCGACCACGCGCCGGCCGAGGATAACCCGCAGAAGGTCATCTTCAAGCGCGGATATGTCGACTCGCTTTACGGGCGCAGCAAGGGCGGCGAGACGCATTCGGGCTGGAGCTGCAAGAACCTGCCCTATCTTGTGGAGCTTGACAACTACGTCGGCTACTACAAAGACAAGGTGGACAAAGCAACCGCCGACTGGTGGGGGTTTGACGAGATCAGCTGGTTTGCCAATCAGCCGTACTGGTACCAGCGCGAGTACCTTGCTTACGCTTATAAATGGGTGTCTGAAACGGATGACGGAGTCGGACACTTCGAGATGCCCGGCGCACGGACCGCGGCATTGCGCTCGGGCGCGGATAAAATGACTATTGTCCAGTCGATGTTCTACCCGTTTTCGTCGCTGTTCTACCCCGGCGGCACGGACGTGGAGAATATCATCCGCGAGGTATGGGTCGCGGACAACAAAAAATAACCGCGCGGGACACACCGCCGGTTTTTACGGCATAAATTGTTTTGGAGGGCCTAAAAATCTGCAATGAATCTGAAGAATCTGCTAAAATATATATCGCGCGCCGCGATAATCGGCGCAATCTACGCCGCGCTGACATTGCTGCTCTATCCGCTGGCGTTCGGCTCTGTGCAGTTCCGGTTCTCGGAGGCGCTGACGCTGCTGCCGATGCTGTTCCCGGAAGCGATTGCCGGGCTGTTTGTGGGCTGCATAATCTCGAACCTGCTCTCACCAAACATCGTGGTGCTCGACGTGGTGTTCGGCAGCCTTGCGACATTGATTGCCGCGTTTATTACCTCGCGCACGAAATCGGTGTGGCTTGCGGCTTTGCCGCCAGTCATCTGCAACGCGCTGATTGTGGGCGCGGTGATCGCCTACTCGACGACCGGCGCGGGCGCGGGGTTCTGGGGCGCGTATCTCTACAACATCGCGACCGTGGGCGCGGGCGAGCTTGTGATCTGCTATGCGCTCGGCGTGCCGCTGATGCTGGCGCTGCGGAAGGCTGCGCCGCGCATAGGATTTGCACAACTTTGAAGTTGCCGCAACTTACGGTGAGTTGACCTACCTGCAAATGTTGGCAGCTCCACCGGTTGGCAGCCAAAAAATAGTCTTATACTCCGCCGTTATAGAAACCGCCGGACTTTTGCGCCACTTCCACGGCAAGTTTGTGCCAAATCACCTGCGGCTGACGCCGCTGCCAGTAGGTTTGGCGAAACGCAGATAATTTGCATTTTATACCCTTAACAAATCCGCTGTTATGCATTTCTTATAGCACTGCAGCCTAAAATATCACTGTCAGCCAAATGGGACAAACACGGGACGACTCTGCGATTTATGTGTGATATCATGGTATCATAAACATCACACCGCGGAGGTTACAACGGATGGCAAAAACCGAACGGCGCACTCCCGAGCCGAACGCAATTTTAATCCACTATGAGTTTTACCAGCAGGTCTCGAACTTCACCGACGCGCAGGTCGGCGCGCTTCTGCGAATGATGCTCACCTACGCAATATCCGAGCGTCTGCCGGCCAAGTCCGACGACGAAGCCGTCAACACCGCGTTCAGCTTCATGCGCCCGCAGCTCGACGCCGACCGGTCCAAATACATCGCGCGCTGCAACACAAACGCACGCATCGCCGCCGAGCGCGTCGCCCGCCAGCGTGAGAAAGCCGAGAACGCCGGAGTAGCGTAGCCGAAAGTGTATAGCGTGAAAGTCCATGTGTATAACAGGGCATGCGACCCGAAAATGCCTGTTTGGGCTGCGAACATAAATGGCCGGG
>JAPXNL010000193.1:0-3719 GCA_033808535.1 Clostridia bacterium
ATGTTATTGTTTGTTACCGGCGGACCCGTTCTTCCCGAAGCGTTTAATATTATTGTATTTTCATCTCCCGGAGCATATCGGGCCCGTCCGGCTTTGACCAGTCCGCGAGCCCTTCTCGGGTAAGTCGGCTCGAGCAGGTTTCCGCTCTCGTCGACAACGCGAATGAATTTTCCGGCTGTTCCGTTTTTTTCGATGGGTGTCGCCCCCCGCCGTATTTAATGACGCGCCGTTTTTTATGATGGGTGCCGTCCCCTGCATCTGGTAAAAGTATAACATGGGTAAAGTGACAAGTCAAGTAATTTTTTACAGCGCAACTAAATGTAGCAGAAAAGCCGGAGGAGTACCCCCGGCAATGAAGTTTCATGCCATTATTATGCTTTCAAATATGCTATTAAATGAGAATTTCCGCGTCATGAATCTTAAAATATCGCTTCTAGAGTTAATAACAGTTCCTAGGCACTATTACGCTCTGATCATAAATTCAGCCTAAGCGACAGTATCCATGGCCCTATCGCCCGCTTGCACTATTACATCCAGCGTTTCTTCGTAGTTTGCAGGCGTTATATCCGTAAAAACGGCGGATTCAAGGTTCGGCAGCGTCGCCAATGCAGATGCGTCAAACACTCCACCATCAAGATATCGTGCGTCGAGCAGTCCGCTCAAATACGCAATTCGGGTGAGATACACGCGTTCGCGCTTTGATGCATAGTCATCAAATAAATAATAGGGATTTTCCACCGAGTCGGGAAAAGCAGCGATCAGCTCCGCGCGCTTCTGGTCGTCATATGAAGGATCGGACGGGTCTTTTTTCAGATAAAACGCCTGCCACCATTTTCGATAGTAGCTTGGTGTAGCAGCGTTTTCATCGCTAAATTCCTTTATTGCCTTTAAGATAGTATCTTCAAAACGCAAAACCGACGGTTTTTCTTCAAGCAAGTCAATATTTTGACCGTTGATTACATATTCGACAAAGATTCCGGTCTCCATCATCGGAAGCATATCCTCTGTTATATAGTTTATCGACCAGTCATCAATATCGTTTTTCAGTATTGTACTCGGGCGCAGCTCGATTGTCTTTATACCCTCAAGATGTTCAAGCGTTATCGGATCTGTTGCCCTAAGCCCGTAGTAAGCACGTATACCCTCGTCAAGCAGCGCCGAGCCTGTGGTGAGTGTGGTACTGCTCTCGGATGAAATATTCTCCGGAAGGCCGCAGATTTGAATAATAAATCCACCTAGGATTACGCACGCCGCCAGCGCAATTATTGCAACCGCGTAAGGGTGTCTAAATGTTGGTTTTAGCTTCATATTCGCATATCTCCTTTCCATAAAATCTTTTTCGGAAGTTTCGGATAAAAACAGCGTGCCGCCAAGCGTCTTTACGCCTGCATACGCACGGACCGCGCATAACCGCTTTGCCGTTTCAAGGATTGTATACATATATTTGTCTTTTGCGTCGTCGCCGAACCGCTCGATTACGCTTCGGTCGCAGGCAAGTTCACAGTCGCGAGCAATCGCAATCATGCAAAGTCTTGCGACGGGATTGAACCAATGCACCGCCGAGGCAGCACTCGCAAGCAGTTTGAGAGTCAGATGACGCTGCTTTATATGCATCAGCTCATGGACGAATATATACCTCAGCTTTTCGTCTTGCATGGCGGCTGTAGCTTCGTCAAACTTTCGGTGCAAAAACACCACACACGCAAGGCGAACATACTCTGCCGCCGGTCACAAGCATAAGCTCTGCGGTGACTCTGCCGGGATTTATCATTGCAACACAGTCATCAAATATATCTCTCACGCGACCGCGCCCTAGAGGTACGGAACAGCGCTGCAGCCGTCTTTTTCCCGATACGTAATCCCGCAGCGGCAAAATAAACTTAACAGCTGCAACCGAAACCCATAAAACAAGCAGTGAAGCGCACACCAATGAAGTGGGATCTGTTATTTCTACCGGCTTAATATATTGTTTCGGAACAAGCGTTACACTTCCGCCCGGAGGTTTTTCAGCTACGGATTCGACTTCATTGCTATCTGGTGGAACATAATATGTGCTCGTAATTTCTGTTATCCGATTTGCAACAAGTGACGTGATGTATCCTCGTGCCGGAAATATTATACTGAGGTGAACAGGTATCAGCGATAAAATCAACACCGCCCTCCAGACCTTGCACATCATCTGTTCACGCCCGCGAAACGCATGCACACGCAAAATCGCGGCGCATCCGGCAGCAAAAGCAAATGTAACTGACAGCGCAAGCAGTCCGAAGACTGATGACAGCAGCAGATACCTCATGTCATCACTCTTTCCTGCCGGCTTTGTTTTCGAGCATCCTCATCAGTTCGTCGATGTCGCTTTCTGTTAAACTGTCGCCCGTGACAAGCGCCGAGATCAAGCCGCGCGTGTCGTTTTTGAATACTGTCTTTACGAAATCCTGTGCCGCCATCTGCTTATACTCTTCCTCGCCGACAAGCGGTATATAGCAGTAAGACCGGCCCGCTTTTTCCGCCCTGATAAACTTCTTCCCAATCAGCCTTGATATTAGTGTCAGCACAGTGGTCAGTTTAAGGTGCCCGATTTTATCGGGGAATCGCTCCATCAGATTCCCTGCGGTTATATTTGCCGTCGGTTCACCCGCACGGTGCATCTCCCAAATAAGCTGCATAACAGCCAGCTCCGATTCCGGAAGTTTGACTACGCCTTTGAGTTGTTTTGCCATATTAAACAATCTCCTTTCAGGTAGTTCAAGTTTTATTGTGTATACCGCTTATGTACTAATATTATACTCACTTGTTCTACAGTTGTCAATAGATGTTTGGTAATTTTTAACCTTTAACTCTTCGATTAAATTATTGATTTTTCAATATTTTGTGTTATACTTTATTGGATTAAGCTACTACTAATATTCGATTTCAGGAGATTTCAGTTTTATGAGCGATTTTTCGCCTGACTCCGCTAGCAGAAGCGGCAGGTGCATCATCGTGGGAGCAGGCGACTTTTTCGGGCTGAGAAGGAATCCCGGGCACGGCGATTTGCTCATCGCTGCCGACGCAGGACTCTGCAACATTGCAAAGTGCGGACTGACCCCGGATATTATTCTCGGCGACTTTGATTCGCTTGATCCCGACGAAAATATTGATTTGATGGGTGGCGAAGCTATAAAAAAGCCCGAAATTGTCAGCTTTCCGATTAAAAAAGACGATACTGACATGATGCTCGCGGTCAAGGAAGGCCTGAGCCGCGGATATACCGTGTATGAGCTGTACGGCGGCACGGGAGGACGCGTCGACCATCTGCTTGCCAACCTGCAAACGCTTGCATATTTATCATGCAGAGGCGCTGCCGGCTGGCTTTACGGTGAAAATTACGCTGTCACGGCAATTTCAAACGGCCACATCAATTTTTCGGCGCGTGCGGGCGCGACGGTATCGGTGTTCGCGCATGGCGGACCGGCTGAAGGCGTCACTCTGTCGGGTTTTAAATACATACTTGGGGGAGCAACTCTCTCCCCGGACTTCCCGCTCGGCGTCAGTAATATTGCAGACAGCGGAAATGCTTTTATCGAAGTAACAAGCGGCACTTTGCTTGTTGTTATCTATGACTGAAATAAAAATCGAGTAGGAGGGAATTGATTATTTCAATTCCCGACCTCTCACACCACCGCACGTACCGTTCGGTATACGGCGGTTCAAATAGGAATTAATGTACTAGTAAATAC
>JAPXNL010000194.1:0-3684 GCA_033808535.1 Clostridia bacterium
TCCCCCGCGCCCCCGCAAAAACCTTTGGGCAAAGGGATATTTTGTTTTTATCTTTATTTATAGTTATATCTCGCCGATACGACCATATTTATCAGTTATTTTTTACGTCTTAGCAAACAACTTGCAATTCCTTATATGCCCCCGCCGTCAGCATTCGTATGACTTTGCCGACTCGAACTCGTCGAGGATGGCCTGATCCGGTTTACGGCTCAACAGCGAAACGATGACGATTGCAATGCATGAGAGCACGAACGCCGGCAGCAGCTCGTATATGGCGAATATGCCGCCAAGCCGCGAGATCAGCTTATTCCATATAAATACCATGCTGCCTCCGGTGAGCATACCCGCGATCGCGCCTGCCCTCGTCGTCCGCTTCCAGAAAAGCGAGAACAGTATGATCGGGCCGAACGTGGCTCCGAATCCCGCCCACGCAAACGATACCACCTTGAAGATGACGCTGTTTTCATCCAACGCTATGATTATGCCGAAAATCGATATGAGCAGAAGCGTTATGCGCGAAACAAGCATTACCTGTCTGTCGGTCGCGTCCTTTTTGAATATCCCTTTGAAAATATCGCGCGACAGCGCCGACGAAGCGATTAGCAGATACGAGTCGGACGAGCTCATCGTGGCGGCAAGAATGCCCGACATTACTATGCCTGCCAGAATTGCAGGGAGCAGTCCGGTGGACATGGTGATGAATATGTTTTCGGCATCGCCGCGTGAAAGCAGCCCGGCAGGATACAGCGCTCTGCCCGTCAGCCCGATCGCAAACGCGGCAAACAGTGATATGACGCACCAGATTATTGCTATGCGTCTCGATTTCTTCAGCTCCGTGGACTTGTTTATCGCCATGAACCTGAGCAGCACCTGCGGCATGCCGAAATAACCGAGACCCCACGACATTGTGGATATGACCGTCAGCAGGCCATAGTTTCCGGCTGAGCCGAACATAGGACTGCCCGCCGCATCAAGCTGCTGGATGCCGTCTGCGTTCAGCTGGGGCTGAGCTATGCCGAAAAACTCAAGAAAGCCGGGGATTGACTTTGTATTGTCAAGAATCGCCCCAATCCCGCCGGCAGCGACAACGCCGACGCCCAGAACCGCGCAAAGCGCAACAATCATAACGATGCCCTGCAGGAAATCCGTGGCGCTTTCCGCAAGAAAACCGCCCAGGAACGTATACAGGATAACAACAATCGCGCCAATAATCATGACGGTCTGGTACTGCAAGCCACAGCCTCCCGTCGTTTATGCCCCAGACTTCATCGGCTATTGATGTTACCTTTTTGGAGTGGGTGGCAATGATGACGCATTTGCCATCGTCGCGGGCAAGCGATGCGAGGATATCAAGCACCGCATTTTCGGTGTCGCTGTCCAGATTGCCCGTCGGCTCGTCGGCTATGACGATGTCGGGGTTGTGCGACAGCGCCCGTGCGATTCCGACACGCTGCTGCTCGCCGCCGGACAGTTTCAGCACTTTTCTGTCTGCCGTTTCCCTGTCTATGCCGACCTTTTCAAGCAGCGCGTAGACGTATTCTTTTTTGTTTTTCTCCCTGTTTCCGCTGATGCTCATGGAAAGCATGATGTTTTCGACCGCCGTGGCGTTGGTGAGCAGATTAAAGCTTTGGAAAATGACTCCTATGTTTTTCGCCCTGTAATCGTCGCGGTCGAGCTCTTTCAGGCTCTTGCCCTTATAGGTAATCTCGCCGTCGGTGCAGACGTCCAGTCCGGCGATAAGCGACAGCAGAGTGGACTTGCCCGCTCCGGATTTGCCGACAACAGTGTATATTTTACCGTCTGAAAACTCGGCGTTTATGCCTTTTAAAACCTGTTTTCTCGAGCCTTCATACTGGTATGTTACATTTTCCATTGAAAGAACAGTCATGTCTGATCCCCCTCCCTCAGCTGCGCTCCATCAAGATTTTGATGGGTTCGTATTTTGTTATTTTCGTAATTGCTACAAGAGACGCAAGGGAGGCAAGCAGAAGCGATATAATCGCGATCTCTATGATCGTATCCATGCCGACCGAAACATCGACCTGCTCAAGAGGGACAAGCTCCTGTTGAACCGGGCCGCCCAGCGCTATGCCGCGCGTAAAACTGGGCTGCTGGGTTACCGCTGCCTTCGCGCTTTCAATCTGACCGGCCAGCAGCTCGTCGCTGACAGGCTGGGCGGCGACTGCCCCGATTCCGAACCCGATCGCAAGGCACAACGCGGTTATAATCAGCATCTCCAGCCACAGCCCCAGCGCGACCTTATGTTTTTTCATTCCCATCGCCCGCAGCACGCCGATTTTTTGCCTGAAAATCTCGATGTGGGGCGGGTAGAGGTCGACCCCGACATATTCCCTGCACCGCCCGGCAAAGCGCGTCGCGTAGTAGCCCGTCGCGCAGCCTACCTCGAGCACGCGGTCGGCCGGTTTTATGTATGGTTCAAGATGCTTTTCTGTTTAGTGAAACTCAAGCCGCGAGGTGCGCGACAATGCGTGCCGGCTGTCCTCGGTGAGCTTTGCGTATTGGGCAAATTCTTCTCTTTATAGTCGGGTATCTCCATCACTTTACCTCTCTGTGCTTGTGGTACCTGAACACCTCTTTGTATCCGAGCTTGCGATAGACCGCGTTTGAGCAGGGGTTGGCGGCGTCGGCATAAAGCGCGACGTGCGTATCGCCCCGCTCGAGCAGCAGGCGGGTCAGCGCGCCGACGCACGCCGCGGCATAGCCGCGCCCGCGCAGCTCCGGCGGGGTGTAGACCTGGCCGAGGATCTTGCAGCCGGTCACCTCGCGCACGGTCGCCGCCATCGAGACCGGGATGCCGTCCTCCCACACATAGAGGTGCCCGTTTTGGATCTGCTTCTTCATCTTGTTGGTCGCCGCTTCGAGGTCATAGCTGCCTATCCTGCACGCCGGCGCAAAATCGGCGCACCAGTACGGCAGGTAGTAGTAGTCGCGCTCGGAGGCAGGCCGCAGGTGCCCGCTCGCGGGCTGGGGGTCGGGCGCGCGGTCGGTGACGTAGAGGATGAGCGTCTCGGAATGCTCGTAGCGTTTGCCTGTTATTTCTCCGTACATGCGCGCAAACGACGCGGCAAGCGCCGGCTCGCCCAGAACCTCGGAAAAGCCGGCGTTCTCGGCGGTAAGACTGCGCGCAAGCAGCTCCACCGCGTCGTCGCGGCGGATGTTGTCGGCCTCGAACAGCAGCAGCGGGAACGGATTTGTGCGGATTGCGACCACCACCGGCTCGCCGCCGTCATAGACCGCCGCCATGGTTTTGTTCGGCTCGTCGAAGATGTTGACAAAAAACAGGTTGTTCTGGATCTCGTACTTCTTCAGCGCGGGCAGGACAGCGTCCGAGAACTGGGCCGCGCTTGTGAATTTGACGTACTTCATCTGTATCACTCCGCTGTATAAAAAATAAAACCGGCCGGGCTGACCTGTACAGGTTCCCGGCCGGGGATTCACAATCGGATGTCGGCAGTCAATCCGTTATGAGCACGGCGCAAAAAACCCGTAGTCAGCGCTGAGTGTTACAATGACTCCGAGTACGACGGTATGCATACGCGAGATATGGCAGACCATGGCAAACCGTGCTCCGTTTGTTGGATTTGTGTGTTTTTAGAATTTTTGAAAGTATAGCACGGGAGACAGGGGCTGTCTCTTATACACATCTGACGCTGCCGACGATGC
>JAPXNL010000195.1:0-3666 GCA_033808535.1 Clostridia bacterium
GTACAGGTATGGTAAACGCGGCATTTGAAAACAGGCCGTACAGCACATCCGACAGCCAGCTGCCGAAAAAGCCCGTCGATTCAGCAGATATGAAGCATACTACCAGAAACAAAGCGACCAGCGCAAGTATCGGCGGCACAAGCTGTGCCGCCAGGTCGTCGGCGGTGCGTTGGACAGACGACGATTTATGCGCCCGCTCTGCGGAAGCGCGGCGAGCGGCGGGAGTCGCTGTCTTTTTACCGTTTTCCTTCCTTTTTCTCGTCTGTGGCATTTATCTATCCTTGATGATTATTACTTCTTGCGGCGACACGAGTGCCGGCTTTTATGTGTTTACCCGAAAATCAGCGCTACCGCGCCGAGTATCATGCAGTAAATTGAGAACACGCGGAAATTTGACTTTTTTGAGATATACATCAGCAGTTTCATCGCGGCAATACCTGTCACAAGCGCAGCCGCCATGCCGCAAATATAGGCGAAAATATCGCTCTGCGGTATCGGGTTGTCGATGATATCCGGCACGGACAATATGTTCGCGCCTATAATCGCAGGAATGGACATGATGAACGAAAACTTCACCGCGTAGTCGCGTTTGAAGCCGCAAAGCAGCCCGCCCGTGATTGTCGAGCCCGACCTTGACAGTCCCGGCAGCAATGCGCATACCTGGCACAGTCCGACGATAAGTGAGTCGGTGAACGTTGAGTTGTGCGCGTCCTTGTTCCCTTTCGCCAGAAAGTCGGAGATGAAGAGCACAAGCCCGTTGAAGATTAAAATCGCGCCTATCGCTTTTGTGTAGCCGTAGAATATCTCGACATAATCCTTTACGAACACCGCAGCGACTAGCGGCAACGTGGCAATGAAAACCATGACCACCATGCGTTCGTCAGGAGTGATCTCGCGCAGCCTGTTTGTCGCGGCTTTTTTAATCAGCGTAAAGAATGCGACAATCATACTCGCGATGTCGCGCCGGAACACGATAAACACCGCTATCAGTGTGGCGAGGTGGAGCAGGATATCAAAGGTGAAATACGAAGTTTCGACGTCCTCCATGCCGAACATATTCTGCATGATGCACAGGTGCCCGGAGCTTGACACCGGTAAAAATTCAGTGAGACCCTGAATTATACCGATGATAACTGCGAATAATACCGACATGCGACGCCGTTTTCCTCCGATGGCAATATGAAGTTATGTGGGGATATACTATATATAATAGCAGATTGCGCCTGAAATTACAAGTGGAATATAAAATCGGGCTGTAAATTGTTTATAAAGTCTGGACGTGACAATAAATCAACATGAATATTAAAAATACCCGCGTGAGAGATGTGCTACTCGGGGTTGCGGGCGGCATTTCCGGATTTTTGTCCGGCATGTTCGGTGCAGGCGGCGGAATGGCTGCGCTTTTATCTCTCGCCTTGCTGCGCCCTGAGGACGATTCCCGCGATCGGTTTGCCGCGACAATTTGCTCAGTGCTGCCCATGACGGTCGTGTCGGCGCTGTTTTACCTTGCGCGCGGCGACGTAGCTCTCTCCGATGCGTCGCCCTTCCTTTTGCCCGGTGCGATAGGCGGATTTATCGGAGCGCTCGCGCTTGGCAGGCTGCCAATACTGTGGATACGCCGCATTTTGGCGGTCATCCTACTTATCTCTGGCGGAGCCATGGTGTTCGGTCTGTGAACGGCGCGGCTGATTTCATCGCGGCACTCGTTATCGCGGCACTCGCCGGCATGGGCGTGGGCGGCGGAGGGCTGCTTGTGCTGTGGCTGACATTTATTTCGGGCGCGGAGCAGCTAACTGCGCAGGGAGTCAACATTATTTTCTACATCTGCGCGACTGCAGCCTCGCTTATCGTGCATCTTAAAAACCGCAAGCTGCCCGTCGCTGCAATACTGATAATGGCAATCGCGGGCGCGGCGGGCGCCGTCGGCGGCTGTATTGTCGCGGATATAATTGAAGCGGATTTGCTGCGCAGGCTGTTTGGCGGACTTCTCGCGATCGCGGGCGCGGCTGTGTTTTTAAAGAAAAGCGAAAACTGAGCGCGCTCTAATCATTTGAACGCACAATATAATAATAATGAAAATATCACAGCTTATGTCGGTATATTTGTAAAATTTCCGTAAAACACTTGCATAGCAGTTAAAAACTGATATAATGATGATATAATACAGGATAAGATATATGCGGACGGGATATGCCGTCTGCAGATGATTAAACGCCATGACGGGGTTGGCGCGCGCATACACGCGGTATACAGAGAGACCGGTATTGGCTGGAAACCGGTTTGCCGTCTGCGCAGACGCATTTCGCCCCCGAGCGGCGCGGGTCAAGGGTTACGATTTTATCGCAAACCGTACAGCCCGCGACGGCATGACGGCCGTTACACCGTCGGAGAGTGTTTGCTTTCGCAAAAATAAAGGTGGTACCGCGGAGTTTTTACGGCTTCGTCCTTTTCGCATACGGCGAATCGGACGAGGCCTTTTTATTGATTACTGATGATGGGATATTCACCGGGGGCTGAGATATCCCCTACCCCCTAATTACAGATTTATAATATCAATTGTACCTATTAATAAGTACTGTCCGTTTTATTTCTGATCAACTCTCTGCCGCCGATTCGGGTCACTTGCCGAAACCGGGGCTGCATTTACTTATAATTAAGACAAATAATTAAATTACATACACACTATTTGGAGGAAATTATGCTTGAGAAGTTAAACGAAATACGCACGCGGGCTGTGGAGCTGCTGGGCGACGACAACCTTGACGAAAAAGCTTTGGAAGAGCTGCGCGTCCGCTTTCTTGGTAAAAAAGGCGAGCTGACCGCCGTACTGCGCGGCATGGGTGCGCTATCGCCCGAGGAGCGGCCGGTTATCGGCCAGCGGGCCAACGAGCTGCGCGCTGAAATTGAAGCGATGCTCGACGAAAAGCGCGCCGTCCTGCGCGAGCGCATGCGTGAAGCCAGGCTCGCGCGCGAGCAAATCGACGTAACAGCACCCGGGCGTACGCCGAAGCTGGGCCGCCGCCATCCGCTCGAGGCGACGCGCATTGAAATGTGCGATATTTTTCGCTCGATGGGATTTGACATTGTCGAGGGGCCGGAGGTCGAATACGGTTACTATAACTTCGACGCGCTGAACACGCCGGCAAACCACCCGGCAAGAGATCCGTCCGACACTTTTTATATAACGGATGAAATTCTGCTTCGTACACAGACCTCACCGGTTCAGGCGCGCACGCTCGAGGTGCGCAAGCCGCCGATTAAGATTATCGCGCCCGGCAGAGTATACCGCAGTGATGAAGTAGACGCAACGCACTCACCGTTGTTCCACCAGCTCGAAGGGCTTGTCGTCGACAAGCATATAACCATGGGCGATCTTAAAGGCGTGCTCGAGCTGTTCGCGCAGAAAATGTTCGGCGAGAGCACAAAGATCCGCTTCCGCCCGCACCACTTCCCGTTCACGGAGCCGTCTGCGGAGGTCGATGTTTCATGCTTCGTCTGCTGCGGAAAGGGCTGCCGCATCTGCAAGGGCGAGGGCTGGATAGAGATTCTCGGCTCGGGCGTTGTGCATCCAAATGTCCTGCGCTGCGGCGGCGTGGACACCGATGTTTACTCCGGTTTTGCGTTCGGCATGGGTATCGAGCGCATAGCAATGATACGCTATGGCAT
>JAPXNL010000196.1:0-3599 GCA_033808535.1 Clostridia bacterium
AGACAAAATCATTCGAAAGCTATATGAGGACAATGTGATGGGCAAAATTCCCGAAGAGCGTTTTTACAAGATGTCGGCTGAATATGAAGCCGAACAGAAGGCACTGGAAGAAAGGATAACCAAATTAAAGCATACCATTGATACAGCAAATGAACAAACCCTCAATACCGACCGCTTTTTGGCACTGGTTAAAAAGTACACAGAAATTACAGAATTGGATGCAGAGATTATTCGAGAGTTCATTGACAAAATTATAGTATTCAAGGCTGAAAAGGTAGATGGCCGCAGAACCCAGCGGATTCAAATTTTCTATAACTGCATTGGCGCTATCGACTTACCAAACTAAACGAAAAAACGGCATAGCCGCAAATCTACGACTATGCCGAATTTTTCAGGAATTAATAATCCCTATCTGACCGCTCCTAATGTGGAACCTTTTTTAAGTATATATCAAGCGCAGGTTGCGATGTATGCTGATAAAGTGTTCAGCCGAGCTTATTTTGTCCGGCGTGGCAAGTTATTTACATGACTCACATGTCGGGATTTTGCGTACAGTGTCTTATTCTATACCTATTATAGCGCCGACGTGCGGGTAAATATAGTTTGGGCGGTACGGGAACAAATTTATGGTTTCCATGTTTGTAACGCCCGACAGCACGAGGATGGTGTCAAGTTCGCTCTCTATTCCAGCAATGATGTCGGTGTCCATGCGGTCGCCGATGATTGCGACCTCCGCGTGATGCACACCAAGTTTTTTGATGGCATGCCGCATAATAAGCGGGTTGGGTTTTCCTATAAAGTACGCTTTCTTCCCTGTCGCCATTTCGATCGGCGAGATCAGCGCGCGGCACGCGGGAATTATGCCGTGCTCCGAAGGCGCGGTGAGGTCGGTATTCGTGCCGATAAGATTCGCGCCGCGCTGCACAAGGCGCACTGCATGCTCGATTTTTTCATATGAAAGCGAGCGCGTTTCACCGAACACGACGTAATCGGGATTATAATCGTTCATGGTGAATCCGGCGTCGTACAGCGCGTTGACGAGTCCCGGCTCGCCGATTACATACACGCTGCCGCCCGGGCACTGCGTGGCTAAAAACGAGGCTGTAGCCAGTGCGCTGGTGTAAAAATGATCCTCGCTGACCGAGAGTCCCATGCGACTCAGCTTCTGGCACAGCTCCCGCGGCGCCCGCTCGCTGCTGTTGGTTAAAAACAGAAACTCCTTTTTATTTTCAATAAGCCAGTTCACAAACTCAGGAACATGCGGCAAAAGGCGGTTGCCGTGATATATCACACCGTCCATGTCGCATATAAACGCTTTCTTTTCAAGTATCGCCGGAACAACTTCGGCCATTTTTATGTTTCTCCTTGAATCAGTTATCTTTTTGATTATTTTACATTATATCGCAGAAACGACATTTTGTCTATAGACAAATCGGAAAAAATCATGTATAATGTATTTAAACTAATTTACCGGAGGTAAATTAAAAAAATGAAGATTGGCGTTATGGTTGAAAGCTTCCGTTGCGATTTTAAGGAAGCTGTCCGCATCGCCGCCGAAATCGGCGCGCATGGCATTCAGAAATACGCTACAAGCGATTATAACATGACTGACGCGCAGATTCGCGAGATGCTCGACATTGTTCAGTCTCACGGGCTGGTGTTCTCGGCGCTGTGCGGCGACTTCGGTCACGGATTCACCGATCCGGACAAGAACCCTGAGCTTATCGAGAAGTCAAAACGTGTGCTTGACCTTTCAAAGAAGCTCGGCTGCTCGATAGTTACCACGCACATCGGCATCGTTCCCGAAGAAGAGAACAAGACGAAAGAGATAATGCGCGCTGCCTGCCGCGAGCTTGCCGAATACGGCGATTCGATCGGCGCGGCATTCGCAGTCGAAACCGGGCCTGAGAAAGCAGTTGTGCTCCGCGACTTCCTCGACAGTCTGGGCGCACAGGGCGTACGCGTCAACTTTGACCCTGCAAACCTTGTTATGGTCGTCGGCGACGTCGCATCCGAAGCAGTGAAAGTGCTCGGCAAATATATAGTGCACACCCATGCAAAAGACGGCGTTATGATCGGCAACATGGAGGGTTGGGAGGAACTGCCGCTCGGCAAGGGCGACATCAACTTCGACGAATACCTGCCGGCGCTCGCATCAACCGGATTCGACGGCTTTTTGACTATCGAGCGCGAGGTCGGCGACAATCCGGAGGCAGATATCCGAATGGCTGCCGATTTCCTGCGCGAGAAACTGGCAAAGCACGGAATTAAGCTGGGTTAATAAAGCAAACCTGCCGCTCCGGGTGAGCGGCAGGTTGATTTTATAGAGCATTTACATATATCTTTTCGTACGAGAGCAGCCATGAAGATAATCGCGGACCTTTCATACCCGGTAACCTCCGGAATGCCGGTATTCCCGGGCGACGGAGAGACAAAATTGACCCGCGTGCGGGAGTTATGCCGCGACGGGTACAGGCTGACACGGCTTGACACATCGCTGCATGCGGGCACGCACATAGATATGCCGTCGCACCTGACGGCTGACGGACGCATGGTGACTGACTTAGACATTCGGTGCTTCTCTGCCCCATGTGTCATGCTCGACTGTACGGGCTGTACCGAAATTGATTACCGCCCGGAATATGCCGGGCTTATAAAATCCGGCGATGCGCTGCTCATTCGCACGTCATTTGCAGATATGTATACCGAGCCTGAGCGGTATTACAGTGCTTACCCCGTGCTGGCGCCTGCGTTTGCCGACTTTCTGTGCGAGTCGGGTATTGCGATGCTCGGGCTTGATAACCCGTCGCCCGACCGGGAGCCGTATTCGCTGCACAAAAGACTGCTCAAGCGCGGCATATTCATCGTCGAGAACCTCACAAACCTGTCGGCACTTGTGGGGCTTGCACCCAGGTCATTTACATTTATGGCGTTGCCGCTGCGCATTGACGCTGAGGCATCTCCTGTCCGCGCTGTCGCGCTAGGATAAGTCACAGCAGTAAGAACAACAGTGAATCAACAGACACGCTCACAAAGGAACGCTAACCAATTTTTTATCCCCCGCCGGATTACCGGCGGGAATTTTTTATTCGGGTTGCACGATGCATATAAACGTCATATTTCCGTTAAAATAAGAATTACATAATTTTCCTGCAGATTATTTTTCTGCCATACTAATAAGCTTTTATATTTCGCAGATAATATAAAAAATGCGATATAAGCGTTTTATCCTGAATTTTGTTTTACAGGGTAAAAAAATCTGAAGCTACGCTTAATAATAACTTAAGGGTTTGATAACTGTTATTATACTATTTTACGCTACACTGGAATTACAGTGAAAACCGGCCGGTTAGCATATCAAAAACTGTTCGGCACGCGCCCGGAGGCTCACAAGCCCGAACAACAGAACGGAAGCAATATGGAAATATTAAGAATAATCAATTATGCCATTTTCGTGATCCTAGTGATATGTTATTCATATCAGTTCATGTTTATCCCTGTGTCGCTGATCTCGCGTTTGACCGGCAAAATGAGAGGCAAAAAGCGCGCTGATCTGTCACCCCGTCATCGCTATGCGGTGCCTGTCTCTTATACACATC
>JAPXNL010000197.1:0-3575 GCA_033808535.1 Clostridia bacterium
AACCCAGCCCGGATACATTGTGTCCGGGCTGGGTTTTTATCGGTGAGCTGCAGCATACGGTTAAAACAATGTGCAGAAACGTTTACCATAAAAAATACCGCCGGACGCCAAACGGACGAGTGTTAGCCTGCCGTTTTCTTCTGTGCATACGCTGGTTGATAAGACGTTTGGGTCGAACCGACTTTTTAAAGCACCCTCAGGCAAGAAATAAGACATAAAAAACGCACTGTGACAATCATAAAAACCGCCGCCGCGAGCTTATAAAAGCATCGCGGCGGCAGTTTTGTCAGGTATAGCCGGAGAATTATTTTACAAATTCAATCAAGTACCCGTAGCCTTCCTTTTCCATCTCCTCTTTCGGGATGAAGCGGAGCGCAGCGCTGTTTATGCAGTAGCGCAGGCCGCCCAGCTCCCTCGGACCGTCGTCGAAAACGTGGCCAAGATGCGCGTCGCCCACACGGCTGCGCACCTCGGTGCGCTCCATACCGTGCGAGCTGTCGCGGTGGTAGGTAACAGCCGCCGGGTCGAGCGGACGCGCGAAGCTCGGCCAGCCGCAGCCCGACTCAAATTTATCGGTCGATACAAACAGCGGCTCGCCGGTGGTGATGTCAACGTAAATGCCCTGGCGATGCTCGTTCCAATACTCGTTTTCAAACGGCGGCTCGGTAGCTGAACGCTGCGTGACGTTATACTGCCGCTCTGTCAATGCGCTTAGACGTTTTTCGTCGGGCGGCGCATAGTCGGCGGGGTTGACGACGGCGCGAGCGGCGCGCGTCAGCTTTGAGTTTGGTATGTGGCAGTACCCGCCGGGGTTTTTGTCCAGATACTTTTGGTGATATTCCTCCGCCCGCCAGAAGTTTGAAAGGGGCAAAACTTCAATAGCCACCGGCTTGTCCAGCCGCCGGGCGAGTTTTTCAATCGAACGCTCTATAACCGGCAGGTCTGCGGGGTCGGTATAGTAAATCCCCGTGCGGTATTGCGTGCCGGCGTCCCCACCCTGACGGTTTACCGAGGTGGGGTCAATCGACTCGTAATAGAGCTCCAGCAAAAATTCAAGCGGCAGAACGGCGGGATCGTAGACGACATGCACCGTTTCGGCGTGCCCGGTTTTGCCGGTGCACACTTCTTCATAAGTAGGACGCTCTGTCGTGCCGTTTGCGTATCCGACCTCGGTTCCGATGACGCCTCTTATAACGGAAAGATATTTTTCCGTGCCCCAGAAGCAGCCGCCGGCAAGGTATATTTCGGCCATAGGTAATTCTCCTGTATGTTAAAGGTATTCGCCCGACTCCGGCGTGTTGACGTCGTCCAGAAGATGCATATCGGCTCCGAATATCCTGCAGCTTCCGCCCGATGCGGTGACACGCGCATGAAATCCGAGCCTGCAAGCGCGGATACATTGCCGCCGAACTGCGGGCGACAGACAAATCGGGACGGGGCGTCATAACGATTTTGCCGCTCGGGCTGCGCTGCAGCCGCTCCCTTTCCGAGTTATTTTATGTAATTTCGTGGGTAATATGTATCTTACGCCTCTTTATTCCATATCGGTGTACATTTTATAAAGCTCGGCATATACCCCGCCTTTTGCCATCAATTCCGCGTGGGTACCCGACTCCTCGATGCCGCGCTCGGTCAGCACCAGAATCTTCGTCGCGTTGCGGATTGTGGTCAGCCGGTGCGCGATTGTCAGCGTCGTGCGACCTTCGGAGAGGGCGCGCAGCGAAAGCTGTACAATGCGTTCGCTCTCGTTGTCGAGTGCGCTTGTAGCCTCGTCGAGGATAAGCACGGGCGGGTCTTTCAGAAATACGCGTGCGATTGAAATGCGCTGCTTCTGTCCGCCTGACAGCTTCACGCCGCGCTCGCCGACATATGTGTCAAAACCGTTCGGCAGCTTTTCGATAAAATCGAGCGCGCCGGCGGCACGCGCAGCTTCCTTGATTTGCTCGAACGTGGCGTCCGGTGAGCCGTATGCGATGTTCTCGGCCACAGTGCCTGAGAAAAGGTAAACATCCTGCTGCACCATGCCGATGTTGGAGCGCAGCGACTCGAGCGTGATTTCGCGTATATCTCGGCCGTCGAGCAGGATGCGCCCGCCGGTCGGCTCGTAAAAGCGGGGGATGAGGTTGCACAGCGTGGTTTTCCCGCTGCCCGACGGGCCGACAATCGCAATGTGCTCGCCCGGCTCGATTTTGAAGCTGAGGTTGGTCAGCACCTGTGCGCCGCCGTCGCTGTAGGAGAAGGAAACGTCGTCGAACACGATTTCGCCGCGGACGTTTTCGATGGGGCGCGCTGTGGGCAGGTCCCGGATATCGATCGGTTCGTCCATAATCTGATAGAACCGCTCGATGCCCGTCATGCCGCGCTGGAACTGCTCGGTGAACTCGACAATACGGCGGATGGAGGTCATCAGCGTGGAAACATAGAGCAGGTACGCGGTCAGCTCGGATACGTCGATTTTGCCGCCGCGGACGAAAAACGCGCCGACCACGACGACGGTGATATACATAATGCCGTCGTACATGCGGTTCGAGCTTGAAAACGCGCCCATCAGCTTATATGAAATTTTCTTGATAGACAAAAACAGGTTGTTGCCCTGGCGGAACTTCTCGTTTTCAATCTTTTCGCCGCAGAACGAGCGCACCACGCGCACACCCAGCAGGCTGTCCTCGACCCGGGCGTTGAGCTCGCCCACCTGCTCGCGCTGGCGGCGGAAGGCATCGCTCATGCGGTGGTTGAAATATCTTGCCGATAAAATCATGGGCGGTATCACGGCGAAAACAATAAGCGTCAGCGGCACGCTGTAGCTGCACAGTATCACAAACGGCACCACGATCTTGATGCCCGCGATGAAAAACTCCTCGGGGCAGTGGTGGGCAAACTCCGTCACCTCGAAAAGGTCGCTTGTTATGCGTGACATTATCTGCCCGATTTTTGTGTTGTCGAAATATGTAAACGACAGCTTCTGAAGATGCTCGAACAGATCGCGCCGCATGTCGGTTTCGATTTTTGAGCCCATTATGTGCCCGACCGACGCCATGTAATAGTTGGCGGCGGTGTCGATTATGCGCAGGACGAGGTAGAATCCGCCCATCGTAAGTATCATTTGCGCGGTAAGCGACGCGGGGTCATTTATACCGGCGTTCGTTATCGTGCGCACAATAAGCGGCAGCACGATTTCACACAGCGTAGTCAGCCCGGCGCAGAACAGGTCGGCGATAAGCACCGGGACATAGGGTTTGTAGTAAGGCAGAAAGCGCGCGAGCAGCCTGCCGGTGCTTTTCCGCGCGGGCGTCTGCCCTTCGGTTGAGACGTTCGTCATTATCGCTCCATAAATGATAACATTGTAGTTATTATAGCACAGCCGCACGCAGAATGCAACCGACATTGGCACATCACGCTGCCAGAGATTGCACGTAAATATTCTGCTCCAAGAGAGGGTGCGGGGGACACTTCCCCTGTGCGGCGTCAGCCACAGATTTTTTTAGACAATCATCCGTCAACAGTACCCAGCAGAGACACGGAAGGAATCGACGGGCAGAATCTTTACCCCCTGATACCGCCGGACACCGCCAGTG
>JAPXNL010000198.1:0-3494 GCA_033808535.1 Clostridia bacterium
ACGAGCTGGCGGCGATTTTCTGTACGTGTATTCCGGTCATTTAAACAGATGTGCGCATAACCGGATATTCAGTCCAATTTAAATCGGAGGTTTGCGTCTCGGACGCGGACGGCGCTGCTGCTCGGAGCCGGCGCTTCCGGACGGCGGCGTTTGACCTGTACTCTTTATCTGCCCGGTCTGCTCGGATCCGTCTGGACGGGGTCGGCTGCCCGGAGCTGCGCCGGGCTTTTTAACGGTTTGAGGGGGAGGCAATCGGCCGGCAGTCGGCGGATAGGCGATCTGCTGGCGGCGGCGAGCCTGCTCCTTGAGCAATGCACGCTGCTTCTGCCGGCGAAGACGCATGCGATAGCGTATCTGGTTGCGCATGACAAGCGCGATGAATCCGACCACTGCCACGATGATGATAATCAAAATCGTCCAGAGCACAACAGAGAGCACATTAACGCTTGATTTCGCATAAAGCGTCATGCTCTGAACCGCCAGAGCCATGTTGCCCTCATAAACCTGATTGTCGTAGGGCTTGACCCATATTTTAAGCGTATCAACGGACGAAACTATTGCGGCATAGTCGATCAGCCTGAATGTCACGTCGCTCCACTCGCCAGGTTTAATCTGTGTAACACCCTCGTAAACGACGAACTTGTTGTTTTCAGACGACCTGCCAATCAGGCGCAGCATCACGCTGGCAGATGATACGCCCTCCGGCATATCAGGCTTGACGCGCATTGTTATATAGCCTACCCGCGAAATATCCAGCGGGGTCTCAAAATGCTTGGACACCCCCATGTACTCAAATGGCGAATCAGGCTTCAGCTTGGCATAGAGCACGGAGCTGCCTCTGGCGGTTTGCGCAGTTTCGACACTTGATGTATTCTTTGCCGTCGAGTCGGAGCGCAGCTCGATATATTCGGCGTTGTCTGCGGGATAGAACCCGAAAAGCTCTCCGCCCGAAAAATCATAAAGCGGGGCTTCTTTATATTTTTTATCAATGTCGGAGGTGAGATACGATATAGCTTCATGCACGCTGCGGGTCACAATTTTATCGATGTCAAACCCGGGGATCAGGTCGCTCCATGAAGCCGCACCGATTAGTTTCAGAGCGAACGCAGTTTTTTCCTCAGACTGTTCCTTGCTGCCGAAGCGTTCTGTGTCGATATATTTAAAGACGTCGTATATGCTTTTCGTCTGTCCGGGCACCAGCGATGTGCCTTCCACGGTGGCCCACAGCCCGAGCAGCAGGCCCGATTCGTCGGCGCTGTCGACATGCCTGTGCCAGATCAGCGCCTCAAGATCGTCGTTGGAGGCGACTGTGTAATACGCATACGCGAACGCTGCTGCCTGAAGCGCCTCTCCTGAGGTGACGGCCTGGCCACTGACTCCGAAGCTGCCGACAAGGATGCGCCGTTTTGATGACGCATACAGGAAGTTTTCCTGGCCCATGAAGTCGCATATCACTTTTATATTATTCATCGTGATATACGGCGTATCAAAGCTGTCGAGCGTATAGGCGTCGTTCCAGTACGAAGTATTCGCCGGATCGGAGGGATACGGGTTTACCGAAAGGTTCCAGGGTATATCCCCGGATATGGATATGGTCTGGCAGAGGCGCTCCAGAAACAGGCGCGCCGCATAATCGAGGTTTTCGTCACCTGTGAAGTCGAGTTCCGCAGACGCGGCGTTGAAGTTGTTGCCGACCGACACATAGACGCGACCGTTTGAATAGACGGATCGCAGTATTGTATCGGCTATCCGCAGGGTTTTGACATACACGCCCGTGTATTCCGCAAGCGTCACGGGTCCCATGTAATTGTAGTTGCGGTTTGAGTTGACTTCATACCCAATAATCCAGCCGCCCGCAAATCCATACTGGCCTGCCGGGTCGGTGTACCGGTTTGCAAGGAAGTTCAAAAGACCTGCGTAATACAGCACCGAGTCTGCATTATCCATATTGACTGCACAAAGCCGGGCAGTGGTGCCCTCCAGCGCATCCGGATAATAAAGCACCTTCAGTTTTTCCGGAGTGGAAGCGCCGGGCGCACCGAGAATAATGTTGAGATAAACAATCGTGCCCGAATCTGAGAGCACCTTTATGCGGTGGTCGAGCGAATCAAGCTTTGCGCGCGAAACGTAATATGTCTTGCCGTCGAAGATAAACGACACCGAGTCGGGCGAGCTTTCTCCCAGCAGCAGCGAGTCGACTGGTACGTTTATCACCGCATATGAAATGCCGAGCATCTGCGCATCCGACAAAAGCTGTACTTCAAGCCCCTTTTTCGACGCCGCTACGGGAAAATCATAGCTGTAAGGCGCGACAGCTTCCGGGTTTGAGATGTAATGCGGATCGGTCAGCGCCGCAAAGCTGCCGTCGGGGCTCTGCGAAGCAAGCACATATCTCGACAGCAGGCGAGCAGTGTCCGAGGGGTCGAACGGCAAATTGAAACCGGGCTTGGCCTCTACTTTGGCTTCGGCAATCGGTGTGAGCGGCGAGAGGTCATCTGTGTCGTGTTCGGGCATCAGCTCGAAAAGATAGACGCTCTTGCCGCGGTTATCCCTGACATAGCCCTCGGACAAAGTGGCATTAACGGAAATAGCGTCCTTGTTTTTATTTATCGCGACGGAGGTGATCGCGTTGCCCTGCTGGGACGCGGCAAATACCGATAACGACGCAGCTGTGCACAGTAATATAACAGCTGCTACGGATAATAAAACCCGCTTTGCGGTTGTCATGGCGGCCCTCCGATTTGATAAAAATATACTGCAAAAGCAGAGGAAAAATATGGATAATTATTGCTAAAATATACCGAACGCGCGCGAATCTGCAAACAAATTCGCGCGCGGTTCATTTAACGGTTACGGTTTATAGAGCGGCTTTGACTATCTCGGTGAATTCGGCAGCCGAAAGCGATGCGCCGCCTATCAGCCCGCCGTCGACATTATATTTCGAGAGCAGCTCGGCAGCATTGCCGGCTTTCATCGAACCACCGTACTGGATTGTTACCGCATCGGCGGTCTCGCTGTCGTAAAGCCCTGCAATAATGCCGCGTATGCAGGCACAGACTTCCTCAGCCTGTTCGGCAGTAGCTGTGCGCCCGGTGCCGATCGCCCAGACCGGCTCATAGGCGATTATCACTTTCCTTACCTGTTCGGCGGTAAAGCCCGCAAGCGCGAGCTTTGTCTGGCGCGACACGACCTCGGTGGTGATACCCGCGTCGCGCTCGGAAAGCAGTTCGCCAACGCAGATTATAGGAATCAGCCCCTCCTCGAGAGCGGCTTTCGCGCGGAGGTTTACCGTTTCGTCGGTCTCGCCGAAATACTGGCGGCGTTCGCTGTGCCCGATTACGACGTGGCTGACGCCGCACTCAAGCAGCATTGGAGCCGACACCTCGCCGGTATAGGCGCCGCTTTTCATGAAATGCACGTTCTGGGCGCCGACTTTGATGGACGTGCCCTCGACAGCCGCCGATACTGTGCTCAGGTCCACAAACGGTACGCAG
>JAPXNL010000199.1:0-3410 GCA_033808535.1 Clostridia bacterium
AGTACGACGTGGGTACGGTCATAATGCCGTCCGCGGTGTCGACCACCGCCACGTTCGAGCGGCTTGTTGACGCGATTGACGCAAGCGGCGCACAGGTAATCTGCGCAAACGTCGTTTGCGGCAAGTCATATACGCTCGGCAGCGATACCGGCGCGGCGAATTTTACGATTCTCGCGCCCGGCGTGAAGGAGTATGACGACCTCAACAACAGCAGTGTCGTGCTGCAGCTCGACTACGGCGCGTCGTCGTTTTTATTCACAGGCGACGCGGAAAAAGAGTCGGAGCGCGACCAGCTTGCCGCGTTCGGGGCGGCGGCTCTGCGCTGCGACGTGCTGAAAGTCGGCCACCACGGCTCGTCAACCTCGACGACGCAGGAGTATCTCGACGCCGTTTCGCCCAAAGCTGCGGTCATTTCATGCGCGAAAATCAACGACTACGGCCACCCGCACGCCGAAACGCTGGAGAAGCTTCAGAACGCGGGTGCAGAAATATACATAACCGGCGACCTCGGGACTGTCGTATTTCGCTGTGACGGAACTAACATAGAGGCGGTGATAAAATGAGTGTAACCGACGCGAAAACCCCGATGTATGAGGCGCGCACGGGAATATGCACCACCGACTTTCCGAAATACGGAGCATATGAGCTTTTTGCACGCGCTGCCGGATACGGCTATACGGTCGTACAGTTCGGGTTTCAGACGGTCGACGAAACATCGTTCGACGCGGACGGCAGGATAGAGTTCCCCGATTTCGACTCGCTTTCTCCCGGCACGATAAGCATAATCGAGCGCGCGGCGATGCGCTCCGGCGTCGAGGTCGGAGCGGTCAACGGCACGTTCAACGCCGCACATCCCGACGCGGAGGTGCGCAGAGGGCGTGCGGCGATTTTCGGGGCTTGCGTCAGCATCTCGGGCGCTGGGCTGCAAAATCATCACGCTTTGCAGCGGCACGCGCAATGAGGGCAACCTTTGGGCCCCGCATCCCGAAAACGGCTCAGCCGACGCATGGCGCGACATGAAGGACACCATACTGCGGCTGTGCGAGATAGCCGAGCGCGAGGACATAACGCTTGCGGTCGAAACCGAGGTTTCAAACGTAATAAGCTCGCCGGATGCGGCGCGCAGGCTGCTCGACGAGGTCGGCTCGCCCCGGCTGAAGATGATACTCGACCCCGCCAACCTGTTCCCGCCCGGGAGCGCGCGCCCCGAAAACGTGCGTCCTACGCTGAAAAGCGCGTTCGAGCAGTTCGGGCGCGACATTGTGCTGGCGCACGGCAAGGACATCCGCTCCGCGGACGATATTGAGTTCTGCGGCACGGGCGAGGGAATCGTCGACTTTGCGTATCTGGCGCAGCTGCTGCGCGAGTACGGGTTTGCCGGCGACATGATGCTGCACGGGATATACGACGAGCGGAAATTCACCGACGCGCGCAGGTTCTGGGAGCGGATGTTACGGCTGTAAAGCCAAAACTTGATAGGACAAATATTTATATATAAATGGGAGGTACCCCCGATGTCACTTTGGGCTAATCTGAAAGGCCTTGCAGGCGAGGAGCTTGCTCAGCGCGAGGAAGAAGGCTGCGACATAACCGGATTTCGTGAAAAATTCGACGCCTGCACTACATCCGAGGACTTCAGCAAACTGCTCGACGAGCTTGCCGGGCTGAAGCCCGACCCGAATTTCCCGTACAAAGAGCCAAACGGGTTTGACGAGATCATGGCGCTGACAAACGGCGCGATGCCGGCGCTGCCCACACCCGATGACGATGAGATCGCCGACCGCATACACGGCGCGTGGCTTGGCCGCTGCTGCGGCTGCGCGCTGGGCAAGCCGTTTGAGCATTATCCATATGTCTGCGGCAAGGACGGCGAGCCGGGCTGGGTATATGTCAAACGCTGGTTCGAGGAGGCCGGCAAGTGGCCGATCAGCTTCTACGCGCCCAAAAACACCGGCGCAAGGCAGAAATACGGCATCGAGGTCGGATGCCACAACTGCCTGGCGGAGAACATCAACACCATGTGCTCCGACGACGACATACGCTACATGGTAATAGCACTGCTTATGACCGAGCACCACGGCGCCGATTTCACCCCGTTCGACGTGGGCGAGATGTGGCATACCAGGCTGACGCTCAACCAGGTTTGCACCGCCGAATATGTGGCGTACAAAAACTATGCTTGGATAAAAGGCGACGACGACCCGGTTTACAAGCTTGAATACACGCGCAACTACCGCAACCCCTACCGCGAGTGGATAGGCGCGGAGATCCGCATCGACGGCTACGCCTATGCGGCGGCAGGCAATCCCATGCTCGCGGCGAAGATGGCGCACGCCGACGCGTCGTTCTCGCATGTGAAAAACGGCATATACGGCGCGATGTTCTCGGCAGCCGCAATCGCGGCGGCGCTCGCGGGCGCGTCGCCCCGCGCATGTGTCGACGCTGGTCTGGCGGTTATCCCCACGACCTCGCGGCTGTATAGCGATCTTTTGAAAGCGATCGACTTTGCCGAAAACTCGGCGACGGTCGAGGAGATGTGCGACAAGCTGTGGAAGGAGTTCGGGCACTACAACTGGGTGCATAACAACAACAACGTCGCGGCGGTCGCCGCATCGGTAATTTGGGGCGGCGGCGATTTTGAAAAGTCGGTCGGCACCGCGGTGCTGTGCGGCTGGGACACCGACTGCAACGGCGCGACCGTCGGCTCGATAGCCGGCGCGTTGTCGGGCGCGGCGAACCTGCCGAAGAAGTGGACGGCGCCGCTGCGCGACACGCTCTATTCGGAGGTTGTCTGTTTCCATCCGATAAAGATATCGGAGTGCGCGCGCAGGTCGTTTAATGTGTTCAAGAAAATCAGGGCAAAACAGGCGGAGGAAAAATAATATATGCCACTAAAAGCGGCTGTCATAATGGGCAGTGACAGCGATTTCGAGACACTGCGTCCGGCGTTTCGGACCCTTTCCGAGTTCGGCGTGGAGTATGAGGCGCATGTCATTTCGGCGCACCGCACTCCGGAGCGCGCATCGCGGTTTGCGGCTGAGGCGAAGGCAAACGGGTTCGGCGTGATAATCGCGGCGGCGGGCAAGGCGGCGCATCTTGCGGGCGTGCTCGCGGCGCACACGACCCTGCCGGTGATAGGCATACCGATCAAATCATCGACGCTCGACGGGCTGGACGCGTTGCTCTCGACGGTGCAGATGCCGTCAGGCGTGCCGGTTGCGACCGTAGCCATCGACGGCGCGGCAAACGCGGCGCTGCTGGCGGTGCAGATGTTCGCGCTCGTGGACGAAACACTCGCGGCGAAGCTTGTCGAATACAAGACAAACCTCGCCGAGGAGACCGCCCGCAAGGACGAAGCGCTGCAGAGCAAACTTTGAGTTAATAGCAAAAGCAAGTTTAAAGTATAATTT
>JAPXNL010000200.1:0-3385 GCA_033808535.1 Clostridia bacterium
GGGTACACCCGTTCCCATTCCGAACACGGAAGTTAAGCTGCGCAGTGCCGACGATACTTGGCCGGCGACGGCCCGGGACAATAGGTCGGAGCTAACACTTGATAAATAAAGCGGATGATTTTACAGTCATCCGCTTTTTATTGTAATAAAAACGGTATACTCGCGTTATAATAATACAAACAACCGATTTACGGGGGTATACCTTATGGATACTTCAAAAACACAGCGGAAGTGGGCGAAAAAAGGCTCGCGCGAACTTGTGGAGCGATATTGTCCGCACGTCGGAGATAACGTTATAATGTATCGGTCGACAGGATCCGAACCGCCAACGTTTGAGTGCCTGCGTAAAAACGAATGCGACGGTGCCGAACGCTATAAATGTAAATAAAAGATTTCCGGAAAAAGAATAAAATAAGCCTCTCCGAAATATATATGTACAGAAAATCATCGCATGAGATTTATTCTGTATTCGGGGAGGTTTCATTTTGGAGAATCATAACATATACACCGACATAGCGACCCGCACCGGCGGCGATATTTACATCGGTGTAGTCGGACCGGTGCGAACGGGAAAATCAACCTTTATAAAGCGTTTCATGGAAGCGCTTGTATTACCCAATATCAGCGACCCATACGAACGTGAGCGTGCGCGCGACGAAATGCCGCAGAGCGCCGCAGGGCGCACGGTTATGACTGCGGAACCGAAATTTGTACCAGATGAAGCTGTCCGGATCACGCTGGCAGATAACGTCGATATGCGCGTCAAGATGATCGATTGTGTGGGCTATCTGATACCCGAGGCAATGGGCTCGACGGAAAACGGCGCGCCGCGCATGGTTATGACGCCGTGGTCAGAAGAAGCAATGCCTTTTGAGCAAGCCGCGGAGCTGGGAACGGAGAAGGTCATTTCCGAGCATTCGACAATCGGACTTGTTGTGACGACCGATGGCACAATAGGTGACCTGCCGCGCAAAAATTACGTTGATGCCGAGAAGCGTGTGGTGTCGGAACTTAAAAAAATAGGAAAACCCTTTGCGATTATCCTGAACTCCGCCCGCCCGGACAGCGAGGAAGCCGTCGATCTGGCATATAATCTTGAAGAAACATATAAAGCTCCGGTCGCGCTGGTAAATTGTCTGGAACTCGACAGCGAGGATATACGCAACATACTCGAAATGGTGCTGCTCGAATTCCCGGTGAAAGAGCTTGCCGTATCAATGCCGGCATGGACGACTGCGCTTGACAAATCACATCCGGTCGCAGAGGCTATCAGAAACGCGTTGATGGAAGCAGCGGAGAAGATAAGATGTACGGGCGATATCCAGTCTGTCGCGGATTCGATGGCGGGCAGTGAATACATTGAACGCGCAATCGTAGAACGTATAGATCTCGGCACTGGCTGCGGAAAGATTGACATTCGCGTGCCTGACAGTCTGTACTACCGCGTGCTCAGCGACATGACGGGGCTTGACATAGACGACGATGCAAAACTGATATCGCTGATGCGCGAGCTGGCAGAAACAAAGCGCAAATATGATCGTGTCGCGAAGGCGCTTCAGGATGTTGAGGAGCTCGGATACGGGATAGTCACTCCGGAAATCGGCGACCTGAAACTCGAGGAGCCGGAAATTATCAAGCGGTCGGGCGGCTATGGCGTCAGACTCAAAGCAAGCGGACCTTCGATACATATGATCAAGGCAGATATCGAAACCGAGGTAAACCCGATCGTCGGAACCGAGCAGCAGTCGGAGGATCTGGTAAAATACCTGCTGAAAGAGTTTGAAGAAGAGCCGGCAAAACTTTGGGAATCGAACATTTTCGGCAAAACGCTGCATGAGCTGGTCAACGAGGGGCTCCATACGAAGCTCCAGCACATGCCGGACGAAGCGCGGGCAAAGCTTTCCGAAACCCTTCAGCGCATAATCAACGAGGGAAGCGGCGGACTGATATGCATATTGCTGTAAGCGCAAGCATATGAAGCATGAAAAATAAGGGGGTGCGAAACGGCACGCCCCATGGTAGGAATTTTATACAAGGTACGGTGTAACTGCTTGAAATAGTGGTTGCACCGTTACTATTTTGGAAAAATGATTATTGGAATGTATGTATGATTTTAAGCCCAGTCAGTCATTATCAGAGTGCCGATGCACATAAAACTCAGTCCTGCTACAGCTTTACGCGATAGCTTTTCCTTTAAAAATATACGGGAGAAAAGCACGGTCAGCAGAATGCTCAATTTATCGTTCGGTATAACCACGCTGAGTATGCCGTTTTGTATGGCGTAATAGTAGCAGAACCACGATGCGCCGGTTGCAAGTCCGGAAAGCCCGATAAAAACAAGCTCAGTTATCGGTTGTTCACTTTATAAGCGGTGTGCACCGCGAGCGTTTTATATGCGCCTTTCTTTTCTTTGGAAGAAAAGAAAGGCGCCCTAAAGAAAGAACACCGGAGGGGAGCGCCCCTCCGGCCACCCCCGACGGGGGAAGTATCCCCCGCGCCCCCTCTGGGTGCATAACCATGCGTCCGCCGGACACCGCCAGTGGTGTCCGGCGGTCTGCATTTAGAGCTTCTTCTCGTCGTTTTTCAGCACCCCCTATCGATTTCATCGATGTTTGATTTGCGGCTGTAGTCGCCCCGCGCCCCTCAGGTGCTTATAAAACAGCTGCGCAAAAACTTAAGCCGCCGATTTGGGCTCCCATATCGACGGCAAAAGCAAAAAGATTACTTGATGTCGGCAAATTTTATGGAAACTCCTACGACGAATTTTTTAATCAGCCCATTCTGTCCGGCAGCTGTTTGCCGCCGAGGATGTGGAAATGCAGATGCAGTACGCTCTGGCAGCCGTGTTCACCGATATTAGTAATTACTCGATATCCGCGGGTGAGTCCTGCAGCGCGCGCGACAGCCGGTATCGCAGCAAGAACTTTCGCGGCTGCGGCTATGTTCGAGTCGTCAAGCTCGTCCACCGACCGGATATGTGTTTTTGGAATGACAAGCACATGCACCGGCGCCTGCGGGTGAATATCGTGAAACGCGAGAACGTCATCGTCTTCGTAGACTTTGTTTGACGGGATTTCGCCCGCCGCAATTTTGCAGAAAATGCAATCCATTATTTTTCACCTCTGGTGTTTTATTATCATTTTTTTGTTATCATACCACATAATTTTTATTGTGACAAGCGGTTTGTTGTTTTATCCTTGTTTATGTGAGTATCAAGTTCTGACATATGTTTTACGTATGAACTTACTTTTAAAACGGTGCGCTCCGCCGGGCGTTTTTTATGTTACTTTCTTTGCTCGGATGGATTATCATATCAAGTGCAAGAAAAGAATTAACAAAAAAGAAAAGCAATTCATAAGAAGATGACCTATCATGGTAAATAGTG
>JAPXNL010000201.1:0-3351 GCA_033808535.1 Clostridia bacterium
CTTTCAGGGAAGCGTTCAGGGGTTATAACAAAGACGACGTAAACGCATATCTTGAGGAAACAAACCTGCGGTTTGCCACCGTAGAGGAAGACTACAGGCGCACAATAAAAAACCAGAAACAGACAATAGAGGGGCTCGAGTTCAGGCTCGAAACCTTTGACCAGATAAACGGTGAGCTTGCAAATCTGAAGCGGCAGCTTGCCGATAAAGACGAGCAAATCGAAGAAAGCGCAAAAAAACTTGCCGAATACGAGCGACAAATAGCAGATCTGCGCGAGCAGTTGGGCAAACTCACGTCCGAATGCGGCGAGCTGGGCGACAAGCTGTCGGCGGCGGTTGCGGAAAACTCGATTTTGATCGACGAAAACGCCGACCTGACAAAAGAAACTCAGGCGCTGCGCGCGCGTCTTGATGAGTGCGAAAAATCGGCACGGGAACAGGCGGAGCAGCTTGCCGTGCTGCAGGATGAAAACCAGGCATCAGGCGACGCGGAGCATGAAAAGCGCCTGTACGATGAGATGAGCCGCAAACTGGGCGATGTGATGATAATTGCCAAAGAAAGCGCCGACAAACTGATTGAAAATGCGAAAGCCGAAGCCGGGCGCATAAAAGCGGAGGCTATGGCAGAAGCTGATAGAGTGCGCGAAGAGGCGGCTGCAGAGGTCAAGGCAATGCGTGAGGGTGCGCGGAGCAAACTGGAGACCGCGTTTGAGAACGCCAACAAAAAGCTGTTTTCGATGAGTGAGGACTACATACGCGGATATGCGGAATATCTGCGCGGCGTGCAGGGCGAGTTTGATGCGATGATAAGCGCACTGCGCGCCAAGTCCGGCGAGATAAAGGGCAAGGTCGACAATATGCGCGCGGTGATAAGCGAGGAGCTTGAGCGGGAATTTGACCGCATCAACCGCGATATGCACGCCGACACTGATACGGTCACCCGACCTGAAAACGAGATTATATACGGAACAGATATTTCAGATGAAGAAGTATAACACCGCAGACATTGCAGATTGGGCGCCGCTTGTAAAAGAGCGGGAGCAGATCCTGCTTTCGGGCACAGTCTACACGGCGCGCGACGCGGCGCACAAGCGCATTGTCGCGCTTCTCGAAGGCGAGCTGCCGTTCGAGCTTGCGGGCGCGGCAATATATTACGCGGGCCCGACGCCGGCAAGGCCGGGCATGGTGATAGGCTCGTGCGGGCCGACGACCTCCTCGCGCATGGATGTATATATGGACAGGCTGCTCGACGCAGGACTGAAATGCACAATAGGCAAGGGAGGGCGCGCACCGGAGGTGTGCGATTCGATACGCCGGCACGGCGCCGTGTACCTCTGCGCGATAGGCGGAGCGGGAGCGCTTGCGTCGGCGTGTATAACCTCATGCGAGGTTGTGGCGTTTGACGATCTGGGCTGCGAGTCGGTGAAAAAGCTGACGTTCAAGGATTTCCCGCTTATCGTGGCTGTGTGTCCGGGAGGACAGGCTCCGTGAACGCGGAAAAGCTGGGCGAAAAAATCAGAATATTGCGAAAACGCCGCGGCATGACGCAGAGCGAGCTGTGCGGCGGTTTTATAACGCGCAATATGCTCAGCCGGATCGAAACGGGGGCGGCGATGCCGTCGCTTGAAACGCTGCTTTATATAGCCGACCGGCTTGAAATCTCGCCCGGCTGGCTTATCGACGACGACGCGGAACTGTCCGGATATGAAAAATCAAGGTTTATCGGCAGCATAAAGGCGCTGTATAGAGAAAAAAAGTACGCCGAATGCGCAGCCGAGTGCAGGCGCGCGCCGGCGGACTTCATTGACGACGAGGTGTGCTTGATCGCTGCGGACAGCTTGTATGTGGCGGCAGTCCAAAACCTGCGCGCTGGTTTCATAGCGTCGGCAGAGGATATGTTTGCCGCAGCGCTCGGGTTCAATATGCGGGGTCTGATACGCATTAGCGTGCTTGAGGACACGGTGCGCGCGTTCCTTGAATATATAAAGGCTGTATATGTAAATTCGCGGTTTCGAGACGATTTTTCGGGCTGTGCGCTGCCCGACCCCCTGCCGCCATACGAGGGCGCACAGTGCCTGCGCCTTAATATGCACATAAAAGACGGACATCCTGAGCTTGCACGTGCGCTGCTCGACGCCGGCGCGCTTGCCGGTCCGTGCGCGGAGCAGGTATCGGCGGCGATAGCGCTTGCGGGCGGAGATATCGACGGCGCGGAGGAAAGGTTCAGGGAACTTGTCAGAGGAGCGGAGCTGCCGGCAGAGATAATGTATCTGACCTGCTCGGAGCTTGAGGCCATTGCACGGCGCAAGCAAAACTACAAGCTGGCCTACACCTGCGCTGAGAGGAAGCTGGAACTTTTAAACCGCGCAGGGAAAAAATCATAAAACTGCATAAATAAGCGGCGCGGCGGATTTTTCCGCCGCGCCTTTGATATTTTATTCGATTCTGAAATTATACGATATTCCGGACTTCAGCAGCATTGAGTCGACAAGCATAGCGCAGCCGAACATTGACGGTCGCACGCCGGTCGGGAGAGGCATGTCGTCGTTTGTGTAGTTTTCTGAGAACATTCCGACCCTTGCCACATCGCGCGCGCACGCCTCTATTAGTGCGCCGGCCTCGTCGCTTTTCCCGCGTGCAAGAAGCCCGTAAATCGTATGCGAGGTGTCGGGGTATTTGACCGCATAAAATCCGCAGAACGACGCGTTACGGCGGTATTCGGTGTTAAACCGGGCCATCAGATTCGATTCGTAGCTGCCGGTAAGCTCGGGGATATAAAGCCCCTTTGTGACCCAGATAGTGTTGCCCGCCGAGCGCGCAAATGTGCGTTTGTCGCAGTACTGATATGTGTTGCCGTTTGCGTCAAAGAACCAGCCCTTGTAGTCGTCAAGCAGCCTGATGTACTTTTCCTGCCACATCGCGACGTCATTCGGCTTTACAACGCCGGCGATCATCATCATGTACCTTATATCAATAAGCGCGGACTCTGCAAAATCGGCGTCGGCTGAGTTGACATCGTTGTGCTGCAGGAATATCCAGCGCGGGTTTTCAATGCGCCAGTCGAGATAGCGCGATATGCTGTCATATACGGCCGCGAGCTTTTCTTTGTCGCCGGTCAGCCTGTATAATACCCACGCGGTGTGCGCTTTCTCGGACGGCAGGCTTTCGCCGCCGAGCATACCCTCGTCGTCGACCAGGCTCATAAGCCCCATGAAAGCAGACCACGCCTCGTCAGGCAAAGTGTACGCAAGCATCTGCATGCCGAAAAAGCTCTCCCACGACGCCGAGTACGACGATTTCGGGTCGCCGTAGCCCCACATCGACGGCTTGCCGCAGCAAACCTGCATAAAG
>JAPXNL010000202.1:0-3282 GCA_033808535.1 Clostridia bacterium
CCATTTACCATGATAGGTCATCTTCTTATGAATTGCTTTTCTTTTTTGTTAATTCTTTTCTTGCACTTAATATGATAATCCATCTCTCCAAAGAAAGGACCCAAAGAAAAGAGCCTCAAGGCTTTGCCTTGGAAATCCACCGGAGGGGCGTTCCCCTCCGGCCACTCCCCCAACGGGGGAAGTATCCCGCGCCCCCTCTGGGAGTTATGCCGTGCGTCCACCGTACGCCCTAAAGACGTCCGGCGGTATCGTTTAAATTAATGTTTATCGGTAAGCCGCAGCGTTCACTGCGGCTACTCTGTCACCCGACACGGCTGAATTTGTACGAGCCGCGCGCATCAAGTGCGTCTGAGATGCCGGCGGGCAGTGAGTAATAGGTCAGGTACAAATTGCGCTCGTCAAAGCGCACGAGCAGGCCTGTGCCGTACATCATCGCGCCCGCGTTTGCGTAGGTGAAACGCAGCTTGCGCGTGATGATGCCGTCTCGGTCACAGGTTATCGTGTCGCCCGCGCCGCGCGCCGTCAGCATCGCCGGGTCGCCGTTGTGGTTATGCCCCCAGACGAACAGAATGCCATTTCTGTCCGCGTATTCGTTGAGCAGGTCGATGACAAGTTCTGCGTTTTTCACCTCGCGGTGGCTGCTGTTGAACGCATAGTGCAGCGGCCAGTGCGAGTTTATTACTATCAGCCTGCCCGAACTGTCGGACAGCTCGAGAAACCGGCGGAGTTTTTCAAGGTCGGACTCCCTGAACATACTGTAATACTCACCGTAGGTCACATCTGTAGCGCCGAGGTTGAATACCACATATGGCGATGAGGTGTCGCCGCCAGGATACACCGCGCCAACGCGCGCACAGCCGTATATCGCGGGGAAACAGGTGCTCCCCTCGCCGTCATAGAAGCTTTCGTCGTAAAGCGACTCCCAGTCGTGGTTGCCCATGGTGTATACCGGCTCGCTTGCCGGGAACACCCACTTTATTATCTCGCTTACCTTCACCGCATACTTATACCAACCCTTGTAAAAGTAACCGCCGCCGCCCGTGTACATATCGCCGGCAAAGCTGACTGTGCGCGGGTACTCGCCCATCGCGCGCAGCAGTTCCAGAAATCTGCGCAGGTTGTCGGTTTCTTCATGCATATCGGAGGTGACAAGCAGCGTTGCGGGGTCGGCTCGTTCATCCGTGTCGGGCGGATCGGCTTTACCCGTCGCCGGGTATGCAACCCGGACGGAAAGCAGCCTGTCCCCCGCCGCCGCTTTGACGAGCACGCCGTTTACGGTCACCGCGACATCAGGCGCGAACCTGTATCCGCCGCAGGTTTTCACCGCTATCGTCGCGGCATATTCGGTCTCAGACGCGAACACCGCCGGCTCGCCTGTCCAGTCGGTCGACTCCACCCGGTACCCAACCGTGTCCGCGGAGGTATATGCGCCCAGCGCAGGCCGCCCGGCCTCGGGCGGCTCGAGCATCAGGCTGACAGCTTTAACTTCTTCGGCTTCATCTGTCGCGCGGCGGAAAAGCTTTATCGAAAACAGCCGCTGCGTCATGTCGGGGTAGTTTTGAAGGTATGTGAACGCGCCGTAGTACTTCGAGTAGTACAGCAGGTTGTTTGTATCCTCGGAGCCGCTGACGGCCGAAAGATAGAACACATCTCCGCGCCGTATTATCTGCCACGAGGTGTGCTCCGGCGGATATGCCAGCTCTTCCGGCTGCGCCACGCAAAAACGCATGTAGTTCTCTCCCCGCCATATGTCGCGGGCAACCGGCGCGCCGCTTTGTGTAATCATCATATCGTCATCCGCGTAATACGCGTCGCCGGGCTGCGTGGCGTCGTTTAGCACAAAGCGCCAGAGCATATTGGGCGTAACGCATTCAGCCGGCACACCGCCGTCTGTGGTGACCGGCATGCCCGCCAGGCTGTATGCTTCGTTAAGCGCGACTATGTCCGAGGTCAGCGCGTGTCCGTTGCTCACAATCAGATAGTCGATGCCGGGCTCGACGGTCACCGCCTGCTCCCAGACTTCGACATTCTCCTGTTCTTCATTCGGCACAATCAGCCATATTACGACAGTCGCCGACACCGCGGCAAGCGCGAGAAAAACCGCCGCTGCCGCCAATCTCGCACGCGCTACCATCGCGACACCTCCCGCGCCCGGCGGTCGCGCGCTTTGGACGGCAGCCCTGACAGCGCGCCGTGCGGACACGCCGCGATGCAGTCGCCGCAGCGGATGCACTCGGGTGAGTTGGGCGTTTTATACGCCGCTACGCCCATCCTGCATGCGCGCTCACATGCGCCGCACGATGTGCATTTGTCACCATCGAGCCTGAGCCTGACAAGCGAGATCGGGTTAAACAGCCCGTAAATCGCGCCGAGCGGGCAGAGATAGCGGCAAAACGGGCGGTAAGTCAGCACCGAAAGCAGTATTATCACCGCAAGCGTCGCAGTTTTTATCACAAACCACATGCCCGCCGCCTCCGCATAGCCTTCGCCGAACAGCACCAGAGGCAGACCAGCCTCAAGCGTGCCCGCCGGGCAGACAGCCTTGCAAAACCACGGGCTTCCCTGCCCTATTATGTTTGTTATGGTGAGCGGCAGGAGTATGCAGAGCAGCGCAAGCAGCACATATTTAAGCATGACAAGCGCGCGGTCGCCGGGCAGCCGCCGCAGCTTGCGCGGAAACGGGATTTTATACAGCAGCTCCTGTATAAACCCGAATGGGCAGAGCCATCCGCAGATAAACCTTCCCATCGCCGCGCCGAATATAAACAAAAAGCCGAGCGTGTAGAGCGGCAGCCTGACCTCGCCGCTCGCCAGCTCCGACTGCAGCGAGCCGAGCGGGCAGGCAAACAGCGCACCCGGGCAGCTGTAACAGTTCAGCCCGGGTACGCAGAAGCGCTTTGTCGCGCCGGAGAATATTTTCATTTCGGCAAATCCCGCAAGGTAGCCGTTGTAAAAAACTGCGGTCGCCGCCTGCACGAAAGTTCGCGGATTTAGCTTCTTTTTCTTCATTTTCAGTGTCCGTTCGCGCAAAAATTCAGCCGATTCCTATGCACTCAAGGCAGATAGTCGCGGCCTTTTCAAACACTATCTGCGACTCGCCGCGCAGCGCGCCCGCCGCGAGCATCACGGCGCCCAGCACCAGCGCGACAGACGTGAAAATTATATATCTGCGCAATTCAGCCCACTTCCTCAAGCAGAGATTCTATAATACTTGCCCATTGGTCGTATGATTTCGCGCCGAGGTAGGTTTTGCCCACCATAACTCCATTCTCGTCCACAAAA
>JAPXNL010000203.1:0-3250 GCA_033808535.1 Clostridia bacterium
GCGTAACCTCCAGCGGCCACTATTAAATTGCATTCTAGGAAGATATCACAGTGCTTATTTTAGGCATCGAAAGCTCATGCGACGAGACGGCGGCGGCGGTAGTCGAGGCAGAGCCGGACGGCACGCTCACGCTGCGCTCGAGCGTCGTCGCCTCGCAGATAGAGCTGCATAAGCGGTTCGGCGGCGTCGTGCCCGAGATCGCCAGCCGCGCGCACACCGAATCAATCGCGCGCATCACGCTCGACGCGCTGCAGCGCGCGGGCACCGACGTCGCCGGTCTGGGCGCGATCGGCGTGACCTACACGCCGGGCCTCATCGGCGCGCTGCTCGTCGGCGTCAACTTTGCGAAGGCGCTTGCATGCTCAAACGGCGTGCCGCTTGTCGGCGTCAACCACATCAAGGCGCACGCAGCGGCAAACTTCATCGCATACGACGCTACCGGCGGCGAGACTGTACAGCTCAACGCGGCGCCGCTGCCCGAGCCCGGCAAGCCCGCGCTGGCGCTCGTCGCATCAGGCGGTCACACGTCGATTCTGCTCCTCCGCTCGCCCACCGATTATGAAACGCTCGGCCGCACGCGCGACGACGCGATGGGCGAGGCGTTCGACAAAATCGGGCGCGTGCTCGGCCTGCCCTACCCCGGCGGCGCGACGCTCGACCGGCTGGCGTCGGAGTTTTTCGCCGCGGGCCGCGAGCCGTCGTTTACCCTGCCCTCGGCCGCGATCGCGGGCGACACGCTCGATTTCTCTTTCAGCGGGCTGAAAACCAGCGTGCTCGACAGGGTGAACAACCTGCGCCAGCGAGGCATCGAGCCTGACCACGCCGAGCTTGCCGCGGCGCTCACGCTCACGATCGCCGATTCGGTGGTGCGCCGTCTCGACCGCGCGCTCGAGCTTACCGGCGCGCGCACGCTCATCGCGGCGGGCGGCGTCATCGCCAACTCGCACCTGCGGCGCGCGGTCTGCGGTCTTGCGGAGCGGCACGCCGTCAGCCTGTACCTGCCCCCGCTGAAGCTGTGCGGTGACAACGGCGCAATGATAGCGGCGCAGGCGTATTTCGAGCTGCAGGCCGGCAACATCGCGCCGCCCTCGCTCAACGGCGTGGCTACCGGCGCGTCGGAGCTGTAGGCTGTGCGCTTTGTGCTGTGTCCCGCGTCCGGCAGTTGAAGCAACCGCATTTGTAAACTATTGACTGTACAATTTTTTGGCGATACACACAAATATTAAATTCCATCTTCCGTTTTGCCGGAACTTGCGCCCGTGTTTTGTGCATGGCAGCCGAATCGCTTTTCACAATATGTTGCGCTTTTCCGGGCGCGGTTCTTTCCACACAAAAGTCCACTCATCTGTGGAAAACTTCGCCAATCCCCCGCAAATATGTGCCCCAGGCGGGTATTTTGGACGCCCGGCTGTGGAAAACCCTGTGGGAATTGTGGATAACGGCGGCTTTCGTCGATGTGCACATACAATGCATAATTCATATAAAAATACGCATTTTCTGCGTTATCGCGGCGGTGCAGCTTTGATTGAGTGCGTATAGCATTGCCACACCGATAATGCCGCGGACGGCGGAAAGGTGTTCGGTGAACGTGTAACATCGTGCCGCCCCTGCCAAGCGAGTAATTGTGCGCGTGAGCCGCAGTCTGCGCGGTGGCAACCACTATTGTAATTATCGTCTGTTGGTGAAAACCACAAAATTTTTATGAATTATTCCGTTCCGTGACTGCGTTTTACAGGCGGCAGGCAAATCGCTTTTCACAATATATTGCGGAACCGGGCGCATGGTTTTCCCCAAAGCTTTTTCCCCGCACCTGTGGAAAACCATGTTCACAACCCCGCAAATATGTGCCGCAAGCGGGTTTTTGGAGTGCGGGGCTGTGGAAAACCCTGTGGGAATTGTGGATAACGGCGGTTTTCGTCGATATGCATACACAATGCATAATACATAGAAAAACAACATATTTTTCACTGCTGCGGGCGGTATGCGACGCGCGATGATAAAACGACAAAAATGCAAATTTAACATAAAAGAGGTAAAAATGGCAGACAAATACCAGGCCGTGATTGATGCGGCAAAGCAGAAATTCGAAGAGATGCTGCGCGGTCAGCTTGAGCGCGTGGACAAAATCAGCCTTTGCAAGGGCGCAGTTGACTACACGAAACTGGACAGGCTGGTTATCGGCATATGCGGCGGCGACGGGATCGGGCCGACGATCACCGCGGCGGCGCGCTCGGTGCTCGAGCAACTGCTGGCTGACGAGATACGCGCGGGGCGCGTTGAGCTGCGCGATGTGGAGGGGCTGACCATCGAGAACCGCGCGGCGCACGGCAAGGCGATACCCGACGACGTGATGGACGAGCTGTATAAGTGCGATGTGATACTCAAGGGGCCGACGACGACGCCGCGCGCAGGCGATCCGTGGCCGAATATCGAGTCGGCGAACGTGATGATGCGCAAGAAGCTGGACCTGTACGCGAATGTGCGGCCGGTCAAGGTGCCGGACAAGGGGATCGACTGGACGTTTTTCCGCGAGAATACCGAGGGCAGCTACGCGGTGGGCAGCCAGGGCATTCACGTTACGCCCGGGCTGGCGGTTGACTTCACGATCACGACGACGCCGGGCACCGAGCGGATAGCGCGGCTCGCGTTCGAGTACGCGCGCAAGAACGGAAAGAAGCGGGTGTCGATTGTGACGAAGGCGAACGTCATCAAGACGACCGACGGCAAGTTCCTTAATATATGCGAGGAGATCGCTAAAGAGTACCCGGAGATTGAGACTGACGAGTGGTTTATCGATATTATGACCGCGAAGCTGGTCGACGAGAAGCGGCGGACGGGGTTCCAGGTGTTCATCCTGCCTAACCTGTACGGCGATATTATCACCGACGAGGCGGCGGAGTTCCAGGGCGGCGTGGGCACCGCGGGCAGCGCGAATATCGGCGACCGGTACGCGATGTTCGAGGCGATACACGGCTCGGCGCCGCGCATGGTGGCCGAGGATCGCGCGAAGTACGCCGACCCCTGCTCGATGCTGCGCGCGACGGCGCTGCTGCTCTCGCATATCGGGCGTCAGGCGGAGTCGGACCGCTTAACGCGTGCGCTCGACTTCTGCATGTTCGAGGATAAGGCGCTTACGATCACCGGGCGCGATACCGGCGCGACCTGCGAGCAGTTCACCGAATACGTGATGCGGAATCTTTAAGTTGTAAGTGGCAGCTGGGGGACGCGGGGGACGCGATTTGTGGGGGGG
>JAPXNL010000204.1:0-3235 GCA_033808535.1 Clostridia bacterium
GGGTAATGATTTCAGGTTTTAGAACGCCGGCCGCCAGTGGTGTCCGGCGTTTCTATATCTTCCGGAGTTTTGCTTGCTGTTTCCCGCGTCGTTTCGCTGTAATCATACATACACCGCTTTGGTTGTTAATGCAGAGTATTTAGTGTCGTAACTACCATCAAGACGCATAAAAACCACCGACGGTGCGACACCGCTCACAGGTTTAAATACCAATAACATATAGACAAAAACCAAGGTTTATTAACAATTTATTTCTTGATAAGCCATAAAATTTGGGATAGAATTATACAGATATTAATAATAATGGTGTTAAATGCCGTTCGGCGTTATGTGCTGAATTGTGCAAAAATATCATAGAATACGGAGCGGCGCTGGGCTTCTCCCGCACGCCACCGCGCTGCAGAGGAGATTCAAATGGAAATGACACTTGACGCAGCATGGGAGCTGCTGCGCAAATACAACACAGGCGAGTTTCATTTAAACCACGCGAAAACCGTCAGCGATGTGATGATGTATTTCGCCGACGAGCTGGGATACGGCGACGAGCGCGAGCTCTGGGGCGTCGTCGGCCTGCTCCACGACATCGATTTTGAAATGCACCCCGACCGCCACTGCGTCGCGGCACAGGAGATATTGCGCGAGCACGGCGTGGACGAGCGCATCATACACGCCGTTGCAAGCCACGGCTGGGGGATCTGCACGGACATCATGCCCGAGCACGAGATGGAGCGCGTGCTCTTTGCGGTGGACGAGCTGACCGGGCTGATATGGGCGACCGCGCTCATGCGTCCGTCGAAAAGCGTCGACGACCTTGAAGCCAAGTCCGTGATCAAGAAGTTCAAGGACAAGCGTTTTGCTGCGGGCTGCTCGCGCGAGGTCATATCAAAGGGCGCGGAGCTGCTGGGCTGGGCGCTCGAAGATCTTATAGACCGCACAATCGCCGCGATGCGGGCAGGCAAATAACCGGCACGGCGGCGCCTATTTGGTGAAGCAGAGCGCGAAGCCGGCGTGTATGCAGTTTGCGGTATAGTCAGCGGCGTGTGCAGTCACCGGAGCACGCAGTTGCAGAGTGCCCGGCCGGCGAAGTGTGAAGTCGGCGGCAACCAGTAAGCGCAGCGCGCAGGTGTTCGCATCTGTCCATAGATTAGCTGCTGTCTGCTGCCGCTTTCTGTTTATTTAAAAATAACCTATAAATCCCTTATGTTAATATATATAAAGAGTGATGAAAATGAGTAACGAAATTATCAGCACCGACCGTGCGCCTGCAGCAGTCGGCCCGTATTCGCAGGCAATACGCGCCGGCGGGTTCGTGTTCACGTCCGGACAGCTCGGGATTGACCCCGCGACCGGCGAACTCGAGTCGGGTTTCGAGGCGCAGACCGAGCGCGCAATCAAAAACGTCGGCGAGGTGCTGGCCGCAGCCGGGCTGACCTTTGCCGACGTGGTGAAAACGACCTGCTATCTGACTGATATGTCACATTTCCCCGCATTCAACGCCGTATACGCGCGGTATTTTACCGGCAATCCGGCGCGCAGCTGCGTCGCTGCCGCAGCGCTTCCCAAAGGTGCACTTGTCGAGGTGGAAGCAATTGCCGCCGGTAACGGCGTGCATTGAGTTATAATGTTAGCGGTAATTTCATATACGATAGTTTTTGGCGTAATGGTCTTTATTGCGAGCTTTGTCTGGATGAACAGCGGGCTGGGCAGCTCCGAGACCGAGCGGATAATACGTTCGTTTTTTATTTTCGCCAGCTCTGCGGCTGCATGGATGGTTCTCAGCGTCGCAGACCGGCATGCCGACACGTCGATTCCGGGGCTGATTTTAAAAAGCGTCCTCTACTTCTGCATGCTGAACATGTCGGTGATGTTCCTGCTGTTCACATACCGGCTTGTCAACCGCAGGCTCGACGGTATATTCGCCACCGTGCTGACTGTCAACACCTTGGCAATACTGGCGCGCTATTTGTTTCCGATTGATTACAGCGCCCCCGGTTTCTGGCGGATGGACGACCCGGTACTCGCGCTGGCCATGTCCGCGATCTTCAGCATCCCGGTGGTCTGTGCCGTGATACTGCTTGTCGCAAACTACATCAAAACTAACGACAAGCGGCGCAAAAAGCAGCTGAAGAGCATATTCGCCGGCGCGGCTATTGCAACCGTTGTCAGTATAATCTCCGAGTATATACTGCCGACGTTTTTTGACATTAACACGAGCTTTACGCTGTTGTACGTGGCGGTTCTGATTTTCGTGCTGTTTACCGGCTACGCGATTCTCAAACACCGGATGCTTTTAGTGCGTTCGGACTATGTTTTCCGCAAGTTGTTCATGAACGCGCACGAGGGCACGCTGATTGTGGACAAAAACGCGCGTGTGATAAGCGTCAACAAGCAGGCCATGCGTATACTGCACACCGACTCGATCGATATCGGCGACCCGGTGTCCGAATACATAGACGGCTATGAATACGAGGCTGACTACCGGCAGCACGAGATTGTCAAAACCACTGACGGCGACACAAGCTACCTGCTGCTGACGCAGTACCCGATCGAACCCGGCGACCCGGGATCGGCAAAAATCCTGACCATCACAGACATCACCGCCACGAAGCGCGAGCTATTGCGCGAGAACTCCGAGTTGATGAAAAAGATTTATATCGATCAGCTTACGGGGCTGTATAACCGGCTGTATCTGATTGACGAGGACTCGCCGTTTTACGCCGGGCTGCGCCTGCGCGGCACATCGTCGCTTGCGCTGCTGTTTATTGACGCGGACAACTTCAAGGCTATAAACGACACGCACGGCCATCTGACGGGCGACGCGATGCTGCGCGAGCTTGCCGCATGCATACGCGACAACATCCGCAAGGACTGTTGTGCCGTCCGGTTCGGCGGAGACGAGTTCATCGTGGTGCTGCCCGACGCCGGTCCGACCGAAGCCGCCGTCGTCGCCGAGCGCATCAGGCAAAAAGCCGGAGCTCTCGATTACTCGCACATCCGCGAGGGGCTGAGCCTTTCGCTCTCCATCGGGCTTGTATGCGGCAAGCCGCCGCTCGTAAACCTTATCGAGCGCGCCGACCGCGCGATGTACGTTTCAAAGAGCCGCGGCAAGAACACGGTCACGGTAGCGCAGGTTGACCTCGTCGACATTACACCCGGCAGATAAGCGGAGTATTGTAATACCGCCGGAGCGGTGCTCGTGTAGAGCCGTTCCGGCGGTTGAGTTTTTGTGTATATG
>JAPXNL010000205.1:0-3229 GCA_033808535.1 Clostridia bacterium
AAATTGCACTTGACTTGACAATCGAGCTGTGTAAAGAAAGCAACCTTAAAACACGCCCGCGGTGCGAACCACAAAAATTATATGATTGACTTGCGAGCAAGCACAAACCAAACAAATACCACAACATAACAACAGCGGCACGCTTACATTCCGTGCCGCCGCTTTTATTTTACGCTATCACACTGAAATATAACTGTTGCACAACTACACAGTTGCGCCGTAACGCCGTTACGCCGTCGTTACGCCGTATAGTGATACCCTATCTCAAACGCCTTCCTGTTAATCTCGCGCATCGCCGCGCGCGATTCGGGTATACCCTCGACGAGATGAGTTACAAACTCATCGCGCTCGAACAGTCCCGTCACCGCGAGCAGCTTGCCCAGCATGATGATGTTCGCAGATCCGGTCAGCCCCTGCTCGGACGCAAGCGCCGTCGCCGGCACCTCATAGACCGTGATATCGGTGCGCTCGGTCTTTTTACCCACAAGCGAGCTGTCCACAATCAGCATCCCGCCCGGCTTGATGCGCAGGCAGAACTTGTCAAACGACTGCAGGTTCAGCGCGATGAGAATGTCCGGGTGCACCACAATCGGCGAGCCGATCTGCTCGTCGGAGATAATCACGCTGCAGTTGCTTGTCCCGCCGCGCGCCTCCGGCCCGTAGGACGGTATCCACGTCACCTGCCGGTCAGCGGCGAGCGCCGCCTTGGCAAGCTGCTTGGTCGCGAACAGTATTCCCTGCCCGCCGAACCCCGCCATCAGGATTTCGGTCGTCACGACTCGTCACCTCCCGTCCGGTCGACGTACACGCCGAGCGGATAATACGGTATCATGGCTGTGCGTATCCACTCGAGCGCCTCGACCGGCGACTTGCCCCACTGCGTCGGGCAGGACGAGAGCACCTCAACAATCGAAAGCCCCTTGCCCTCAAGCTGGGTCTTAAACGCCTTCATAATCGCCTTTTTGGCTTTGATAACATTCTTCGGGCTGTCGACCGCAACGCGCTCGGCATAGGCCGTGCCGTCGAGCGTCGCCATCATCTCGCACACGCGGATGGGGCTGCCCTGAATTTTGCGGTCGCGGCCATAGGGCGAGGTCGTGGTGACCTGACCGGGCAATGAGGTCGGCGCCATCTGACCGCCGGTCATGCCGTATATGGCGTTGTTGATAAATATAATCGTTATGTTCTCGCCGCGCGCGCCGACGTGCACGGTCTCGGCGGTGCCTATCGCGGCAAGGTCGCCGTCGCCCTGATATGTGAACACCACATTGTCGGGCAGTGCGCGCTTAACGCCGGTCGCGACCGCCGGCGCGCGTCCGTGCGGCGCCTGCACCATATCGCACTCGAAAAAATTATACGCGAACACCGAGCAGCCGACAGGCGCGATGCCCACGGTCTTGCCCTCTATGCCCAGTTCGTCGATGACCTCGGCGATGAGACGGTGCACGATCCCATGCGTACAGCCCGGGCAGTATGTCAGCGGCACGTCCGAAAGCGCTTTGGGACGACCGAATACTACTTTAGACATCGGTTTACTTTACTCCTTTCCGGCATTAAGCTGCTCGATCTGCGCCAGTATATCCTCGGGCGTGGGCAGCATGCCGCCTGTGCGTCCGTGGAACGCGACGGGCAGCCGGCAATTTATTGCCAGCTTCACGTCGTCGAGCATCTGGCCCATGTTGAGCTCGGCGACCAGCACGCGCTTCACGCCCGCGCGCGCACACGCCGCGTCAAGCTGCTCCGACGGGTACGGCCACAGCGTTATCGGGCGGAACATACCGGCCTTTATCCCCTTTTTGCGCGCCGCGTCGACGGCGGATTTGCAGATGCGCGCCGTGATGCCGTATGCGACGACGCAGATTTCGGCGTCGTCGAGCCGGTACTCCTCCCAGCGGGTTTCCTCCGCCGCGAGTCTGGCGTAGCGCTCATAGCGCTCGCGGACAAGCCGCTCGAGCTCGTCCGGCTCGATGTAAAGCGAGTTCACTATGTTCTTTTTGCGCTTGTTCTGATGGCCGCAGGCCGCCCACGGCTTTTCGGGCAGCTCATTTGTGCCGACATTCGACAGGTCGACCGGCTCCATCATCTGGCCGAGCGCGCCGTCGGCAAGCATCATGACAGGCACGCGGTAGCGGTCGCCGACGTCGAACGCCACGGCGGTCAGGTCGACGATTTCCTGTATCGACGAGGGCGCGTACACAAGCATGTGCGCGTCGCCGTGGCCTGCAACTTTGACCGCGAGGTTATAGTCCGACTGCGCGGGCTGGATTCCGCCCAGTCCCGGGCCGCCGCGCTGCACGTTGAGGATGAGGCACGGCAGGTCGGAGCCGACGAGATAGCTTATCCCCTCGCTTTTCAGCGCGATTCCGGGCGACGACGAGCTTGTCATGACCCGCGCGCCGGCTGCGGATGCGCCCAGCACCATGTTGATCGCCGCTATCTCGCTCTCGGCCTGCAGGCACAGCCCGCCGACCTTGGGCATACGCTTTGCCATGTACTCGGCGACCTCGGTCTGCGGCGTGATGGGGTAGCCGAAGTAATGGCGGCAACCGCAGGCGATCGCCGCTTCGGCAATAGCCTCGTTGCCCTTCATCAGTACCTTAGACATTCGGTATATATCTCCTTTGGATTATATCTTTTCAACGGTGATGACCGTGTCGGGGCACATCATGGCGCACAGCGCGCAGGCAATGCAGCGCGACTGGTCGGTGATGCGCGCCGGGTGCAGTCCCTTGGAGTTCATCGTGCTCAAATCAAGCTCAAGCAGCTTGCGCGGACAGGCTTCGACGCACAGTCCGCAGGCCTTGCAGCGCTCGATGTTGAATGTCAGCTTGCTTGATGGGGTTTTTGCGGTTTTTTCCGTTTTTTCGCTCATTTTATACGCTCCAGTCATAATTTTGCATAATATATTGGTATGGCGTATTGCATGACGGATGCACATGCCGTGTAATGTTTCAAATTTTGTCGTTGTAAAGTGGCGGTTCGATTAATTAATACCACGCATAAAGGAAAAATTACACTTTTGCGTGTTAATGGGGTTTATTGCAGTCTGAAAGATTGTCACCCACTTATATGCGGTTGCCACCGCCAGGCGTTTAATATGTGTTACTTTCTTTGCTTAGCTCGATTGTCAAGTCAAGTGCAATTTTTGATCAAAAAAGACTTCTAAAGGAGTTTCCCAGTTAAGACACTTTCGTGGTCGCAAATTAATGAGATTGACGACCTCCCCAAG
>JAPXNL010000206.1:0-3100 GCA_033808535.1 Clostridia bacterium
TCTGGTTTACTCACCATTTACCATGATAGGTCATCTTCTTATGAATTGCTTTTCTTTTTTGTTAATTCTTTTCTTGCACTTGATATGATAATCCATCGAAGCAAAGAAAGGTAACCACCGTCATTCTTCGAATGACGGCAGAAACGCCCCTCAAGGCTCCGCCGCAGGTCAATGCCGTCAGGCATTGACCTTGGTATCACGCTTGAGGGGAGAGCCCCTCAAGACTCCCCCGACGGGGGAAATATCCCCCGCGCCCACTCTGAGTGCAAACTTGCGCGTCCGCCGGACACCGCCAGTGGTGTCCGGCGGTGTCATAAATCTTAAACTATTCCCTGTCGTTTTCCTCCGTGCTCCCTCAGGTGTATGTTCATAGAACAATTAAGCCGCCGGTTTGGGTAAGGGACCCATATCGGCGGCGCGGGTTGTGTAGAGGTTACCGGTATAGCACAACGGCAGGGCACGGTCAAACAGAATAGTAAAGCTAAAAAAATTTATGAGCAGCCCAATATGTATTCCAGTACAAAAGTTTTTGAAGGGTGTGGGGAACTTTTTGAAAAAAGTTCCCCACGATCGCTTCTCCCTGCGGTTACTTTATTCGCGCATCACCACGAAGCGCCTTCGATATGTTTGTCGATCCAGTCGGCGCGCTCCTGTATAAACCGCTTCATGGCGGATATCTCCTCCTCGTGCGTCGCGCGGTAGTTTTCGCCCATCAGGTTAGGCCAGACATAAGATCTGCCGTCCCACTGCGCCGGCCAGCGCGCCAGCGAGCGTTTGAGCGCGTTGCCCATCAGACCCACCTGCTCGTCGATATCCGCAAGCAGGTTCTCGTCGCGCAGAATGTTCTGCCGCAGCTCTTTCCACACGTCGATGTAATACTGGTGGAAATACGGGTCACGCAGCAGGTGCCGTGTCAGCGGCATCGCGGTCACATACCAGCCATGGGGGTTGGAGCCTTCGTTGTAGTCGGCGTTGCCCAGCGTCAGGTCATAGTCCCACGCCGGCCCGGAGTACAGCTTCCCTCCGCGCGGCTTATAGAAATAAGTCGATATTATAAACCCGTCAACATCGCGGATCAGTTCCGTAACGGCAAGATGCCTGACCGTCGAGTCCACGTCCAGATATTTCCGGTACCCGGTCTCGGGGTCGGTGAAATGGTCGGAATGCAGCGCGCGTGTGAAATCCATAATATAATTGGTTATATAGTCGCGCTGAGTCAATGTTATGTCGTCGTTGTCGGGGTATACAAGCACGAACGTGCCGAAATCGGTGCCGAAATAATAGTCGCTGGCCTTGAACTTGTCGATGGCGACTATATAGCCGCCGGTCAGCGCCTCGCCGGAGTTGTCGTTCGGCGTCATCTTGTGGATGTTGACTCGGTTTTCATCGGGCTTTATCTTCTCGATGAGCGAATACACGCCCTGATAATTGAACGGGTTGGCAGGATTGTCGGAGGAGTTGACATATACCTCGCAGTATCTGGCGCGCGGCGCATAGCTGCATGCCTTGCCGAAAAGGTTGTATGCAAACCCGTTGCGGATAAGCGACTTGTCGGCATATGAGCCGTTTAACACCCAGTCGTTTTCCGCCGGCAAGCCCAGCAGCGGCAGGTTGTTGTTCGCGCCGTTGTATGTAATCGTATGCAGCGCGTACTGCTTTTTCGGGAACCCGAGCGACGACTGCCCGCGCCAGCGGATCTCCGCCTCCGTAACGATTGTCGGCTTGTCGGTATGCTTGTTCGTCTTGCCGGAATCGTAGACATAGACCGTCACGCGCGTATATTCATCGGAAAGCTGCTGTCCGTGCGTGTCGATGACTATTACGGGGATGTCGGACTCCTCGCCGATATAGGTCGGAGCGTTCGGGTCAGTGACCTTCAATGTGAAAGTACGGCTCGCCACACCGCCGCTCACCGCGACAAAGTGGTATTTGCCGGACGACTCGGGTGTGAATTTCCCGTCTGTTATCTCGGTAAGCGTCAGATAATCGTTTTCGATTTTATAAAGCTTGCAGTCTTTGATGCTGCCGGAGAGCTGATTCCCGTTTGCGTCTGCAAGCGTTGCGGTGAAGTTTACAGTCTGACCGAGAGTCATGTGATTTGCCGCGGCTCCCAGCGCCAATGTCGCTTCGGGCGGCTCACCTTCGGTTGCAAGCACCACGAAAGGCTGGCTGCGCACGTCCTGCACCACTGCATGCAGGATGTAAAGCCCCGGCTCGGTCGGCTCAAACACTCGGCGATCGAGCGGCTTGCCGTTGGAGAAAGCCGTTCCCTGGCGGGTCGACCTGTTGCCGTCCGTCTTATAGGAGTTTATAACCAGATTGACCTGCCCGCCGACCGCCACAGTCGTCGCGCCGGCATAAAGCGACACGCGCGCAACGTCTGAGTCGAACACATAAACCTCGATGACGTTGCTGCGTATCCCGTTGCAATAGGCGTACAGGTTGTAAAACCCGGGTACGGCCGTTGAAAAGACCGGCGAGTCCAGCGGCTTACCCTGCGCGAAATATTCAAACTCGGCGTCGGGCACTACTTTGCCGTTTGCATCCTTTGCTGTGGCAGTTATGTAAACCGCCTCCGTACCGCTTGACGGTATTTTCTCTTTGTTGACGACTATGCTGACTTCGGCAACGGTGGCAGTAGGATCAGTCACGACAGTCTCTGTAGCAGGCTGGGTTTCAGCCGGCACGGACGTCCCAGTATCGCAGGAAAAGTTCAGCGCTGATATTGCAATCAGCAGCAGCAAGGCACAGCACCTTATTTTACTGGCAAGATAATTTTTCATCGGAACTCCAGGCACATTTTTATATCTATAATATTATAAATGATTTACTCATTAAATTCTATAATATTATAAATGATTTACTCATTAAATGCAACAAGAAAATGCGACAAATGCAACGAATAAATGTTTATTTTTGCACGATATTGAGCGCAATGTAAATATTTACGCAGCTGTCCGCCACGGCATTGACTTTCGCCGGGATTGACATTATAATAATCAGTGTATTGTTATATTTTCGGGGGAACGGCGGATGAAATTCGCGGTTGACAGGCTGGAGGGCGGATTTGCGGTCTGCATCGCCTTTGGCGGCGCAGAGG
>JAPXNL010000207.1:0-3067 GCA_033808535.1 Clostridia bacterium
AGGAACATTCTTTGCTATGGCGTAATCGATTTCCTCGTCGCGCGATTTTATATTCCACTCGCGCCACGGGGCGATGATCTTCATTTCAGGTGCAAACGCCTTTATCGTCAGCTCAAAGCGCACCTGATCGTTGCCTTTGCCCGTGCAGCCGTGCGCGATGGCGTCCGCGCCCTCTGCCAGCGCTATCTCAACGATACGCTTTGCAATAACAGGGCGCGCAAACGATGTGCCCAAAAGATACTTGTTTTCGTATTTCGCGCCGGCTTTCATCGTTGGGAAAATGTAGTCCTCGATAAACTCCTTGCGCAGATCCTCAATATATATTTTGGAAGCACCCGTTTTAAGCGCCTTTTCCTCCAGACCCTCAAGCTCGTCAGCCTGACCTACATTGGCTGAAACCGCAATAACCTCGCAGCCGGGATAGTTATCCTTCAGCCACGGGATAATGATGGATGTGTCAAGCCCTCCCGAATATGCAAGCACTATTTTCTTAATCTCTTTCGGCATCTTCATATGCTCCGTTCACTGTAAATTTCTTGCAAAGATTATAACACAGGATGAATAAAAATGCAATATCCAAAATGCACAATCTTGCATAAATATTCATATTTATTTTGTCCCTGTTTTATACCTATTATTTTCCGTGTCTTAAAACACAGCCCACAGCAAATAATAACGTCAGCAAAACGCAAAGGAGCTGACAATCATTTTTAATAAAAACAAACGCAATATAAAGCGGCTTATACGCAAAACACGGATTAACAAGGCACAGCTTTCCGCATTTACGGCATGGGTCTCGCTCTCCGCGCTTTGCCTTACAATTCTGATAGTAGCAAACCATGCGGTCGAAACGATTGCATCGCATTTAAAAAGCGGCGCGGTAGCCGCCATAGCTTCCGAAACCGAATCCAACAGAGAGTCCCGCGAAGAGGACGCGGTAAAGCCCGGCACGGACAACAATTCATCCGTGCCCGAAACCGGCGACGGCCGCTGCAGATACGGAGACTGCAAACGCGGGAAATGCCGCCGGTTCCGGAATCGAACCGAAAGCGACACCACATCCGACGAAGCGCTGCGCTCATCGGTGATAATAGCTGAAGAGCAAGGCAGGGAAGCGTGGAACAAGCCTCTCGAATCCGATACTACGGCGGAGCGCAATAGCACCTGCAGGAGAGCGCAAAGAGATGCTGAAACAACTGCCAACACACAAAACACGCAATCCACTGTAACAACCGCCGAAACCTCTGCCGATACAAAAAACGCGCCGTCGGCTGTTACAACCGCTGAAACCACCACCGATACGCAAAACGTGCCGTCGGCCGTTACAACCGCCAATACCGCAGCCGAAACGCGCGGCAGCGATAATGCCGGGTCCACTGCGCCGACTCTGTCGTCCAAACCTCATCACTGGTACTGCAAAAACAACGACAAACACGCCCGACCGCCTCTGCCGTCAGAATTCCGGTTTATCACCAAACACGGCGGCTATTGGATTGGCAAAGAAGACAGCGGTAAGGTCATATATCTGACCTTCGATGCGGGTTATGAAAACGGAAATGTGGCAAAAATCCTTGATATTCTTAAAGAAAAGAAGGTGCCCGGAGCGTTTTTCATCCTCGAAAACTTCGTACGCCGCAATCCGGAGCTTGTTATACGCATGGCAAACGAGGGACACCTCGTTTGCAACCACACCTCGCACCACAAGGACATGTCAATTCTCTCGGAAAGTGAATTTACAGAGGAGCTTACCTCGCTTGAGCGCGCGGTGAAAGAACATGCCGGCGTCAAGCTGGCGAAATACTACCGGCCGCCCTGCGGGACGCTGAGCGAACGTGATCTGGCGCTTGCAAATAAGCTCGGTTATAAAACCGTTATGTGGAGCTACGCATACGCCGACTGGGACAACAATGCTCAGCCGATACCCGATAAAGCACTTGAAAAGCTGCTCGGTCACACTCACGAGGGGATGGTTTTGTTGCTTCACCCCACATCAGCGACAAACGCCCAAATCTTAGACGACTTTATCGACCGCATGTTAGCAGATGGCTGGCGGTTCGGTACACTTACCGAATTTACTGCCTCCTAATCGGAGGCGCCGAATGTTTAAACATGCGATAAGATTATTATTATCCATTGCTTGTGTATATTTATTAGCAATAGCAATATATGCTGACGAAATAGAGCAATTCGTGGAGGCTGAGACCGAACCGGTTGATATGCGCGAGCTTGAAAGCCTCTACTATGCGCACGGCGTGTCGGGCACGGGCGCATCGCCGATTTACGGCGATAAATATATTGCGCTGACCTTCGACGACGGGCCGCACAATATGTATACTCCGGAGATACTTGACATTTTAGACGAATACGACGTCAAGGCGACATTTTTCATTGTCGGCAAAAACTGCGAAAAATATCCGGAGCTTGCGGCACGGATTATCGATGAGGGACACGAAATCGGGAACCACACCTACTCACATCTGGCCAACATCGGCAAACTTGACGAGGGCACGCTTATCCGGGAGCTGCTGCAGGTCGAAGACGCACTGCACGAGCTGCGCGGATACCGTCCCAGGCTTTTTCGTCCTCCCGGCGGGATATACAATGTTGCAATCGACCGTATCGCCGCGCGGCTCAACTACACCGCGGTGCTGTGGAATGTCGATACCCACGACTGGAAGTGTCCCTCATCAGTGAAAATCGCAAGCGAAGTATTGAGTAAAGTCAAGCCCGGCTATATTGTCCTCATGCACGATTACGTCGTCGGCAAAAGCAGAACGCCCGATGCGCTGCGCATTGTACTTCCCCGGCTTCTGGAGCTCGGATACAGGTTTGTCACCGTCACCGAGCTGATAAGCATGAGCGGCACGCCGGAGGAATAGGCGTGCCGCCCGAGCTGTGAAAATGCAGCGATAAACGGCAAAATTTGCTGTCGCAAATTATGCCGGGTAATATTTTACCGGGTAAAAATACGACGGTAATGCCGGAAATATATATAATAAATATGTTGAAATGCGCCGAGAAATATGCTAAAATAAACCAGGCCAACAGGGAGGATATTATATAATGG
>JAPXNL010000208.1:0-2954 GCA_033808535.1 Clostridia bacterium
GGCATATATTTCGCTCGCGCAGTTACCGCGTGGTTTGCGGTCTGCTTTGTGTTTGGCTTGTCCGGCGGCATCGGACGCATGCTTTCGCCCGCATATGCGTCGGATGTAAACCTTTTTATCGCCGCCGCGCTGTTTGCGGCAGCCTATCTGCTGCTGACACTTTTGCACCTGCGCACAGCAAGCGACACGATTGACCGCGCGGCGCTTGCAGCTGTAACCGTAGCCTGCGCAATGCTTGTCGCTTATGAATCGCGCGACGCGTTTGTCATAACCGGAACTGCGGGCGCGTCGGCGATAGCCATAATATATGCCGAGCGCTCTCTCGGTGCGAAACTTGCGGCGGTAAAACTGCCGCGGAAAATCTGGATTACGGGCGTTGTTTTTGCTGCACTGATGTTTGCTCTTTTCACCGGGGGACTGACGACGCTGCGCTATCTTACATATTCAACGCCGAACTACGATTTCGGCATATTTGTGAATATGTTTTACAACATGCGCACAAAGCTCCTGCCGCTTGTCACCTGCGAGCGCGATATACTGCTCTCACACTTCGCCGTCCATGTATCGCCTATATATTATCTGATTTTGCCCTTTTACGCGCTGTTTCCGTCGCCCGTAACGCTTCAGATAGCACAGGCGGTCGTTCTGGCGTCGGGTGTTGCGCCGATATTTCTCTTGTGCAGGCAAAAGGGGCTGTCGGACAAGTACGGCTTTGCCTTTTCGCTTATTTACTGCCTTTATCCGTCGCTTTCGGGCGGCTGCTTTTACGATATACACGAAAACTGCTTCCTCGCACCGCTTATCCTGTGGGCGCTTTACTTTTTTGAGTGCCGCAGATTTGCGGGCGTATATATCTTCGGCGCGCTTACCCTGCTTATCAAGGAGGACGCGCCGGTTTATGTCGCGTTTATCGCGCTTTATATGCTGCTTTCGGGCAGCGACGCCGCGCATAGTGAGGAAGCCGCGCCTGAAAATATGTTCTATCGCCGCAACCGCTGCAAAATTCACGGCATAATACTCTTTGCCGTCAGCCTTGCCTATTTTCTCTCTGTCGCCTATTACCTGAACACCTACGGTCAGGGCGTGATGGCATATCGCTATTCAAACTATCTCGCTCCCGGTCAGAGAGGGCTGTTTGATTTCGTCCGAAACGTGATCGCCGACCCGGCGCTCGTGTTCGGCGAGTCGTTTGACACAACCGAAAAAATCGCTTTTCTGCTCTTCATGCTCGCGCCGCTGGCGTTTCTGCCTGTTATGAGCGCTAAACCTGCAAGATTTATTCTGCTGCTCCCCATGCTGCTTGTGAACCTTATGACCGACTACCAGTATCAGTACTCGATATGGTTCCAGTACACATTCGGCTCCCTGGCGTTTTCGTTTTATCTTGCGATTGTCAACGCCTCGGAGCTGGGCGCGCGGGTCAGACACTGCGTTGTGCTCGTCTCCGCCGCCGCGGCGTCGATAATGTTCTGCGGTACGTCACTTACGAAAATGTACTATGTTGATAAATACTTTCTCGAATATGATGACAACCGCAAAATCACGGCTGTGCTTGAATCCATACCGGCAGACGCGCCGGTGAAAGCCTCCACCTTTTTCGTGGCTAAACTCGCGGACCGCGATGAGATATATGATATCGACACAAAACATCACACCGAATACGCGGTGATAGACCTTCGGATCGATTCGCCAAAAAACACATCGCGATACAGCCTGCTTATTTCAAAAGGCTGGACGGAAATAATCCGCGAGGACGGGCTTGTCGCGGTGCTTGCAGCGCCCGGCACCGCGGCGGAGTGATATTTGAATATTATAATTCTAAACGTTTTTATATAACGGAGGATAAAAATGCAATCAGATATAGCGATTATAGGGCTTGCAGTTATGGGTGAAAACATTGCGCTCAACATCGAGAGCCGCGGATACGCGGTATCGGTATACAACCGCACGGCGACGCGCACCGATGAATTTATCTCGGGGCGGGGCAAAGGCAAGCGGATCACCGCCTGCTATACGCTTGAGGAGCTGGCGGCGTCACTGAAAAAGCCGCGCCGCGTCATGCTCATGATCAAAGCCGGCCAGCCTGTCGACGACATGATAGAGGCGCTGCTCCCCCATCTCGAGCAGGGCGATATTATAATCGACGGCGGCAACTCGCACTTCCCCGACACCTCGCGCCGGACCAAATACGTCGAGTCAAAGGGGCTTTACTACATCGGCACCGGAGTATCGGGTGGCGAGGAGGGCGCATTGCACGGCCCATCGATGATGCCCGGCGGCTCTCCACAGGCATGGCCTTATGTACGCGATATTTTTGAGGCGATCTGCGCCAAAACGCCGGCCGGCGAGCCGTGCTGCGGCTGGGTCGGCGAAGGCGGGGCAGGCCATTTTGTGAAGATGGTCCACAACGGCATCGAATACGGCGATATGCAGCTCATCTGCGAGGCTTATAGTCTTATGCGCGACCGGCTGGGCATGACAAACGACGAAATGCGCGATGCCTTTGACGAGTACAACCGCGGTGAGCTCGACAGCTATCTGATAGGCATCACGCGCGATATACTGGGTTTCCGCGACCCGGACGGCATGCAGCCTGTCGATTATATCCTCGATGCCGCTGGACAGAAGGGCACCGGCAAATGGACGGTCATCGACGCGCTCGACGAGGGCGTGCCACTCACGCTCATCGCGGAGGCGGTGTTCGCGCGCTGCCTGTCGGCGATGAAAGAGGAGCGCGTGGCGGCGTCCGCGGTATTCCCGCGAAAACCGGCTCCGATTGTGCCCGAGAGCGAGAAAAAGGCCGCGCTTGACATGATAGGCCGCGCACTGCTTGCGTCAAAAATCGTTTCCTACGCGCAGGGCTTTTCGCTCATGCGCGCGGCGGCAAAGGAGTATGGCTGGAATCTCGACTTCGGAGCAATCGCGCTGATGTGGCGGGGCGGATGCATAATCCG
>JAPXNL010000209.1:0-2936 GCA_033808535.1 Clostridia bacterium
GACCAGGACCTGCCTGCATTTGTCATAGCAGAAAACGGCTGTCCCGTCGGAACAATTAACGACGGTGACAGCGTCATATTCTATAACTTCCGCGGCGACCGCGCAATTGAAATTTCTCGCGCGTTCGACGCAGAGAATTTCGACAAGTTTGACCGCGTGCGCTACCCGAAAGTATACTACGCCGGCATGCTTGAATATGACGGCGACCTGCATATACCGAGCAGATACCTTGTCAACCCGCCGGAGATCACACACTCGATGTCCGAGTTTCTCACTCTGGCGCGCGTTCGCGAGCTTGCAATATCCGAAACCCAGAAATACGGACACGTCACATATTTCTGGAACGGCAACCGCAGCGGCAAATTCGACGAGAGCCTTGAAACATATATCGAAATCCCCAGCGATATAGTTCCGTTTGAGCAGCGCCCGTGGATGAAGTCGGCGGAGATTGCCGACCGGCTGATAGTTGAGCTGCGCCGCGGCGGGCACAAGTTCTACCGCTGCAATTTCCCCAACGGCGATATGGTGGGACACACCGGCAGCTTCCAGGCTACGCGCATTGCAGTTGAAGCGCTCGACCTTGCACTCGCGCGTATACTGCCCGTAATCGACGAGCTGCGCGGCGTCGCGCTCATCACCGCCGACCACGGCAATGCCGACGAAATGTTTGAGCTGGACAAGAAAACCGGCGAGCCCAAACGCGACTCGTCAGGCTCATGCAAGGCAAAGACCAGCCATACGCTCAACCCGGTGCCGTTTATTATCTACGACAATTTCTACAGCTCCGCCTACAGGGTAAAATCAGACGGCAAATTCGGACTCTCGAATGTCGCGGCGACGACGGTTAACCTGCTCGGTTACGCCGCGCCCGGTATCTGGGACGAGAGCATGATAAAGTTTTAACCCGCCCTTTTAACTGATTATTGTTTTTTAAAAAAGAGATATGAACTTATCCGCATCAAAAAAACCGAATAACGGTATCCACCCGGCGCCGCAGCGGCCGGACGACTTTCTGTTTGTCGCGGATGAGAAGTTTATATCCGACGACGATTTTGTAGTTGAGCCGGATGACAACATCGAAGGCGATCCGTTTCTCTACTCGCTTGAGATGCTTACGCCTGACGATATTGCTCCGCCTCCGCCGAAAAAGCGCAAGGATATCCTTGACCTGCTGGTTGACAATGTACGGACTGTTGCACTTGTCATCTGCATTGCGGTTTTTATCGGCAGCCTGCTGTATATACTGCGCACGCTGTATTATTACAGGCTGGCTCAGGAGATTTACGCCGATGTAAAGCTTGACCTCGACCTCGACGCCATCTTTACCGAAGCGGAATCGGCGGTAAGACCTGCCGACAAATCGCCGAAAAGCCCTGCCACAGCAGATTTTATAACTTCAATGGATATGACCGATGAGGACTACGCCCAAATCCGGCAGGACAGCACACCCGACAAGCGCGTCGCTATGGCAATCGCCAGACTCAACTCGTGGAAGCTGCAAAACAAGGACGTCTTCGGATATATAAAAATACCAAATACCAATGTTGACGATATAATTGTTCAGGCAAGTGACAACGACTATTACCTCAACCATTCATGGAAAGGCGATTACCTGCCCAACGGCGCGATATTCGCCGACTACCGCTGCTACAGAAACATCCTGAAAAACTACAACACCATCCTGTACGGTCATCACATGAACGACGGGACGATGTTCAACACCCTCGACTATTTCTTTGAAGAGGAATTCTTCAAAAACAACAAGTATATAGAGTTATATACTTTCGACGGCATCTTCACATATGAGGTTTTCGCGGTTTATATAACTGATATGTATTACCAGTACATCCGCACGGCGTTCACTTCGGGCGAGGATTTCAAAAACTTCGCATATGAGATGAAATCAAACTCGATTTATGAGCGCGAAGGCATCGAGTTCAACGAATACGACAGGATTCTGACACTCTCTACCTGTACTAACCGCGCTCGGACCGACCGCATCGCGGTGCAGGCCAAACTGGTTAAGGTCGAAAGATAAATCGCAAAAATCCGCAAGCGCAATCAGAAGCGAAAAGCAGTTGCCAGGCATATTGCGCTTGTCTTGCGGTTAATTTAAACGATTGGCGGCGATGATTTTTGGATGAATCGAATAACCCGGCGCTTTCCGTTGTTATACCAGTCTACAACGAAGCCTCTATCGTGGCAAATACCGTCCGGGCGTTGACCGACTATCTCGACGTACTGTTCCCCGACGGCAGATATGAGGTCATTTTCTCCGACGACGGAAGCACCGACAATACTGCACAAATCATCGCAGAAGCGGCTCATCCCCGCGTGCGGATTGTTGGGCACACGCCAAACAAGGGAAAGGGCGCGGCGGTCCGCGACGGTATGCTCGCCGCTCGCGGCGAATATGCGCTGTTCACCGACTGTGACCTTGCCTACGGCACAGAGGTGATAGGCCGGTTTTATAACACGCTGAAAGAGAGCGGCGCTGACGCGGCGATCGGCTCGCGGCGGCTGCAGGGTGATGGCTACGCGGGCTATACCGTGCTGCGAAAGCTCGCGTCAATAATATATTTCAAGACAGTCGCACTGCTTGCGGGCTTTAAATACAGCGACTCGCAATGCGGGATTAAGTGCTTTAAAACAACGCTTGCAAAAAAAGTTTTCCCGCAATGCAAGATTGACGGCTTCGCCTTCGACCTTGAGGTCATGCTGCTGGTTGCCAGATCGGGCGCGCGCGTGCTCGAGCTGCCGGTGACAATCGTCAATCACCGCGCGTCAAAAGTGCACGTTTTCCGCGACTCGTTCCGCATGCTGCGCGACGTGCTGAAAATCAGACGTCTTCACATGCATAAGTAAAAATAAAAGGTTCCACGTAAAGAAGCGTTCACTTAGGGATTGAATAAAAACTTAAGTGAACAGCTTCAAGC
>JAPXNL010000210.1:0-2879 GCA_033808535.1 Clostridia bacterium
CTATCTACCTCCCGAACTGTGGTATAATGAGTGCACTGATACTTTTGACGCGCGAAAACCGCTGCAAAAACAAAGTCTACTACGTCGCATCCGGGCGAAACCCTGCCCTAAATGATAAATTTGAGAGCAAAGAGCCCGTAATTAAATCGTCGCTCCGCCCTCAAATTCAAACACATTATATTTTATTACGGATATTAAAGCAATATGCGAATTATGCGAATGCCGCCCGTCGTCGGACAGCACAAGGGAAGCCAGTCACAGCTAAAGATTCTCCCCGTACACCTTAACCCAGAACATCGCCGAAATTGGTGGAAATCGCGCTCATCAGCGAGGACAGACCGTCCGCCGAAGCTTCGCCCTCGGCGCTTGTTTCCGCTTCGATAACGTCTCCGTCGCCGACGTTTACGTATTGCTTTGCCACCTTATCGCGTTTTACCATGCCGTATTTCTGGGTGGCGATGCGCTCGATCTCAACCAGATCGTTTTTCTTCTCCAGCTTGAGCGTCAGCTCGTTCTGCACTGCAGTCAGCTCGTTTAACCGGCTTTTCAGCTCTGATATGTCTATGGTATACTCATTTATGCGCACGATGTTGTAAATCATGTACATGAACAAAAACGAGCACACGAACGCCGTAAAGATAAACGCTATCGGAAAAGGCTTTCGCTCTGTCTGCGGTATAGTATGTATGCGCGGTTCTGCAACTTTGGTCTTTGTTGCCGCCGGCGCGCGTCTGACATCGCCCAGTGAAACCGAAGGAGCCGCCCTGCGCGCACGCGGCCTTGACATGTCGGGAGTGCGTGATACCGTTCTGCGCCTGCGAAGCTCGCCGGAGACACTACCTTCCGCGGCGCGTTCGCCGGCTCTGCGGCTGCCGTACCCGTGTCTTGCACGGTCTGCCGCTCCTGCTGATACGCCACCGACCGTGCTGTAATGCCTGTCCGCATAACCGGTTGAAAAGCGCGAAACGCGACCGGCGGACGCGGGTGCCCAATCGCGCACCACAGCCGAACCGCCCGATGACATATTGCCGCGAACGCCGTCAAAGCTGTACACTTTAACGGTGTTTCCGTCGCTGCCACGATACGATGTATCGAAACGATACGAAGTATCGTTTGTCAAGCGCCTTTCCCCCTGTCTTTTAACCATCATCCGCGGCTACCTCCGCGGATGGCACTCCACCCGGTGAAGCCCAAAATGCCGGAGCCGGCGCTGTGACGCCTGACACGTTTGCCATCCGGCACAAATATGAACGTCCGCTTTTCCATAACATTATACCAAATAATTATTAATATTTATATAGTCGCCAAGGTGTTCATATTTTTTTTACAATTCTGAGCTTGGCACTGTGCGATCTGGGATTGTCCTCAAGCTCCTCTCTGCACGGTGTGACCGGCTTTTTGGTAACCGGCTCGATAAGCGGTACCTTGCCGCAGATGCAGACCGGGAAATCCGGCGGGCAGGTGCAGCCCTTCTGAAGCTCGGCGAAAGTCTGCTTGACTATTCTGTCCTCAATCGAATGGAAGGTTATAACCGCAAGCCGTCCGTCGGGCGCAAGCGCGTCGACAAGGTCGCGTATTGCAGGCGCAATGACCTCGAGCTCGCCGTTGACTTCGATTCTTATCGCCTGAAATGTGCGCTTTGCCGGATGCGAGTACGATTTCGCCTGCCCATATCTGGCGCGGTAGTTGCCGCGCGGCAGCTCTGGCACCGCGCTCTCGATCACCGACGCAAGCTCAAGAGTGGTGCGCAGCGGCACTTTCCTGCGTGCGGCGGCAATCCGGTTTGCTATTCTGGCCGCATAGCGCTCTTCGCCGTATTCGTGTATAATCTTTGTCAGCCGGTCAACCGAATAGCCGTTCACCACATCGTATGCGGTCAGCGCTTCGCGCCGGTCCATTCGCATATCGAGCGGCGCGTCCTTCATATAGGAAAATCCGCGCTCGGGGTTGTCAATCTGATACGATGATACGCCCAGATCGATAAGCGCGCCGTTTGGACGCACCCTTCCCAGTATCTGTTTGACCTCGCTGAAATTGCTGTTTATGAAAATAATCTTGTCCCTGTACGCCCAGAGTCTGCGTGATGCGGCCTCTATCGCTTCGCGGTCGCGGTCGAGCGCGATGAGCCGTCCCTCGTCAAGGCGCGCCGCAATCAGCGCGGCATGACCGCCTCCGCCGACCGTACAGTCTATATAAATACCGTTTGGGTTTATATCAAGTCCGGCGATACACTCGTCGGCCATGACCGGTTTATGATTGTATTCCATCGTGTCATCCACAACATATGCAGGGCGCCGTTGCAGCGTCCTTTTATTCCATGCTGATGGCATAATATGCAGCGTCGGGAGGTTAACCGTCATGTTCATCTTAAGTACCTCTCAGAAGCCCAGTTTTATCATCAACGCTTCCATAGCTGCAGTATCAATCGTCTGTTGATTTTCATCCCACAACGACTCGCTCCAAAGTTCCACATGGTCGCCTGCTCCGATTACCTTTATGTTCTTTTCAAGTCCCGCATACTGGCACAGGTTGGCGGGAATAAGTATCCGGCCTTGCGAGTCGAGCTCTGCCTCGAACGCAGAGGAATAAATGAATCGTTTCAGCACGCGCGCCTCGGTTCCGGGCAGCGCGTCGAGCTTTGCCGTGTAGGCTGCCCATGCTTCGGTATTATATACCGAAACACAATTGTCTATACTTTTTACCAGCACTGCGCGGTCGCCCATCTCTTCGCGCAGGCGCGAGGGCAGAGTTAGCCGGTTCTTTGAATCGAGCGTGTGCGAATATTCGCCTAAAAACACCGACTGACGCCTCCCCCGTTATAATTTTCCAGTAAAGAGCTCCCGCAAAGACGCGAACACCGCCGTGCGGCAGTTATACCG
>JAPXNL010000211.1:0-2758 GCA_033808535.1 Clostridia bacterium
GCTCAGCGCAATATTTTATACGTCGCGACATATATTTCGCTGTTCCCGCAGCTTGTCGCCGGCCCTATCGTGCGCTATCAGACCATCGCCGGCGAGCTGACCGTGCGCGATGAGAATATAGCCGAAATCTCTGCCGGCATCAGGCGCTTTATAATCGGGCTTGCGAAAAAGCTGATTATCGCAAATTCAGTAGGCGCGCTCGCCGACGAGATATTTGGATTGCCCGCCGCGTCGCTTTCGACCTGTGAGGTGTGGCTGGGTGCGGTAGCATATTCGCTGCAGATTTTGTTCGACTTCTCGGGCTATTCCGACATGGCGATAGGGCTGGGCCATGTGTTCGGATTTTCGTTTGACGAGAACTTCAATTACCCTTACACGGCGCGCTCGGTCACCGATTTCTGGCGGCGCTGGCACATATCGCTCTCGACATGGTTCCGCGACTATGTTTACATCCCGCTCGGCGGCAACCGCCGCGGACTGCCGCGACAGCTTTTCAATATCCTTGTCGTCTGGATGCTGACGGGACTGTGGCACGGCGCGGCATGGAATTTTGTGCTCTGGGGCCTGTACTTCGCGCTGCTGCTCATCGCCGAAAAGCTGTTTCTGGGCAGGCTGCTGGACAAGCTGCCGCGGCCGGTCGGGCATATCTATGCGCTGCTCGCGGTCGTCGTGGGCTGGATATTCTTTTCCGCGCCGGATTTCCAGGCTGCGTTTGCATGGCTTGGCGCGATGTTCACTCCCACCGCCGGCGCGGAGGGCGCGACAGCACACGCGCTGTTTTTGCTCGGTGAATACAAGGTAGAGCTTATCGCGGCGATATTGCTCTGCGTGCCGTTTGCCAGCAAGCTGTCGGAGAAGTTCGGGGACAAGCCCGCCTACCGGCTGCTGCGCGACGCGCTGACCTGCGTGCTGTTTTTATTATGCATAGCGCGTGTGGTTTCATCCACTTTCAATCCGTTTATTTATTTCAGGTTCTGATACTATGAAAGCAGTCAAATTCTTTGAAAAATACATGCTAACCGTGTTTTTCACAGCGCTTATATTCGCGGTGCCGGCGCTGACCAAGCTGGAGCCGCCCAAAGAGATGTCGGTGGCTGAAAACAGGATGCTCGCCGCTCCTCCGGAGCTGTCGGCGCAAAGCGTGTTTGCCGGTCAGTACTTTACGGACCTGGAGACATACCTTTCCGACCACATCTGGATGCGCGACAACTGGATTTACGCAGACACTGTGCTCGAGCTGGCTACGGGACAGCGTGTCGTGCGCGACGTGGTGATAACCCCCACGGTGCTTTTGCCTTATGTGCCGGCTGACGCGCCCGACGAGCATGCCGCCGCAGCCGCTTCGGCTATGGCTGCGAAATACGCGGCGCTGGCGCGCTATACGCAGCAGGCCGGCGGCGTGTTCCTCTATATAAATGTGCCCGAGCAATGCTCAATGCTGCGCAGCTTTTATCCCGGCGGGATGTTTACGGGCGGGCTGCGCTATGAGTCGCAGAACAAGGCATTCGCCGCCGCGATGGACGAGCAGGGCGTAAACTATCTCGACATGCGGCCCGTATTTGAAGCCAAATCAAAAGACGGCACCGGAGCCGAATACTACGCGCGCACCGACCACCACTACAACCTGCGCGGCGCGTATCTTACCTACCTGACGCTGTGCGATACGCTTTCAATGTACGGTCCGGAGGTCAAGCCCAAAACCGACGCAAAATTCGTCAGCCTGCCGAACATGTTCAACGGCTCGCGCGGCAGGAAAATATACAACCTGACCACATTCAACGACAAGCTTGAGTATATCGTCTGGGACAATCCCGTTGCATTTACCCGCGCCGACAACGGCAACCCCGGCGCGGCAAAGGTGTTTTTCCTTCCCGCCTCTCCCGACAAGGAGGTCGCCTATACCCTCTACATGGGAGGCGACATCGCCGAGACGGTTATCGAAACCGGACGCCCGTGGCTGCCCGACGTGATTTTGTTCGGCGACTCGTTCACAAATGCGCTCGAAACAGTGCTCTACACCGCGTTTGACACCACGGTCTGCCTCGATTTCAGGCATAACAGGTCCAAAACGATTTACGAATATATTGACGAATACAAGCCTGATTTTGTCATCTGTCTGCGCGACGACACCGCGACGCTCTCGCCCGACGGCAACGGCAATCTGCCCGGCTGAAGTCATTTGTCATTTTATTCCATGCGAGACATACAGCGAGCAATATGCCCGAAAACGCGAGATAATAGCCCCTCCCGACGGGTTATTTTGATATTTTCGGATTTTTTCTCTCTCGCCTCTTGACAAAATGGTGAGCGCATGATATACTTTTAAAGCTTAATAATTTTCGTTATTTTTGTTTTTACAACATCTACATGGAGGATTAAAATCTTAAAATGACCACGTTCATGGCGAAAAAAGAGACCGTCGAACGCAAGTGGTATTTGCTCGACGCAGCCGGAAAGCCGCTTGGCAAAACCGCTGCGGCAGCGGCAGAAATACTTCGCGGAAAGCATCGTCCCGAATTCACACCGCACGTCGACTGCGGCGAATTCGTTATTATAATCAACGCGGACAAGGCTGTTTTGACCGGTAAGAAACTCGACAATAAGTTCTATCGCCGTCACACCGGATATGTAGGCGGGCTCAAATCTGTTAGCTACCGCAATCTGATGGAAAAGCGCCCCGAGTTTGCGATGATGATCGCAGTTCGCGGCATGCTGCCCAAGAATGCTATCGGCCGCAAATCGCTGACCAGGCTCAAGG
>JAPXNL010000212.1:0-2749 GCA_033808535.1 Clostridia bacterium
GAAGTATCCCCCGCGCCGAAGCTCCCGCTGTAATCTGAAGGTTATTTTCTGCATATAATAATTTACCCGCACCACGCAGTTTCTGTGTCTACACAGAAAACGCGGCAAATCATATAAACAGCGGGATCGTGTACATGTCGGGGCAATTCCCTTTCGCCCCTCTGCACACGCAGAATATGGGTTAGTGAGATGAACGATACACTTTACGGCTACATAATATCGCTTCCGCTTGTCGATTCATGGGAGCGCCTGCCGCACTGCTGCAGTCTGCGCCCGCGGCGTGATATTGTCGCGGAGCTGCTCTCCGACGCGCCCGCCGGCGCGATGACAGCGGCAGGGCTGGACGTGGAAACGCTTGCGCTCGCCCGCAGCGATGAACTGTCCGTGCGCGAGAAATGGGCGCTTATTGAGCCCTATTGGTCGCTCTGCGCTCATACGTCCGCCTGCCGCGCGGCAAAGCTTGCGGCGCGTGAACTTTACGGGCTTGACGCAATCAACGCCTGCACAATTGAAGCATACGACGCGGCGTTCCAATCGACGTTCGACGCGGACCGGTATAAATATATCTTAAAAGAAAGGTGCCATATCGAGTTTGCTGTGCTGTTCGGCGATAACGGCAACGACAATTTAACCCATGCTTTTGACACCGCCGATTCAGGCACAAGCGAAAGCAGTAGCGGTCGGCACACCTGCCCTCATGCCGCAGGGACAGAGCCTGACCCGAGATATTTCCGTCCTGCCGGCGACATCGGCAGGCTTGTATCTCCGGCGTCGGGCGAGGCGGCCCTGGCTGTCGGCCATGAAGTCGGGGTAAATGCGTCCGCTTTCGACGACTACCTTGAAGCCTGCTGCCGCAGTCTGAAATCCATAGCCGAACGCAGCCGCGTTATCTGCTGCGACCCGGCGCCTTTGCCGCTGCCGGCTTCATATTCCGACGCTCGCAGCGCGTATGCCGGAATGATGAGCGCTTCACGGGGCAGCAGCCGGGACGCGGTGAGCCGTTATGTATTCAGGCACCTGCTGGGGCTCGCCGAAGAGCTGGGTATGACGATGCGGCTTGACGACGGCAGTGCGGACAGCGTATATTATGCCGGATTGTTCACGCAGTTTCCGAATCTTAAATTTGATGTGCTCGTGTCTATATCGCCCGGCTGCCGTGAGCTGAGCCGGTATGCGGGCGTATTGCCAAATGTGTACGCCAACCTCAGCCGCGTACCCGGGGAAGCCGCAGAATATCTGCGTTTTGTGCCGTACAACAAGCTGATTTGTTTCGGCGGCGGCTGCACGACCATCGACGCCGTGTACGGTCGCGCGCTCATGACGCGCGAAACAGTGTCTAAGGTGCTGTCGCGCATGCTCGCGGCCGGCGAGCTCAGGCATACAGAAGCGGAGGCTGTGGCACGCGCGCTGCTTTACGAAAACGCGCACAGACTCTACAGCGGATAATTTTATTGTGCGCCAAATTTGACGCTTGCATAAAAGGCTGCCGTGTGATATACTTATCCGGTAATATTCGCGACCGGAGGTCAGGCGATGAAGAAAGTTTTTATCACCGGCGGCAGCCGCGGCATCGGGCGCGGGATCGCGTCGGTTTTTGCCGAAAACGGCTATGATGTAGCGTTTACATATCACTCTGCAGAGGACGAGGCGCGCAGCCTGTGCGCCGAGATTGAATCGCACGGCGTGCGCGCGTTCATGTTCCAGGCGGCGATGGAGGAGCGCGGTGTTGCCGAGAAAGTCACCGCTGAAGCGATTGAAGCACTGGGCGGAATCGACGCGCTGATCTGCAACGCAGGCAGGACAGTGCATAACCATATACTCAACACCGATGAGAACACCTGCGATTACGTGTATAACCTCAACTACCGCAGCTATCTGATGTGCACCAAAGTCGCGGCACGCCGCATGGTTGACGACGGTACCGCCGGCAGCATTGTGTATGTAACCTCTACCCGTTCGATACGCGCGTATCCGGAGGACTGCCTATACGGCGGGATGAAAGCCGCGCTCAACCGCAGTGCCGAGTCGATGGCTATTGACCTTGCGCGCTACCGCATTCGCGTCAACTGTATCGCGCCGGGCAACACCGCCATACGCGGCAATTTCACGCCGGAGGAGCTGTCGCGCTCCGCATTCCAGAAGCGGATCCCGCTCGGGCGCTCGGGCACCCCGCGCGAGGTGGGCATGCTCGCGCTTTACCTTTGCTCCGACGCCGCAGCGTATATCACCGGTGATATTATAAAAATCGACGGCGGGTTGATACTGCCCGGTATGCTGGAACGCTGAGAGATTTTGTTATTTTCGGTTAATTGACTGTATGTAAGTTGAACAAGGCAATATGCAATAAACGCCGGTGAGGGCAGAGGCTCAAACCGGCGGTTATTATTTTTGCGAGTGCACAGTGTACAGAATCAAGAGAAACGGGACCATCTTCATTTCAAGCGAATGATGTTATAGGGCAGCGCGGATTATGCTTTGTATGAAATCAGCGGGACAACCGAAAAATTGGTTGTAGACAAATTTGTTCAGAAGTTTTTGCGGGGTGTGGGTAGCTTTTTCAAAAAGCTACCCACATTCGCATCCCCATGCGGTCACTCAACGTAAACAAACTAAAAAGAGCCGCCGGAAGGTCAGCTCTTTTTAATTATTTTACGCTTATTTCAGTTCGGCGAAATACTTGATGGTGCGAACCATCTGGCTTGTATAGGAGTTCTCGTTGTCGTACCACGAAACGACCTGTACCCTGTCT
>JAPXNL010000213.1:0-2747 GCA_033808535.1 Clostridia bacterium
GGCTTTATCACAAACAGCTCGTATGGCAGAAGAGAATTGAACTTCACATCTGCGTTATCCTCATACGGCAGGATGTTTTTGTCCTCGTTGCGCGCGACATTGCGCCAAAGCTGGAAAGTATATTCGGGAGACGCGGCGCGGTAGGTATAGTCGCGCACGAGCCGCCGCAGGAACCTCACCTTGCGGCGCGAGAAATATATGCCGCCTATGGTTATATCGTCGGCAACGGAGACGAAAATCGATTTGTGCCGGTAGTGTTTGAAAAGCGCGGTCACCTCGGGGTAGATGGCCTGTATGCCCTCAAACAGCACCACGTCGTAATCGGCGGCGCAGAATTCGTCGAAACCGGTGCGCCGCCCGAGCGTAAACTCGAAAACCGGTTGGCGTACAATGCCGTCATGGCTTATATTTTCCACGCATTCCTGCAGCAGTTCAAAGTCGATGGCGCGCACCGTTTCAAAATCGGGCTCGTCGAGCCCCTCTGTCTTTGCCTCAGCGTAAAGGTCATCGCGGTCGCGGAAAAAATCGTCGATGGATATAAGCCGCACGCGCTGGCCGTCGCGCCCCCAGTCGCGTATCAGAGTCGCGGCGGTGGTCGTCTTGCCCGAGCATGACGGTCCCGACAGGGTTACGACCTTCAGCCCCTCCTCGTCGCGGATTGCGCGCGCCACGCGGTCGAGCTCGGACTCAAACCGCTCCTCGGCTTCCATTATGAAATTCAGCTTTTTGGATTCATCTTTAAATGTTTTATCGATAATTACCATTGAATTTTGGGTTCAGAATTTTTCCTTGTAGAAATTGCGTATTTTTGAATAGATCGCTTCCATAGCCTGCGGGTCTTTATCCATGTCAAGGTATTCATACGGATATTTCGGCACCGCAACGCGCTCGATGCGCTCGCTGCTGCGAGGCACCAGCTTTGTCACGCCGCCCGCGCCTATTGCGAATACGCTGTGAAGCTCCTCCATCATTATAATATTATACAGTCCCTCGTGTCCGCGCAGCGAAAAGCCCACATTCTCGAGATTGCCGACCGTATTTTTCTGCCTGTAAATGTAATACGGCACATAGCCCGCGTTTTTGGCTTTAAGCTGCGAGTAATCGACGCACTTCGAGGTGTCGCCGCCGTTGCGCAGATAAAGCCCGGTGCAGTCGCGGATCAGGTCGGCGGACTTTTTCACGCAGAAGGTGTGAAAGGTCACATTTTCGGGCTTGAGCTTCAGCACCGCATCCACACTGCGCGAAAAGCTCGAGAACCGCTCTGACGGCAGCCCGGCAATCAGGTCGCAGTTGATGGTTTTAATACCGCCCTCGCGTGCAAGCGCAAATGCGCGGTAAAAATCCTCGGCGGTGTGCCGGCGCCCGATGCCCTCCAAAATCGCGTTGTTGAGAGTTTGCGGATTGACGCTGACGCGTGTAACGCCGTGCGCTTTTGCCACGGCAATTTTTTCGGCTGTCAGCGTGTCGGGACGCCCGGCCTCAAGCGTCAGCTCGCGCAATGTTTCGGGCGTAATGTGTTTTGATATGCGCTCCAGCAGCGCATCAAGCTGCGAAGCTGTGAGGATTGTCGGCGTTCCGCCGCCGATGTAGACCGTCACCACGCGCAGGCCCAGCTCGCGTATCAGCGAAAAGGTGTCGTCGATGTCGCGGAACAGCCGCTCGAGATAGTCGGGTATCATCGAAAGCAGCCGCTTTGTGGAATACGACACAAAAGAACAATAAGCGCAGCGCGTAGGGCAGAAGGGGATTGAGATATACACGCTGCACATGTCGTCTTCGAGAGTTTTCGCAATATTATATTCGTTGCGTGCAATGGCGGTCAGCAGCGCCGCTTTTTTGGGGTTTATCAGGTAGCACGAGGTCAGATCACGGGCAGTCGCCTTGTCGTCGAGCCCGCGCCTGATAAGCTCGCCCGCGATTTTCGCGGGGCGAACGCCAGTCAGGAGCCCCCATGCAGGCGTGCTGCCGAACAGCTTTCTCCCGGCCTCGAGCATTGCGGCGCCGAGCGCGATATTTTCGGTGCGGCGCCGGCTCAGCGTTCCGCCGTCTTCATACTGCATGAAGACCTCGGCATACGATTCGCCGCCCTCGGCTTTTATCTTCGCCGTGGCGCGTACTCCGTTTTCGACGCCCGTCATCGTCATTGTCACCACCGGAGTTGTAGGAGTGACAGGCTCCGATTCCGAAAATTTGGCGCCGGGGAAAAAGAGCAGGCAAAGCGTCTGCGCATAGTATATGTTTACATTGCCGTCTGTAATCAGTTTCATTGTTTTTTCCCGCACTTTAGTCTGCAGACTCTGTTATTTCAGCAGCCGGCTGTCAATCACAAGCGTTACGGGGCCGTCGTTTTTCAGTGTTACGAGCATATCCGCACCGAACACTCCCTGCGTGACGCGAATTCCCGCGCCGGAAAGCGTGCGGCAGAACCGTTCGTACAATGCGTTGGCAAGGTCGGGCGGTGCCGCGCCGAACCAGTCGGGCCGGTTGCCGTGCGTATAGTCGGCTATCAGCGTGAAGTTAGGCACGACAAGTGCTGACCCGCCTGTATCTGTTATCGATTTGTTGAGCTTGCCGTTTTCGTCGGAGAACACCCGCAGCTTTGCAAGCTTCGCGGCAAGCTTGTCGGCGTCTGCCTGCGTATCGCCCGCGGCTACACCTAACAGAATCACGCAGCCTGCGCCGCACGCGCCGACAGTTTTTCCGGCTACCGATACCGACGCCTCGGTTACGCGCTGGAATACCGCTGT
>JAPXNL010000214.1:0-2731 GCA_033808535.1 Clostridia bacterium
GGTGGGCAGCGCGCTTATATCCGGCAGCAGATTGTACAGGTTTTCGGTCAGCACGACGTTTGTGAAATTTACGCCGGTCTCCTCGATGATATAGCGCGCGTCGTCGGCGTTCATCTCCTCTACCTTTTCACCGTCGTACGACACGACGTTTGATATAATGCCCAGCACCGCGAAGCCACTGTCGGCATAGTCGCTGTTCAGCTTCGCAAGGGCCGGCATCTCCTCTATGCAATACGGGCAGCGCGTGCCCCAGACGTTGACCATCGTCAGCTTGTTTTCGGCAAATATGTCGCCGGTCACGGCGTTGCCGTCAAGGTCGAGCGACTCAAAGCCCGCAAGCCCGCTCTTGAGTTCATTTTTGGCCTGCTCGTTTTGCGCACCGGTCGGCCCGGCGCTGTCGTCTGTACCCTCTGCCGCGTTTTCGCCGGATTTGGTGTCGGTGTCTGCCATGCCGCCGTCACCGGTTTGGCAGGACGCGAGCAGAGATATCGCCAGAAGCAGGGCCAGCAAAAGCAGGACCGCCGCTGTGTTTTTCATCATATCGGATTTTTCCTTTGCCTGAGATTTGGTGCCGGCAGAATATGCCGGACTATAAGATACTATATAGCATAAACAGCGGCGCTATACAGTGACCGGGTTACAAATCACGGTCAAGGGCGGTTTACTGCGGTGAGCTGCCAGTGTTATCGCAATGCCAGCCGGGTACCCTATAAAAAAAAGTGCGGGTCAGGCGTTCCCGCGCACGGGTGCGGACAATCCCGCATCCGGGCAGGCAGGAACGCTCCCCGCTCGGTCAAATGCTGACGGGCACGACGACAGTTTCGCGGTTATGGAAGCGCATGAGCTTCAGCGCTTTGTTTGTCGGGTCGAAAAAGATGACGTGCTTTTTGCCGTCCTCGTCCATAAACAGTATGTAGTAAAGCTCCGGGTTGGACATTGTGGAGCAGGCGGCGTATTTGACATTGGCTTCGTCGGCTGCGGCGCGGTATTCGTCGCGGTAGGGCGCGATGGCGAGCGCGTCGCCGATGCGCACCTCGTACTTCTGCTTGCGCGAGCGCCGGCCGTATATCTCCGAAAACGTCATAACGCCCGAGTCGATGGAATACTCGTATTCAATCTGGACATACCGGTATGTGAGCGGCACTATAATCGAGAGCATCAGCGGGAACAGCGCGATGAACCATACTATGAGCGCCGAAAGCGTGGCGGTGATAATGATAATACCGACTATCGGAAACAAAACGTAGCCGATTATCAACAGCACCCGCGCAAGCTGGTATGTGCCCTCGTATTTTTTAATCACAGCGTATTCTGCATGGTTTACATCGTCAATCATAGCGTGCACCGGCCTCCGGGGTAATTTTTTTAACTTTCAGTTATTATACCATACCTGACCCGGCGTTTCAAGAATATTTCATAAAATCGTCTTGAATATGTCCCGCTTGTATTATATAATAATACGGTGTATTAGAATATTACTTTATTAAACGGAGAGAAAATGAAAGCAGTTATCACCGTAACCGGGCGCGACAGCATGGGTATAATCGCGCGAGTCAGCACTGCCTGCGCAGAGCACGGTGTCAACATCATCGACATCTCGCAGAGCGTGTTGAAGGAATATTTCGCTATGATAATGCTGGTCGACATCGACCGGCTTACAATCCCGTTCACCGATTTCGTCGACCGCATGACTGAGCTCGGCCGCGCGTCAGGGCTTGAGATACACACGATGCACGAGGATATTTTCAACTCGATGCACAAGATATAAGGAGCACGCGGCCAGATGATAAACATGACCGATATCCTCGAAACGATCAACATGATCCGCGAGGAAAATCTTGATATACGCACAGTGACGATGGGCATATCGCTTTTCGACTGTGTGTCCGACGATATAGACCGGCTCTGCACGAAGGTTTACGACAAAATCACGCGCACTGCCGGGCGGCTTGTGCCCGTATGCTGCGAGATTGAAAAGCAGTATGGCATACCGATTATCAACAAGCGCATTGCCGTGACGCCGGTTTCGATGATAGGCGGCGCGTGCGACAGCGACGGCTATGTGAAGCTTGCAAAAACGCTCGACCGCGCGGTGCGCGAGCTGGGCGTCAACTTCATCGGCGGGTTCGGTGCGCTGGTGCAGAAAGGCACGGGCGAGTCCGCGGCGCGGCTTATCGACGCGATCCCGCAGGCGCTGGCCGAAACTGAGTCTGTGTGCTCGTCGGTCAATGTGGCGTCGACAAAAGCGGGCATCAACATGGACGCGGTCGCGAAAATGGGCGGTATTATCAAAGAGCTTGCGCATCTGACGGCTGACCGTGACTCGATCGGCTGCGTGAAGCTGGTGGTGTTCGCGAATGTGCCGGAGGACAACCCCTTCATGGCGGGCGCATTCCACGGTATGGGCGAGCCGGAGACGGCGATCAATGTGGGCGTGTCCGGGCCGGGCGTGGTTTCGAGCGCGGTGCGGCGTGCCGGCGACTGCGACTTCTCGGCGCTTGCCGATATAATCAAGAAGACCGCGTTCAAAATCACGCGCATGGGCCAGCTTGTGGCGGTGGAAGCGTCGCACAGGCTCGGCGTGCCGCGCGGGATTGTGGACCTGTCGCTGGCACCGACGCCGGCGGTGGGCGACTCGGTTGCGCGCATTATCGAGGAGATGGGCGTGGAGGTTTGCGGCGCGCCGGGCACGACGGCTGCGCTTGCGATGCTCAACGACGCGGTGAAGAAG
>JAPXNL010000215.1:0-2706 GCA_033808535.1 Clostridia bacterium
TCGTGGGCACCAGCGGCGGCAATACCGACGACATGATTGAGGCAATCGACATGATGAGCGCCGGCAAAATCAACCCCGCCGCGATGATAACGCACATCGGCGGGCTTGACAGCGCTGCTCAGACCATCCTCGACCTGCCGAACATCAAGGGCGGCAAGAAGCTTATATACACAAACAAATCCATGCCGCTCGTCGCGATCGACGACTTTGCCAAGCTTGGCCAAACCGATAAATTCTACGCGGACCTCGCCGAGATTATGAAGCGCAGCAATCACCTGTGGTGCGCCGAAGCCGAGCGCTACGTGCTCGAAAACGCAAAGGATATCTAAACTATGACAGGTTGCAGCCCGGGGACAAATGCCTCCGGGCTGTAAACGCGATAATAATTCAGAGGGCGCATTTGTGCCCGGTGCTGAAAGGGTGCATTTATATGTTTGACGCTATAATCGCCAGCCATCTCGATGCGCTTGCGTCAATGTCGCAAAAATACGGCTGTGACCCCGAATATGTGCTTGCGGGCGGCGGCAACACCTCGTACAAAAGCGGCGTGCTGCTCTATGTAAAAGGCTCGGGCACGTCGCTTGCGACTATAAAGCCGGAAGATTTTGTGGTCATGCGCCGCGACCGGCTTGACGAGATCTGGGACAAGTCATACCCGGAGGATGACGACGCACGCGAGGCTGAAGTGCTGGCCGATATGATGGCTGCGCGCGCGGACGGCGAGAATCGCCGTCCATCTGTCGAGGCACTGCTGCACAGCCTGTTCCCCTTCCCGTTTGTGCTGCACGTTCATCCGGCGCTTGTGAACGGCATGACCTGCGGCGCGGACGGCGAGAAAATCTGCGCCGAACTTTTCCCCGACTCGGTCTGGATACCCGAGGTTAAGCCAGGATATACGCTTGCCGCGCTTTGCCGCAGTGTATGCGCCGAATACGGCAGATTGCACGGCGGCGAGTTCCCGCGCCTTATGTTCCTGCAGAACCACGGCGTGTTTTTCGCGGGTGTGAACCCCTCGGATATTGACGAGCTTGTGGAACGCGTGATGGGTGCGCTGCGTGTGCGGATTGACGCTGAGCCCGATTTCACGGAGCTTCGCGATGAAACTGACGGCTTCTGGGTTTCCGACGCTACTGCGATTGCGGTCGGGCTGCGGTACAGGTACGGGCTGTGCGTCGTGTTCTCGCGCAGCAGGGCGCTGCTTGAGTATGACCCGGCGACAAAGCCGCTTACGCCCGACCATATCGTATACACACGCGCATGGCCGCTTGTCACGGCTGCCGAGTCGCTTGCCGCCTCGTATGACAGCTATGTTGCCGAACACGGCTGCACGCCGCGGATTGTGGTTGTGCCGGGGATCGGTACGTTTGCCTGCGGCAGGAGCGCAAAGGAGGCTGACACCGCGCTGGCGCTCTGGCGCGATGAGGTAAAGGCGACGTTTTATGCGCGCAGCTTCGGCGGTGTGCGGTCGATGTCGGACGAGATGATAGATTTTATCACGCGCTGGGAGGTCGAAAGCTACCGCGCGAAAGTGGCCGAAAGCTCTGACACACGCAAGCGGTTTGAGGGCAAAATTGCCGTCGTGACCGGCGGGGCGCAGGGGTTCGGGCGCGGTATTGCCGAGGCGCTCGCCGCCGACGGCGCGTATGTGGCGATCGCGGACATGAATTTTGAGGGCGCGCAGAACGCCGCCGCTGAGATTGGCAAAACATCGCCTGCGCTCGCGATCCGCTGCGACGTGACCGACGAGAGATCGGTGGCCGATATGATAAACTCGGTGGTTCTCCGCTGGGGCGGCGTGGACGTTTTCATCAACAACGCCGGGATTGTGCGCGCAGGCTCGCTTGACGAGATGACACTCGACAGTTTCCGGCTTGTGACGAGCGTCAACTACACGGCGTATTTCCTGTGCGCGAAATATGCCTCTGCGGTGATGAAGCTGGCGCACAGTTTTGACCCCGGACGGTTCTTCGACATCATCGAGATCAACTCGAAGTCGGGGCTTTCGGGCAGCAAGAAGAATTTCGCATACGCGGGCAGCAAGTTCGGCGGGATCGGGCTGACGCAGAGCTTTGCGCTCGAGCTTGCGCCGTATAATATAAAGGTTAACGCGGTCTGTCCGGGCAACTTCCTCGAGGGGCCGCTGTGGACGGATCCTGAAAAGGGTCTGCTTGTGCAGTACCTGCGCGCGGGAAAGGTACCGGGCGCGAAGACGACCGACGATGTGCGTAAGTTCTACGAGTCGAAGGTGCCGCTCGGGCGCGGCTGCCGGATCGCCGACGTTGCGCGCGCGATCGCCTACATAATCGAGCAGGAGTACGAAACCGGCCAGGCACTCCCCGTCACCGGCGGTCAGGAGATGCTGAAGTAGTCGCAATTTGTGAGTTATAGGGGATGCGATGTGGGGGACTTTTTGGAAAAAGTCCCCCACACCCCCCAAAAACTTTTGAATAAATATTTCTACAATCTTTTTATCAGTTGTACACTGACTTCTTACAATGCATAACCCGCGCCGCCCTTTGGGTCCCTTACCCAAACGGGCGGCTTGAGTGACCGCAGGGAGATGCGACGCAGCAGCTCCCTGGACTTGTCAAGAAAAGTGCAGTTTGAAAACACCCAAAATTGATTTTATTCGGTAGCGGCAGGACGTCATCAGTAGCAGCAGTAGAGCTGTGAGCAAAGTGGTAAACCCTGTTTTCCACTTTGCCA